>CABUIO010000008.1 GCA_902491625.1 uncultured Porphyromonadaceae bacterium | reverse complement strand
CTCGCAGGCTTTCGCAAAAAAATCGCAGTCGATTGTCAACTGACCTACTTTCTTGAGAAGACGGTCTTTCTCGGCAGTCACCTTCCTGAGCTCGCTCTTGCTCTGAGAGTCTTTCCCGAAGGCTTTGTCCGCATTGTCAAGCAGCTCGTTCTTCCATTCCGTGATTTTCGAGGGTGCCACGCCATACTTTTTGGCCAGCGTCTCCAGCGGTTCTGTTTCCCTGAGGGCTTCCACGGCGACCTTGGCCTTGAAAGCTGCTGTGAATTTCGATTGTCTTGCCATTTTGATTTTCTTCTTTTCCACAAAGATAGCGATTTTTCCTCATGCCACCATCTTTGTGACTGTCTGAAAATCGGGGAGTATTATAGACCTCTCCCTGAGACTTGCAGAGTGCGCGTGGGGACTTGGTGATAATGAGCGATTCTTCCGCTATCTGCATAAGGCGGATGAAGTTGACTCGGCGTCGGCACAGAAGTATTGGGAGGAAGTCTACAATGGTCAACTCGAAACTTTCATTGCCGATCCCTCACAGACATCTGTGGCTGATTGGCTTCTCGAAAACACCGACCATCCCGCCGATGACGCGCTAAGCATAGTCCTCGATGTCATAACCCGTTATTTCCCCGCCTCGACGGACAACAAATGGGATTGGCCTGACAACACGACATATAGCCCCGATCAGCTTGCGGCACGCGACGGCATAATTTACGTACTCGACCATATCGCGGAGCTTGACATATCCGACGCTAATACATACATCCTTAAGCACATAGACTATCTGAAAGCCTCATATATAGGAACTATTGACGACCGCACGGAAGAAGCTTTAGATATAACCGACAGACTCTGTCGCGAATTGGAGGCAGCCTCTTCAGAAGAAACCGACGAATTCCGCTGCTGTCTCTTGTTCACACAAGCATATATGGCCGGACATGGTCTTGACAAGCCCAAAGAAGCTCTAAAAATCCTCAAAAAAAACACCAAGCTTCTCAAGGCTCCGGGAATAAGCGACGATACGCGCTACGACTGGTACGACTACATGGCCACCCTCTCCTCTCGCCTCGGCAAGACCAAAGACGCCGAAAAATATCTCAAACTAAGAGAATCAGTCAATTCCCCGGATTAGTTTCCGGCATAGGAGATCAACCATCATCCAATCCCCCGAATCATTTAATTTGTATCTCCCATAAACAAAAAAGCGAAGCAAAAGCTTCGCTTACTTTGCGGAGTGACCGAGATTCGAACTCGGGATACGCTTTTGGCGTATACACGCTTTCCAGACAACTTTCTCCAATCGTAAACGACTGGTTAATAATTAGTTGCTTAAAGCCCGTTCCTGCTTGCGCGTATGTTGCGCGCAAGATTTACGCTGCAAAGTTAATAATATTTTTTGATGTGGCAATAACTTTCGCGCCCTTTTTATCATTTTTTTTCTTGAGTGTAAGAGATTCCATTGGCTGTTAGTAGCTCTCGCAAACGCCATATTTCTTCTCGTAGGTCTATCTCCCTATCTCGGCAATCGTCGTATTTCTTTTGTAACTCATCAAGCCGGGAACATAAACGCGCGTTGTCATCGCGCAATCTTTGTATTTCTTCATCATCGCCCCCTCTCGCCTTGTCTGTGTCGCGGTCTATGCGCTCCAGGACTCCGAGTATCTGCCGCAAGGCTTCGGGGTCATTTATTCTAATCTCCGAAAACTTATTGTTGCTGCCTACCGATTCAAGATAGCGAGGATATTCTTCCTCATCAATTTCATATCTCGTAATGTCAACTCCGGGGAAGGCTTTGCGGAGGTCGGCAACTCGCTCGTCGGGAAAAGGATTGCGACCCTTTTCTACACTTGACAGAAAGCCCTGTGTTACGCCGAGAGCTGCGGCAAGCTCTTTCTGCGTTTTGCCGTTTTCTTTTCTCAATTCAAGTAGTCTGTATCGTGCCATTACAAGTTTTAGTAATTATTACGCAATATTTAATGCTAATATTACGTTATATCAATTAAATTAGCTACCTTTGCATTGTCGTGATCATTCACAACAACAAGCAATAAGATTATTTCTTGATGCAAAGGTAACTATTATTTCCTAATATAACAAATATATTGCGTAATATATTTGTTGCCCAATGGTTAAAAAATGTAAATACGATTATATGGAGCAAAAATCACTAAAGGAACTCTACCTTGAAGAAAAGGAGAAACCAAATCCGGCACAGGCTTTTATATCAAAAATAGCCGAAATAACTTGCCGCGAAGAATCAACCGTAAGGCAATGGCTGTCGGGTATTCAAACGCCTAATCAAAGAGCCAAAGAGCGCATCGCAGTTGCTTTCGGCTCAACTGTCGACGTGCTATTCCCGGAAACAGTTAAATAATAAGGTTCCCGTATATGAAAGCTACCGAACCCCAAATTATTGCAACTGCACGTTATTCCATAAGCCAAACCTGTGAGCTACTTGGAATACACCGCGATACCTTGCGGCTTTATACCGATAAGCAAAGAATTATCAAATGCGGCTATCGTACTATCGGAAACCGCAAAGTAAAGTTCTATCTCGGAAGCGAAATTTTACGCTTCTGGAAACGACAGGTGTAGCCATGATAGCGCAGAAAACGATAGACGCTGTTCTCGACGCGGTGCAGATATACGATGTCGTGAAAGATTTCGTGCAGTTGCGGCGCAGCGGCTCCGGCTGGACAGGGCTGTGCCCTTTCCACTCCGAGCGCACGGCATCTTTCCATGTCGACCCGCGACGCAACATATACAAATGCTTCAGTTGCGGCGAGGGTGGCGGAGCCGTGAGATTCCTTATGGAAAACAGGAATATGTCATACCCCGACGCTATACGCCATATAGCCGGGCTGTATAACATACCCGTCGAGGAAGCTCCCCACAACCTTACCGACGAGCAGCGCAAGCTCGCCCTTCAGCGTGAGGGCGACCTCGCGGCACTGGAAACGGTGCAGCAGTTTTTCGAGCAGTCGCTTGTGGCCGGCAACACCGCGGCCAAACGCGCCTGCTCTTACGCCTCGAAACGCTGGACGCTTGAATATTGCCGGGCAAACGGGATAGGTTATGCTCCTTATCCCAAAGAGTTTTTCGAGTTCGTCAAACAGAAAGGCGTCAGCCTCGAAGCACTTCTTGACACCGGCATGATCAGGAAGAGAGAGGACGGACACTTCTCTTTCATGTTCGCCAACCGTATCACCATACCCATACGCGACAGGTTCGGGCGCGTGATAGCATATACCGCCCGGAGCCTTGACGATAATACGGACTGCAAATATCTCAATTCCACGACCTCATGCGTCTACAAGAAAGGAAATACCGTTTTCGGCATCGAGATAGCAAGGAAAGCCGCGCGAAAGGCGGGGTTCCTGTATGTGGTGGAGGGCGCGCCCGATGTGCTGCGCCTCCAGTCTGTCGGCAGCGACAATGCAGTGGCCGCCCTCGGTACGGAGTGGACTGCCACGCAGTTCGAGGCCATTAAAGGTATTTCCGACACTCTTTGTTTTATACCCGACAGCGAGATACCCAAAGAGGGCGAGATTTATTCGCCGGGGACAAAGGCCGTGATGAAGAACGGACGCGAGGCCGTAGACCGCGGATTCCGCGTTGTGGTACGCGAGATTCCGCTTGACAACGGAGCAGAAAAGAACGACCCCGACAGCTATTGCACCACTCCGGCTATCCTTTCTTCGCTCGAAGAACAGGATTTTGTGCTGTGGTATGCCGAGAAAGCATTTCTCGCCCCCACGACGCAGTTAGGACGCACGGAGGTTATCAAGGACTTGTGCGCCATGCTCGCAGCCATAGAGGACGCGACACTCGCCTCTATGTATCTCGAACAGCTTATCAAGAAATATAAGGAACGCACCGCCTGGAAACTGGCCTTTAACTCGGCGCAGATGCGCAAGCGCAATGAATCGGGCAAGGACGGCGCGGAGAGCGAGAACGAGCGCGACCTGTTCAGCCGCTATGGGTTCTTTATTGCCAATAACTGCTACTGCACCTATGGCAAACAGAGCGAGGTCATACGACTTTCAAACTTCATTCTGCTGCCTATGTACGATATTCCCGACGAAGGCTCCATGACGAGGCTTTATAAAATCGTCAACGACCTTGGCCACGACGCCATTATACCTCTGGAGCCGGACGACCTCGTGAATCTCGCTCTGTTCAGAAAGAAGATAAACATTGCCGGGCGTTATGTGTGGCTCGGCAAAATCGACGACCTTATGCGCGTCGAGGAATACATCTTCAGAAAGAGCGAATCGGCCAAACGTATCCGCACCCTCGGCTGGCAGCCGGAGGGATTCTTCGCTTATGGCGACGGCATTTATACAGACCGTTTTATCCGCGTCGATGAAATAGGAATGGTGAGCCTCCGGGGTTACGGCATTTTCTATCTCCCGGCTTTCTCGGTGATGTACCGCGACAACCGGCTGCGCTTCGCTTTCGAGAAATCTTTCACCTATACCCACAAGGCCGACGTGTCGATGGCCGAGTATCTGAAACTGTTTGTCGACGTGTTCGGCGACAACGGCAAGGTGGCGATAGCTTTTATTTTCGCCACGCTTTTCCGCGACTTCATTTTTGAACAGTTCGAGTTTTTCCCGATTTTCAATATTTTCGGCAAGCCGCAATCGGGCAAATCACAGCTTGGCAAAGCCATGAAAGGCTTTTTTACAAGCTCGAACAAGCCGATAAATTACGAGGGCGAAACATACCCGGCCATTAACAAGGCTTTGGAACAGACAGCCAACTGCCTCGTGCATTTCGACGAATACAAGAACTCTATCGAGTGGCGAAAGGTGGAACTGCTGAAATCAATGTGGGACGGCGTAGGACGCGGCAAGATGAAAGACGGCGATGTGGAACGTGTCAACGTGAACTGCGGCGTTATCCTGTCGGGTCAGGAAATGCCGACTATCGACCCCGCCCTGTTCACGCGTATTCTGCACATAACTGTCAACAAGACCACATACACACTGGAGGAACGGCAACGCTTCGCCGAGCTTATGGAGCTGAACCGTCGCGGTGTGTGCCACCTTACTATGGAAGTAGTAAGACACCGCGACCGCTTCGTGGAGGATTTTCCCCATTTTTGCGCACTTACCCGTACAGAGGTAGTGAACCGTATCTCCCGGAGCGGCAAAACTGTGTCAGACCGTATGTATATGAACTGGGTTGTGGTGCTCGCCTCATTGAGAACGCTTGAAAAAATCCTCCCTGTGCCTTTCTCTTACGAGAATCTTCTTGATATCTGCGTCGATATGCTGGTTGAACAGCACTCGATCACAGAACGCTCCGACGAAGTGGCCTCTTTCTGGAACTTTGTTCATGTGCTTTATCAGGAAGGGCGGCTATACCAGGAGGGCGACTTTCGCATTAACCGCAATGTGTCGAGCCTGAGGCTTCACGGCACTTCCGCGACAAGAGAGTTTTCAGAGCCGAAGAATATACTCATAATACGCGACCGCCGTATTATTCAGCATTATCAGACCGATAAGGCGCGCTCGACAAAACAGCTTATACTCTCCGAAGACGATATGCGCAAGTATCTTGAACGCTCCGCGCCATGCCTCGGCATTGTCAAGCGCAAGTTCTATAAGATGAACCAGTACGGACAGCCTGTAAAGGAGTTTGGAGAGGGCGGCACCGCCGGACGGCAGCTTTACGATGTCGATACGGCACTGGCTTTCGATTACGACCAGGTGCAGCAGCTTTATCACCTCTATCTCACCGCCGACACCTCGGCCATGACGGAGGAAGAACAGCAAGAGCATGAAAATCAAATCAGTAAGCCTTCCACGGGCGGCTCCGGCCAATCAAGCCTTCCTTTTTGATTTTTTCAGCAAATCTTATGAAAACCGATAGTTACCACAGCCACCGCCGCCACTGCGCTATAAATCAACACTTTAATGTCTGCAACCTTTGACAACCGCACAGCCACCGCAAGCCACCGTTTGCCGGTTTTGCAACCGCCGACAACCGATTTACCTTATTTTTCTCTTTTTGAAAAGAAAGAAAAATATCTTAAATGCGTGGCTTCGTGGGGATTGCCTTTGCCTCTTCCGGGCGGTTGCGCGGTTCCGGCGGTTACACCTCTTTTCCCACTGAATTAACAATAAAAATATAAACCTAAAATACCCGGATATGAACGACTTCCTTATTTACCTCCCTCTTGAAGCATTTATGGCGCAGTGGTTCCGCCACAGGCACGGCGGCTCGCAGTACACCGTGCGCCTCGTGCGCGGCAGCGTGGAATCCAAACGTCTTAAAGCCCTCCTCGACGTGCCGCCGTCGGACTATGTGCCCCGGCCCGCGCCACAGGGCTGCGTGGCCGTGGCTATACCTTCCTTCCCGGCCAAAGACCCGCGCCAGTTCAACTATGTATCGCCGCAGGGCATTAACGCCCTCGTCGAAACTCTACGCGACCTGTTCGACCTCGAACTGCACGACTATTATGTGAAAACATACATCAAAGGCTCGCGCATTGACTATATGCTGGAGGCATGGATGGCGATGCACGGCATAGAGTTCAATGATACAAACTACAACTCGGTCAAAAAACGCCTCGACCGGGTTAGAAAGAAAATATATGTCAAGCGACACCGCGACAAAGGAAAAAACAGCGAAAACTGAATAAAAATCGTACCGAGTTCAGCGCGGTTTTATACTGTGCAAAATATAGGTAATAATCGTTATATCAACAATATCTGTAATAATTATGTCTGAAACGACCAAAATCTGCTCCGGCTGTAACCGCGAGTTACCGCTGGAGAGCTTCGGGAGAATGGCATCGGCTCCCGACGGCCTGAGTTACCGATGCAAGGAGTGTGTGAACGCCGCGAAACGCGAATACCACCACTCACGAAAGAAATTAAAGAGAGTGTTCACCAATCCCGACCTCGCCAACTTCACGCCCCGGCAGCTTATCGACGAGCTTAAAGCCCGTGGCTATTCCGGCGAGTTGAAGATTACACAGACGATTAAGGTATGAAATCGCCCCTCGTACCGAAACTGTCGCTTCCCGGCATACGGTTTGTCGGGGTTGTCGACTGCGAGAAATTACAGCCCAACCTGCGTGAAATGGCTATGGCCGGGCTTACCGTGGCCGCCCATACCGATGTGGAGGAAGTGCCGTTTGCAAACGCTACCGCCGAGGCGGTCAGCGAGTGCAGCCACGGCGCGCCCGTGGAAACGGCGACTTTGAAATTCCGCACATCGAAATTTCTGCGTATAGATATTCAGATGGGGTTTGTCATTACCGACGTAAGCGGCAGGTCTTGGCTGATCGGCGCAGCCGAGCCGCCATTTCCCAAAGTGTCGCTCACAAGGAAGACGGGGCTTCCCGGTGGCGACCCTGCCGTGTGGGAGATTGAGGTTAAGGCGGTGGGGCAACGCTCGCTTTTGCCATGCGTGTTCTGAATGGGCTGCCTTTCGCCGACCCACCGAGGGAGGCTTGCGTTTTCAGGACTTGAACACATGGCTGTTATCCTGATGTAGCCGTTGATAGGATAATGCGGTCATTGGCGGCATATCCGAAGACACTCATTGCCCTGCGTGGCCGTAGCTTGCGACGATATGCCGGGCTTCCTCGCACTGTGCGCCGCAGTTGCAGCCGTGGACGTCAGGCTCACGCTTCGCCCACTCATTATTATTCGGACGGTCTGCCTTGTGGCGGACTTTCCTTTTTATATATGGCACTGTTCCTTCCTCCTTTGGCTTTCGCTGTTTGGCTGTGGTAAGTTCTCTCCGTATGGAACATGAATCGTTGTCGGCAGGGCAAGCCTCGCGGAGTTGATGTTTTGCCGTAGTAGCAGGTGGAGATTTCAACGCCTCCGTTGCCGCCGTATGGCGTATGTGTGGTTGTCTGTATGGCCGTTGGCAGTGTCGTTGATGCCCCGGTGGGTTCGGGCTGTACGTTGTATGTGTCGCGGCTGTCGATACCCGACACTCCCGGCTGGCTGATTTTCTTTCATTGTGAACCGAGGGCATGATTGATTTCGCGCCCTTCCTTTTACTCCGCAAAGTTAATAGCTCCCTGCGGCGCGACAAGGCTAAACTGCATCTTTCTGAAAATCTTCCTCTTGCAGAGCGTATTTTCTTTCAGAGCCTTGTCTTGAAACACCGCCGGGAGCAACTTTGAGGGCAGCGTAAAAGAAAGAGCTTTTACACGAAATCATTCATTCAAACCCTCAATTCATACAGACATGAAAGAAATTCTTAACGCCAACCTCCCTCTCCGTCAGGTTATCATCGACCGCCTCGAAGAACTCGACTACACGCCCGAATCGCTGCGCGAGGCCATCACCGAACACGAGGCCGACTACCGCGACGAAAATCCGTCGCTCTACTGCGGAACATACGCCAAATACAACGGCGGCGACCTCTCCGGCCTGTGGGTTGACCTCTCCACCTTCGACAGCTACGAGGACTTCATCAACTTCTGCCGGGCTTACCACGCCGACGAAAACGACCCGGAGCTGATGTTCCAGGACTACGAGAACTTCCCCCGTGAGTGGTACTGCGAAAGCTGCATGGGGCAGGAAACATGGGATAAAATCGCCGAATATATCCGGCTGTCGGAAATCCACGACAAGGAGGCCGTGGACGCTTTCGTGGATTGGGGAGGCGGGAGCCTCGACCACTTCGAGGACTGCTACTGCGGCGAGTGGGAGGACGAGGAAGCCTTTGCCCGGCATATCGTTGACGAGTGCTACGACCTCGACCGCACGATGGGCAATCTCGCAAACTACTTCGACTATGCCGCCTATGGCCGCGAATTGTTCATGTACGACTACTACATGGATAACGGCTATGTGTTCCGCCATTGGTAAAGCGTAAGCCTCTCTCCCTCGGTGGGTCGGCGAAAGCCGGCCTTTTTTTGCTTGACAGACTGATATAAAAAGGCGAAGCCGCGCAGACAAAATGCGCGGCCTCTTTTCCCTTTTAGAGTGCTGGTACCGGGACTAAAACCGATAGCTGCACTTATGATGTTGCAAAGGTACTTATTTTTTCTGATATAACAATGGCTCAAACAGAAAAGTTGTGATTATTTTACATTTGAGGCATCTAATCCGCTTATGTTGGCGATTATTTCGGCCACTTTGGGGGATTGTGAGTAGTGTCGTATAAGTGCCTTGATTTCTTCCACCATTTCATTGTAACGGTTTATCGAAACCTGTTTGAGCATATAAAGGACTACTGCTATCGAGCCGTTAAGATTACGAAAATTCCTGGCGCCCCGTACTTCTGCCGGGCCTCTCCTGATATATTTGAAAGGCACAAAATCATATAGCACATTACCGTGGGCGCAATAGTTACGGAGTTCCCTTACTATTTCAAGGTAGTTTTCAACGACCTCTATATAGCGTATGCCGTAATGATTGGCTATTGCTATCTTCAGACGCCTATCCTTTATTGCTTTATAGAGATTTATAACACTACCGAATGTCATGTATTCTATCGTTTTCCATGCAGGGGCGTATGTATCCTCCTGATGGACGCGGTGATGTTGCCTGATTACGGAGTTCAGTTTGAAACTGGCCGTATAAACCGTACTGTCAAAAGTCGACGCAAACTGTTCTGCCACTACCGTATCATCGACAAACCACTGCGGGTTATCTGTATAATTATTGGAAAGCGTGTAGGTCAGGAAGTTGCGAAAGTTTATCTCTATTCGGTTTATATAAAACGCAAGTATGCTCCGTAATTTGTAATCGAAATAATATAGCTTCACCGCATCATCGAAGTTGGCTCCGGCAACAAACTCATGTGTTCGATTTTGTTTTGCCGGGTAAGTCTTCTCAAATGGAAACCAATAGAAACCAAGACGATAATAACCGACATCTAACAAAACCTCTTTGGCTTTGTTCTCGTCGGCAATAGTCATGCCTCTGCTTCGTAGAAGCCTGACCTGCTTATCTAATGTCATTGCTTGATTTCCCATTCTGCAAAGTTACGAAATTTCCGTGAATTTCAGTGTCTTTTAGCCGCTTTATTTACTGCGGTACTTTTGTGGCAAACAACGATTAAGATATGCCACAGCCCAAATATAACCTGCATCTGAAAGGCTTCGTCGGAGGCTACGACTTCGACCGCGATTATGTAGACTACATACTCGCCAAAAACGCCGGGAAACCAGTTCACGTGCTTATCGACAGCACAGGCGGCTCACTCGCCACCGCACTTTCTATTTCCTCCGCTTTCAAGCTGCACGGCGACGTGTCGGTGCATTTCGTCGGCATGAACGCCTCCGCAGCGACTATCGCCGCCCTCGGTGCAAAGCACGTCAGCATTGACACCGCCGCTTGGTACCTCGTGCATAAATGCTCCAACGAGTTTTTCAAATGGTCGAGCCTCAACGCCGACCAGATGGCCGACCTCATTTCTGCCCTCGAAAGGCAGAAAGCCGACCTTGACAAACTCGATGCCGGAGTTGCCGCCATGTACGCCGCCAAATGCCGAAAAGACCCCAAAGCACTCCTTGACCTTATGAAAGTAGGCGGCTGGCTATCGGCCAAAGAAGCCCTCGAATGGGGTTTTGTCGATGAAATAACCGACGAGCCGGAGGACACCGCCCCCAAACTCACCGATTCCACCGCCTCGGCGATGGCGGCTGCCGGTATGCCTATACCCAATGTGCCCGTCGCTGACAGAGAAAGCGGCCTCGGCAGGTTCTTCGCGGCCATTGCCGCCATGTTCAGACCCTCCAACGCCGCCACGCCCGTAATCAATAACGACCAATCAAATACTCCCCAAATGTCTACTATCATCTTCCCGGCACTGTGCGCCGCCCTCGCCCTCGATTCACTGGAGCTTTCGGGCGACAAGGCCACGGCAAGCCTCTCCGTGGAGCAGCTTGCGAAAATCGACAAGGCTCTGAACGGCAACGCCTCCGAAATCAAGGCCAAAGACACCGAAATCGCCACCCTCAAAGCCCGTGTTGCCGAACTCGAAAAGGCACCGGCGGAAACCACCTCTGCCATCGTTAGCACTTCGCAGCAGCCC
The DNA here is from genome assembly GCA_902491625.1 of uncultured Porphyromonadaceae bacterium. Lineage (GTDB taxonomy): Bacteria > Bacteroidota > Bacteroidia > Bacteroidales > Muribaculaceae > Lepagella. The sequence continues at coordinate 66,001 of CABUIO010000008.1, read as the reverse complement.
GAAAAGCCCGAATCCCCTATAGACGCTTTCAGCGCATCGGTCAGACGCGCCCGCGAGATCTACGACCAACTGCCGTAAGCTCTATGCCGCAAATCCTCCCTCTGTAACCAAAATTCAAGTACATTATGCCCGATTTACTTCACTCTATCCAAATCACCGACCCCGACTATGAAAGGGCGGCTATCCAGTGGAAGACCGACTTTCTTCTCATGCCGCTCTTTGCCTGTGAGGAAGCCCTGAAATATATGCAGGGTATGCCCGGAGTTACCGCGCCTACGAAGCTCCCCTCCGTCGAGGGCGCGGGGCAGTTCGCCCCTTACCGACGCGACCGCCGCAGCGCGTCGGCCACCAAAGTAGGCTACCGCGAGATTACTTCCTACCTCGGCAACGTGCGCGAGGACTTCGAGCCGCTGGAAATCATTCAGACGCTTTTAGGCCGAGGTACAGCCACTCTGGGCGACGCGCAGATGCAGGCTCCGTCGGCGCGCCTCGTCATCGCCGCCGTCATGCGCTCGCTCGGACACCATCTGCACGAGGTTCTTTTCACCGCCAAACGCAATCCCGACGGCGAAACCACCGCAGATCTGTTCGACGGCTGGGGAACAATCCTCGACCGCGAAATGGCCGAGGGCAATATCTCCGTGGCGAAGAACAACCTCATCGAGCTTACCGAGGCCATCGACGGCACAAACGCCGTTGACGTGGCTAAGGAGGTCGAGCGAAGCTGCGACCCCCATCTGCGCAAACAGCACAAATTCCTGTTCTGCGCCCCGGACTTCGCCGACGCTTACAACGATGCCTACCTTGTTACCCACAACGCCGTGCCGTACAACAAGAAGTACGAGCAGCCCATTGTCGAGGGCAGCTTCAACAAGACCACCATCGTGCCGCTCGACTGCCTCGCCGGAACGGACAAATACATCGTAACCCCCGGCTCTAATATGCTCTACGCCTACGACAATATGAGCGACCTTACCCGTATGGAGGTGAAGCGTTGGGAGCCGTGGGCCATGACTATCGCCGCCGCTATGTTCTTCGGCACACAGTTCCGAAGCATCGACCGCCGATTCCTCAAAGTTGTTAAACTCAAATCCGCATAGCGAGCGTTTATCGTTGAGCGTCTATCGTTCAACGATTCGCTCCCGATAAACGATAAACCATAAACTATAAACGCTATGACATCTTCTTGCCTCAACATTCAAAAGAGCCTCGCATGGTGTCAGGGAACGCCCGAATACGCCGGTGTGCGCCGTCGTATCTACTATCTCGCCAAAAGCGAGATAGTGGGCTGGCCGCTCCTTGAACGTGATGCCAACGGCATACGCGCGACGTCGGCCAAATACAAGGGCGACTTCACCCTCAAAGCCGACGCCAAATGGAAATTCATCGACATTCTCCCCGACAAATCGCAGCTTACCTCCGAGCCGCAGGGCGAGCTTCCCTCGCAGACACAGCTTAACAAGCTCGTCGCCGTACACCCCGGCGTGGGCGCGGAGGCTTCCGCTGCTGCGGCTTATCTCAACAACTCGGACAATGTTTTTATCGTACAGGATATGAACGACAATTACCGCGTTGTCGGCTGCGACAAGTGGCTCACCAAAACGACGGTGAACCAGGACAACGGACAGGGGGCTTCCGGCACCACCTCGACAACTATTAACGTCGAGGCCTCCGACGAGGTGCCCGCGCCTTTCTACGATGGCGAGATTATCACCGAGGACGGGATAATCAACCCCCAAAAGGCCGCCTGATAGATGGCTTCCCCTTATGACGGCAGCGGCGCGGTTGACATGGGCGAGATTATCCGTGGGATAACGACACCCGAACTCGAAACACCGACTGCCGCCGTTTTATCTTCCGCTCAATCCGGCAAGGATCTGTTTGCCGTAAAGAAACGGCAGCAGTGGGCGCACGACGATGGCGCACGGTGCGACTTTCAGAGCCGCCCCATGCTCGCATACCGTACCGGCCTTTTCTTTCTTGCCGTGTGGAAACGGAGCGTCTACGGCAAAACGCTTTCCGAAATTAAGGCCGACGATGCCATGATTCCGAAAGTTGCCGGAGCCACCGCCGCGCTTCTCGCCGATGTTCTCGGCTATAACCTCGCCGTCGGAGGCTGGGCGGTGATTACCACCCCGAAACGGCGGCACCGTCAGCGCAACTTCGCCTCGCTCGTTGCCGCCGCTATTGCCCGTCAACTCGCAATACCTTTTTATGAAGATGTCGCGCTCTGCCGTTCCAAACAGCGGGTGAACGCGACCTTTGAAATGAATGTATGCCCTGCGGAGCAGAACATTATAGTTTTCGATGATTTTGTTACCACCGGCCAGACGATGCTTGCAATGAAACGGCTCTTTCAGTCTACCGGCAAGAACCTCGTCTTTATCGCCGGAATAAACAACAAGGCGTAATCAATCGTATATGATCGACTTCCCTCTATTATTATGGAGTTCAATAATGCGGTCATTATCTTTTCTATACCAAATCTCCGTGGCTTCGTTGCAATCCAATGCCAAATGAAACACAATGATGTCAGAAGCCACTCCAATATAAAGAATTAAAGGATAATCGCAATATGTATGTGTATTAAAAATACCATACGAAACCGATATATATTCTCTCAACTCCTTCAATCTTTTTTCTCGCTCTTTTCTTTTCCGATACTTTCCCACATATAGGAATGAATCTAATTTTTTTGAAATGCCATTTGTCATATACAGACCGCCGTCAGGTATCTTTGTGCTAACCATTTCTTTGGTATATTCTCGCATTGCATATGGTATGCTCATAAGAAGACTGAAGGAGGTGTTGTTATTCGTCGTATCTCCCAACTCTTTATAAGTTAAAACTTCTACTGCTTCAGGATATACTATATAACGCGGTCGTGGGCTTTGTAAGGCAATCCCGGCATAAGTAAAGAGATTTCTCTCATATATTAGACTATCAAGCGGACTGCTTATAGTTATATTGGAGCTTATACTATCCGAGTACGCTTTCCAATCCTCAAAAAATTCGGGCAAATTTTTCTTTGTCAGCTTGGGATATTTTGCAAGAAAAGACTGGCCGCTACACGTGAGAGCGGAGAGTAACAACGCGAATATTACGGCGATATATTTGTGCATGGCACGAGCTATTATCCGCAAAGTTACGCATTTTCTGTCTTTTTACGGCTATCCGGGGCTATATAATTTTGTATCGGACAAAATTACCGCCGAAATATGAACCACCAATTTACTGAAAGACTGGGCGCGTGGCTCCGGGAGCGGCCCGACACCCGCGACTATGCAGCCGGGTGCAAGATGTTTTTGCAGTTGACTGCCCGTGTCAATATGTATAAGAATCTGCTCGCCGCGCCCGATATGCCACGCCTCGAAACCGAACTGCAAAAGCATTACGATTTCCGCGTTGCCGAGCTTACACACGCCCAGGTAGAGGCTATGGACGCACAGGCCTCCGTGATAGTCGAGAGTTTAGAGTTGAGCGTCAAGAGAACTTCGCCGGACGGCTCTCTAAACTCTCGACCCTCGACTCTCGACTTTAAGCGCGGCAAGCGCGCCGACCACGACACCCTGCCGCCCGAAATACAGGCTCTCTATGTCGAGAACCTTTCCGTGCTGCGGCGTATGCGCGAAGTCCATCTGCGCCTTCGTAATCTATCACTCGAAACCGCCACTTGCCCCGACAGCGAGCGTTACCCTTTTCTCAAAGAGCTTATCGAACTCGATAAGAAATATCGCTCCAACTGGCAGGGCTACGACCAATACCGACATGACGCCGCCAAATGAAGCGCACCGCCTCAATATCCGAAATCCTCCGGCCATTGAAAGACGCGCCTTTTCAGGCGTATCTTTCTTCCGCCCTGCAAGTGGCCGACATACTGGAATGGGTTCTCGATCAGACCGGCACCGCCGAGGTATGGCAGACCTCCTTCTCCATATCCGAAGAATTTCTGCGCCGACTTTTCTTCCTCAAACGTAAGCGGCCAATCTCGCGCTTCAACCTCGTACTCGACCACAAGGCCACCAACAAGACCATAAAGCTGTGGAGCTTCATCGTTCAGGTTGTCGACAGAACTTTTCTCGCCGACAACCACTCCAAAATCCTGTTGGTGCGCTCCGACCGTGGCGACACCGTCGCCGTCGTTACCTCGCAGAACCTTACCCGTGGCAACCGCGCCGAGAGCGCGTTTATATCCACCTCGCCGGAGATTTTCGCCAATCTACACGCCTCCGTCCTCGACATCATCGAGAACCATTCCGTACCTCTCAACGACCTATTTAACCAACGCCTCACCGCAACAAATGAACTCCGATAGCATCATATTCACCGAGCAGCAGCTTTCCGACATCGAGAAATACGCGAGCATATATCTCAAAATATCCGACATCGCCGTAATCCTCGACATCGCACCCGAAGTGCTGCGCAACGCCATCGCCCACCGCGACAGCGAAGTGTCGCGCCGCTACCACCGGGGCAAGGCCATTTCCAAAGTCAAGCTGCGCCAACAGGAAATGACCCTCGCGCAAGTTGGCTCGCCTCTCGCGCTCGTAAACACAGCCAACAATCTCCTTGACATGGAAGATGATGAGTAAGAAACAACCCGACACGCTCGAAGTATGCCGCCGTTCTCTCTTTGCCGCCAAAGAGGAACTGGACGCGCTATATACCGAGGCTATGGTGCTTCGGGTGCTGCGCATACGCGACCTTTACGCCTGGGTCATTGCCAACCCCGACGCAAAGGATCGCCAGTTTGTCGAGGAACACCTTTACCGCTACCGGCTCTCGAAGTTCACCGCTTACTCCGACCTCGCAATAATTAAGCAGCTTCTTCCGTCGCTGTCGGCGGCGAGCCGCGACTGGCACCGCTGGCGAAGCAATGAAATGTTCCTCGAAACCTACTCGATGGCGAAGAAACGCAAGGACACGCGCACTATGGAACGTGCGGCCTCGGCATACGCCAAATACAACCGCGTTGACATCGAGGACGAGCAGACCGTGCCGTGGGAGCAGCTTCTTCCGCAGCCTTTCACCGCCACCGACGACCCTTCCGTACTCGGCATTAAGCCCATACCAAATCTTCAGGAGAAGATTGACGCGCTACTGGAGAAATACCGCGCCGAAACGATAGATATTGATGATGTGGACTTCGAGGAAGTAGACCTCGAAGAAAATATATTGTTCCCGTCAGAGGGAGAGGCCAATAATGCCAATGATTATTCCTAATATCTGCGCGGCGAGTATATAGAATCTCTTTGTCTTGTACTGCGCTAACCATTCCTGATATTTCAATGGTGTAATCTTTGCCTCCTGGCGCATATGCCATTGTTTGATGCCAAAAAACATCAAAACGACCGTTGCCCCAAGAGCAATAATCAATCCGACATATATCAGAATCTCTTGCATACTATATGAACAATTCAGCCGCCAAAAAGATTTACTTCAACCGCCCCCAACGCCTCACGCAGCTTATCGGCGCGAACACTACCGTTATCGTCGCCGGACGGCGCACGGGCAAGACCGACAGCATCGCAGCCCCTTTCGTGTTGCGAAATATGCAGCGTATGCCAGGGAGTACCGGCGGCATCGTCGTGCCGACTTTCAAGCATGGCCTGACGAACACCCTGCCCGGTCTGCTTGCCGCGTGGAAACGCTGGGGCTTCATAAACGGAATTCACTATGTTGTCGGGCGAAGACCTCCGAAATCCTTTGCCAAGCCTATCACCGAGCCGCACGACTACGAACACGTCATATCGTTTTACAACGGCTCTATCGCCATTATTATATCGCAAGACCGCCCCGGCTCGTCTAACTCGCTCACCCTGTCGTGGCTGCTTGTCGACGAGGCCAAGTTTATCGACTACGACAAACTCAAAGACGAAACCCTCCCGGCCAACGGCGGCATCAAATCGCATTTCGGATACCACTCCTTCAACCACAGCATTATGATACTGTCGGATATGCCGCAGACAAAGCGCGGCTCGTGGTTCCTACATTACCGCGAGAAGATGGACACCGACCTTATAGCCGCTATCGAGGCCACCGTCTACGAGATTTGGCGCATCAAATCTCGCATAAAATCCCTCCGCAACACCCAATCCGCAACACCCTCGTATCTGCGCAATCATCTGCGACGCCTCGACCGCGCCCTTAATCAGATGCGCTCCGTGGCCGTATATTATAAGGAATACTCCAGTATCGAGAACTTGCAGCTTCTCGGCGAGAACTACATAAAGCAGATGAAGCGCGACCTCACCCCTTTGACTTTCCAAACCTCTATACTTTGTCAGAGGATCGGAATAGCCAAAGACGGTTTTTATTCCTCCATGCGCGAGCGGCACAAGTATAACGCCTCCGACTTTGAAAGCCTTGACTTGGCTTTCAAAAGTTTATGTGATGATAAGGTTATGGAAGCCGATAACCTTATAACCCATAACCTCATAACCTGCAAAGCGGACGCCGACGTGAACCCTCTCGCGCCTATTTGCATAGGCTTGGACTATAACGCCAACATCAACTGGATTGTGGCAGGGCAACCCTCCGGCAAGCGGCTCAACATCGTAAAATCCTTTTATGTAAAGTTTGAGCGCAAACTGCCCGAACTTGTCGCCGACTTCTGCGCCTACTATGCCTCTCACCAAAACAAGACCGTCGTGTTCTACTACGACAGCACAGCTTTGGGAGGCAACTATGCCGTCAACGACCAGGATTTTCGATGGGTAATTATCCACGAGTTTGAGCGGCACGGCTGGCGCGTCGAAGATGTCTATCTCGGCAATCCCATGCGACACGATGAAAAATACCTGCTCATAAATCAGGGCTTCGCAGGTAAACAGCGGCTTATGCCGTTTTTCAACCGTCAGAACAACGACGATTTAATCCTTGCCATACAGTCTGCCGGGGTGAGCTGCGGACGCCTCGGATTCCGCAAGGACAAAGCCGGTGAAAAACTCGCCGAAACCGAGGAAGACCGCCTCGAACACCGCACCGACGGCACCGACGCTTTCGACACCCTATATATCGGCTGCGAGAAGTTCCCCTACAACGACACCGCCACAGGCATATCACTCGGCGGCATTGTCTGATTTTCCTATGCGGCATTGCGTCTATGGCTCGCCGTCCTTTTCCACCGCAAAGTTAAAGCGGCCCCGGTGCGTCAAGGGCAGGTGAATTGCCTCGAAAAAATTTGCCGTTGGAAAATTTTTGTCGGTCAACCCTTGACCCCTGCGCCTTGCAGCCGCACTTTGCACGGCAGTGTAAAAGGCTCTTGCGAGCCACAAGTTTAACTTCTTACCACATACTGATATGGAAAATAAGACAACAAAAGCCGAGTACACCTTTCACTACTATGCCGACGGCATCGAGGTAACACAGCGTATCTACAACGCTATCGCCACTGCCAACATACTCCGCCCTGAGGCCACCGTGCCATGCCTTATATGCCACGAGAAGCACCCGGCTCTTACCGGCAATCCCCACATCGAGAAAGCCATAAGCGAGGCTTTCGACCGCTACGACAAGGCACACGCCGCCGACCCTCCGACAGCCGACTAATCACCCCCACCGCGCCCCCGACCTCACCACCGGGGGCGCATCATTATGTTTTTCGACATAAAACACTCGTTTTATCGGATATTATCATTAACTTTGCAATATTGGAGGCAATATACTCCAATATTTTATAAACCTCGTAATCTCCATTTTATGAAATATTTGAAAACACTTCTGCTTTTCCTACCGCTCTTTTTCATATCCTGCGGCAATGAAGAAGAACCCGAAGACAAGCTATTCTCTTTAGCCGTACAGTTGCAGGGAGAAGGTGAGGTTGCTTTGGGTGTTCACGATTGTGAAGTTGTTATACCGGGTAACGCTCAATATGTTAAACTCACCTTGATAGGCGACTATGATTCTTTCAATATATCGGCAGGTTATCCGTCCTGGATGCTTGTTACCTCTGGCGACAAAACTATCTCTATAAGTGTTGCTGACATAGCCGACGCACCGACACGGACAGGTAAAGTTGCTTTCACTGTGTTCAAAGGCAAATCCTATAATACAGGGTCTATCACCATCACACAAAAAGATGCTCAAGGAACATTTGAGGATTTGCTTAAACTGGAGTCAGAGGCCATTGATGAATATCTTAAGGGTAAGTCTGTAATAAGCCAAATACCGGCAGACAATAACTTCCAAATTGGAACCGATGCGCCATTCTATAAACTTGGTGAATCAGGCGCATATATGCAGGTGTTGGCAAAAGGAACACCGCAATTTAAGGACGGCGAAAAAGTTTATTTCAGATTTGAACGGTGGAGTCTTATTCATTTTTTGTTATCAGGTTCTCTTGGTGAATCAACAGGAAACCTCAATAGTCTGACACAAGAGGTTACTTATTTCATTTTTGGAGGTCAGGACGATATTACCAAACAGTGGGGTGATGGAATCCAATTACCCATTAAGTATGGAGTTGGCAATGGCGGTGAAGTTAATATTATTATCCCGTCAAAGATAGGTTTTGTAAACGAAACAAGTTCAGTTAGGCCGTATTTATTTCACATAAAATATTTCGGAACAAATAATTGACTTTGGCGATGCGACACTGCCGCCGGGCTATTGCGGCGTGGCCGTTGAGCTTCAAATCTCAACCCATAAGGGCTGTTATCCCTATCGCATTGGATCGCTCCACTTCGGGGCGGTCTTTCTTTTTTCAAGCGGCAGCGGCGTCGAGTGTCGGCGTTGTCGCGTGAATAAGGCTGTGCCGTTATTATCTGTTCCCTTTGGAGGCCGGTTTATGCCGGGGGGTAAAGCGGTGTGTATCTCCGTAGCCCCTCATATCGGCTGTTGAATCAAGGAGTGAGGCAGCTTCGGCGTTACGGGCTTCATCAAGGAATATGGCCGTTGCCGTCGGGCTATTACTTAAACATAAACACATAGGTTTTCATACGGTCGGGAGGCAGTGCTTACCGCGCATTATATCGCGTCATTTCCGTTCTTGCAGACCTGATTTTAACTGATATTACTTGTAAACACGCACGGGTACGCATCTGATATTTCACTTTGCAAAGTTAGGTCGTACCGAGCTATCGCAAAACAGGCTCCGATTTCCGCTCAAATTTTTACAAATCTCCACACCCTTGCAGGGGTAGTATTTGCTACGCCCCGGCAGGGGTAAAATTTTGTTTGAAATTTTTGCGCTTGCGCTCTTTTTACTTCCCTCCTTATTGCGCGTAAAAATCAAACGCGCCCCGGCGCACAGTAATAACAATCAAAATCTTACGGCAATGACACATATAATGAATTTCGCAGCAAGCACCACCTCTCGCTCCAACCGCATGAAAGAATACCAGGTGGAAGTAATCACCTTCGACGGCGACAGCCAGACAGTATATGTGGAAGCCCGCAACGAAGAAGAAGCCTCCGACCGCGCAGCCGATATGGTAGGCAACGCCGACTACACGATGGTTTACGAGATTGCATAAAGCACTCCGACCTCCAAAGGGAGGCTCGCCACCACCGGCGAGCCTTTCCCCACGCTCCTTTTGCCGACACTCGCCGCCACGGTTTACCTATTGCCGCTCCGACACGCTCCGCGCCAACTATTGCACCTTCCCATACTCCGCCGGATTATGCCGGTGAAAACTTTCTCAACTCTCGACCCTCAACTCTCGACCCTCAACTCTCGACTTTCCGATCCCGTGGGGAGAGAGGCGCGCCGAAGCCGACGCACGGCGGCAAGCTGCTTATGCCCGTCGATGCCGCACGGTGGAAATCGGTTGCCGGGCACACGCTTTTTCCCGACAGACACGAGGCGCACAGCCTGGGGCGAGGCAGCGGCCATATCCTCTACGGACACCACGCCGTAAAGACACATTAACATCGGTGTTATTGGCAACGGTCTGAACACTCCGCTTCGACACCTCCGGGCGACCGCGCCGTTGCGCTCCGGGCTGCCGTGGCCGGGCTGCTTGCCTTTCATCGGGAACGCCCTTGTCGGGTGCTTGTTTATATCGGTCGGGGAGGCAGCGCGCTTGCGCAGTGGCGGAGGCAAGTTTTCTCCCTCCGGGTTTTAGACGGCTGTAACTTTCCAGATCCGTCAGGGCATAGTGATTTTTCCTGTCGCAAAGGTAGGGTTCACCGCACCGCCGCAAAACAGGCGATGATTTCTGCGCAAAATTTCAATAAAAATCTCGCTTCGCTACGTTGCAGCTTCATTTTTTCTACGGCCTCCGGCTGAAATTTTACTGGAAATTTTTGCTTCGCCGCTTTCTGAACGCTCCCTGATATTGCAACGTAAAAATTCAATAAGCCCTTCGGGGCAAGTAACAAACCCTCTAAAATTCAAAGAAATGAAAACGACAGCCACCACCACGACAGCAGCAACCGCCAACGCCACCTCGACCGCCAAGACAAAGAAGCGCACACGCAAGAGCGCAGCCAAGAAAGAGGCCACAGCCCCCGTCGCCCCCGAACAGAAGCCCGAAGCCGCTGCCGAGGCCACCGCTCAAAAGAGCAAGCTCCTGGTGTTCAAACGCTCGCGCAACAACGGATTTTACGTCTACCTTCTCGGCGTGATGCCCGACGAAAACATAGGCTGCAACTGCCGCACCCCTCAATCGGCTATGCGCTTCATGCTCTGGAAAAAGCGCGAACTCGGCGCATCAATATCCGAGCAGCATTTCAACGAGCTTAAGCAGCTTGCCGCAGCCGAGGGTTAACGCCCTCGGCTTTGCCCTCTCTCCCCACTCATTTTTATAATCCCTATAAATCGAAATGATATGGAAAAGAATATTTATAAAGTATTCACCGATAAAGGCTCATGGCAAATCGAAGCCTGCGGCAGCCACGAAGCCTTCCGCCTCGCACTCTATTACTCATGGCGCGACGGCGAGGTATTCCGCTATATGGAATCTCCCTCCGAGCGGCTGGCTTTTCACCTCTGCGCCGAAGACAAATGGGGATTGTATAAAATCGCAATCCCCTGACCGCGCAGCCCTCGGCTGTCTTTTGCCCGGCAGCCGGGGCGCAATACATTTGCGGCATGGCAACATCGATACAACTCAACTTCGGCGACCTCGCTTTTTCCTCCGCCGTCGAGCGCATAACCGTCAATACCTCCGCCGCCTCCGTGGATATATCGCTCTCTATACTTTCCGGCACCGTCGAAAACCCTGTTTTCTCCGAAACCTACTACCCATACGGCGGCATCGTTACACTCCACGATTTCGCTTCCCTCATCGAAACCGAAATGTCGCTCCGTGAGCAGCCACTCGCCACATTCCGGCTAACGGCACGAGCCGCCGACGCCACTTCCGCCTCCCGTACTTTCTCTATCCTCTACTGCGACCGCCACACCGACCTGCAGCCCGGAGCCATCATATCGCGGCAGTTCCTCACCTCGCGCCGCATCATCACCGCCACGCCCGATATTCCCGTGCCGCTTTTTTACGTCGTGCCGCCTCTCAAATATGAAGACCAGGAACTGATTGCATACCACATCATCACTCGCCGATGCGACACCGGCCTTATCCGCGTCATATTCTCTCCCGACGGTTATACCGGCTACGGCGACAAATACCGCCTCGCCATGCTCACCGTAAGCCGTGCCGCACTCTACGGGAAGACCGCCAAATACTACAACGCCACGCCTTATGAAATCCTCGGCGTAACCGTCGACATAGGCCGTCGCTCCCTTACCGTCTACTTCTCCGACACCACCCCCGACCTCCGGCTCTGGTTCACCAATATGTTCAACTGCCCCGAACTGGCCGAACTCACCGGCGACACCACCGCCAAAACCAAAGTGAAACGCTCCGAGGCCGTCTGCGCCGACACTCTCCGTCTTTACGACCAATCCGTTGAGCAATCCTTCGACTTTCAGGCCGATAACCTTTCTTTCGACACCGCCCGATGGCTTACGCAGCTTTTCGCCTCGCGCGACGTGCGCATTGTCGACCGCCCGTATAACGACGATGATTTCTTTAACGAAACCTTCCCCCCGGTGCTTATCACCGACAGCACCAGTGAGGTTCAGGACGGCGACGATGAACTCAACAAAGTCAAGTTCACCTACCGCCGTACCTCCGTGCGCCCCGACAGCGGCTTCCGATACTCCGACCGAATACATAACGACACCTACAAAAATCCTTTCAACTGATGGCACACGCAATCCATTACACTACGGCACTCACGATGCTGCACAGCGGCGACCCCGTGGATATATCCTTTTGGAAACGAAACGGCGAAATCGTGCATTTGCACAACTGCATCGCACTCCCCAATAAAGCCGCCGCAAGATACTCCGGCACCCAAAACTTCAAGCTCCTGGCCTCCGGCCAGATCCGAAAAATCCGACACGTCTGTATTTTTCGCATTAACGGCCTCGAAGTTTTCCTCTGATTATACCCCGTATCTCGCCGATTTTCGCTAACTTTGCAATTATCAAAGTGATAGTTTACTATGTCTAAATACTCTCCAATAATTATTATCATTATCTTTTTTGCCACACTAATATTTAGTGGCTGCAATCAACAACAAGCAGCTAAAGCGCAAAACTTAACAGCCGATAGCTCTCTTGCTGTTAATGATAATCTGATGTTGTTTCGTGACTTGGGTATTTCTATTGACAGCCTTATTTCTGTTGACACTATTCCAAATGCTCATTCTCGACAAGGAATATATTTGGATAGTATGCAAATTCAGAAACTCATAGCAGACAATATTCCAAATAGGGCTTCACTTTCTTATTCGTCTATTCGTCTATTCTCTGTTAAGAAACTATCAGATAGCCTGTGCGTGGGATTTTACGTTTATGAGTATTCTGATATAGAGGATATATACCTGATAGTTTACAAAGATACGGCAATTACCGATGTCTTAAAACTCCCAATCCAAGAAGAATCGAATGTAAAAGATGTAATTGATGATATTGAATACATTGATTACTTTGAAAGTTCAGTTATATTTACTGATGATAGACACTTTATTATTACAGAACTTTCAACAACAGAAGGCTGTAATAATGATGAAGAATGTATTTTTAAGACCTCATTGAAGAAAGAAACGTTTTATTCTATATCAACCGACGGACAAATCCATAAGGAAGATTTTGTAAAAACACAATCCTGTACGGGTTAGCCGCGTCTTTTCGCCCCACATACTCGCTCCATAATTTTGTGGCACCACAACCCACAAGATTATGGAGCAGCTTATTTTTAGTTCAGTTGAAATCCTCCCCAACGCCCGTGTATCGGTGGCCTTCACCGACCCCAAGCCAGTGTTTAAGGAGGACGGAGAGATTACGCCGACAACCCTCTCCGACACCCACGCATATATGCCCTGGGGTGCCACCAATCAAATGCCCTTCGACATTATCGACCTGATAGAATCGGACGAAACCCTCGCCACCTGTCAGATGTTCAATGCCGAGGTCTGCTACGGCTCCGGCCTCGTCTACGACACCGCCCAAGCCTCTGCACCTGTCGCCGAAGCCGTCGAGGATTTCACCCTCGACAACGACCTCCCTTCCTATTTCCTCGGCGTGTGCCAGGACTTGAAGCACTTTGCCTTCGCCGTGTCGGTCATCATACTCAACTCCGAGGCGACAAAGATTGTGCGCATTATCCGCAAGGAAGCCTGTTACTGCCGCTTCGCTCCGGCGGACACCAACGGGCGAATACCTCGCCTTTATTTCGCCAACTGGCGTAAGTTCGCCACCGTCGACGACTGCGAGATTATCGAAATGCTCGATGCCGCCTCGCCTTTCGCCGACCTCCGCGACCGACTGAAACGCGGCGACACCTGTCGCAAATTCGCCATCGTCTGCCGCGTACCAACCCCCGACAGCACCTATTACCCCATACCGTACTATGGCGCGCTGTTCCGGGGAAAGTGGTACAACATCAAGCGGCTTATCGGCCTCGCAAAAGAAGCGAAGCTCCGCAACTCCGCGCCGCTCAAATACCACATCGAAGTGTCGCAGAAATACTGGGATTCAATTTTCAAATCCGAGGGCATAACCGACCGCGCAAAGCAACAGGCGCGCATCATCGAGGAAAAACAGCGTATCCTCGACTTCCTCACCGGCGCCGAAAACTCCGGCAAGGTGTGGTTCTCCACCTTCTACGTCAACCCCAACGGCGACGAGCAGCACGACGTCGTAATCAACAAGATCGATTCCGACAAGGAGGGCGGCGACTGGGAGAGCGACATACAGGAGGCCGTCAATATGATATGCTTCACCCTGCGCGTTCACTCCAACCTCGTAGGCTCCGTGCCCGGCAAGGCGCAGACAAACAACTCCGGCTCCGACAAACGGGAGCTTTACACAATCGCCCAGGCCCTTCAGAAACCGTACCACGACCTACTTTTCGCCGTTCACCGCATCATAATCCGCTTCAACGGCTGGAAAGGCGTGAAGCCCCTTATCCCATTTATCCAATTAACCACGCTCGACGAAAACCGCGACGCCAAAACCGTTACTACCGATGGCAAGACTGATAAATAACGACACCGACCTGCGCCGCTTCGTGCCGCAGCAAGTATGCGCCGTTAAGGGCGAACAGACACTATACGACAAAATCGCCCATTGGCTCGACACCGCCGAGCAATGGCTTTTCGACACTTTCTGCCCCGAAGCCGTCATTGACGCGACACTCGCCGCCAATCCTTACGCCCCCTTGCTCACTGCGCTTGCCGCCGTCGCCGTGCACCGCGCACTCGCCGACGCCATACCGTCGCTCGACCTCGTGCAGACCGTCAACGGCTTCGCCGTGGTGAGTAACCAAAACCTTGCCCCGGCATCGCGCGACAGGGTAGACCGGCTTATCGCCGCCCATCGCTCCCAATGCGACACGGCCATCAACACCCTCATGCCCCTACTTGCCGCCATTCCCGAATGGCGCGACACGCCCCCGTGCGACTTCTTCCGCGCCACGCTCTTTCTGCCGAAGCACATCATATCGCTTTCTCCGGCTCGCGCTCCACATTCTACCCTGTGGGATAAATACCTCGAACTGCGCCCCAAGATTATAAATGCCGAGGCGACACTTGCCGCCCGTTTCATTTCCCACGAACTCATGCAGCGGCTCCGTGATGAAACCCTCGGACTATCAACCCTCTCTCAACTCTCGACTATAAACTCTAAACTGTGCGAAGCACTAAGAGGCCACGCCGCCGACATCGTTTGCGACCGACCTCCGCGCGATGAAAACCTCCGCGATATTGTCGAGTATATCCGCAAACGCCCCGACACCTTCCCCGAATGGCACCGCTCCGACACCGCCCGGCTGTTCTCGCCCCCGGTGTTCCGCAACGCCAAAGAAGCGAAAGGCTATTGGTTCTGATCATACCGCCGCCGGTGATGCCGCGAGCCTGGCCGACACCGTTTGCCCGATGCTATGCAATGCGGCATTATGGCACGGGGCACTGATTTTCCTGTGCAAAGTTAGCAAGCCGCGGTTTATGCAAGGGCAGGTGTGCGCTCCGCGTTCCCCCGATTTCATACTGAAATACGGTAATCACCCTTGCACCGCCAACCGCTTGACGCTTGTACCCGAATGCACATAAAATCTAACGTGCCCCGGCACATAAACCCTTAAAACATTGCATTATGATTACATCGGACAAACGCATCGCACAGGACAGCTTCGCCAACCTCACCGACTATTCGGCAGTATGCCCCGAAGGGCTTAAACGCTTCTTCGTCTACGTTCACTTCACCGACTTCTCGACCTGCCTGTTGTCTAACATCTTCGCCGCCACACGCACCGCCGCGCTGCAAATAGCACTCGACCGCTTCGCCGACTGCTCCGAATACCTCGCAAGCATCAACCTCCACGGCGACGACTGAACACGACAGCCGCCGCCTCCGGCCTCACCGAGCAATCGGTGGGGCTTTTCCTTGTGTATATGCCCGATTTTAAGTAATTTTGCGATATGACAAAAAAGGAATTTGAAAAAGGTATTAACAACTACCGCAAGATAGTTGGAAATCATTTCGGCTATAAGAAAAGTGGGTACGTTAGCTATAAAATAGTCAACGGCTACTTTTTCTATATACTTCATCTTGTAGATACAAGTGTAGATTTGAAAGTTAAACCTCTATATGCAGACGATTTGTGGTGGGATATTTTCCAAATGCCGGAAAATAAAAAACCTTTAAGTTTGCGTGGCAATGGAGCGTTTGCTTTATCTGGTGAACTTATTGGTGAATACCAAACATTTGTTGATAATTGGAAAAATTATACAGAACAAGACTTTGAGAAAGTTTGGACATCAGTTTTTAATAAAATCGAAGCAGAAATAGCAGATTTCATTTCTCAAAATCCATCGGCAGACCGATATATGCCTCAGGCTACGAATATGCGAGGTGATGTTTCATTAACTTATCTTATGGCTCTACTGCATAATCATAAAGAGTACAAAGTTGTAGAGCTTATTCAAGAAGCTCAAAATAATAATAGACGTAGCGGAATGTCTACATGGATTGGAGATGAGGAAATAGATGGCTATTCATTTATCTTGAAATACGTTAATTCAAAACTTTAATTTGCCTACTATTCAGAGTTTATTTTGGCCTAAATAAATCTCCGTCTTTTCGTCATAACGGGCGACCCTATACTTTCGCGGTATGGAATCGCCCGTTTTACATATCGACCTCGCCGTGCCGATGGGCTGGCACGAGCTTTCCGACGCGCAACTCCGTTACGCTTTCGAGCTTATAGCCCGTAATTATACCTCCGACGAGATTAAGACACTGTGCCTGTGCCGGTGGGCGCGTCTGTCGGTCAGACACCGCCACAACTCCGACTTTATCTGTCGCCTCGGCAAACGCACTTTCCGCCTCTCCGCCCTCCAAATAGCCGAATGCCTCTTGGCACTCGACTGGCTCGACACCATACCGCCGCAGCCGGTCTGTATCTCGCGCATCGGACGTTACCGCCCGTTTGCCCCCGACTTCTCCGAAGTGGTCTTTGAGAAATTCATCATCTGCGACAACCTCTATCAAGGTTATCTCGCAACCCGGCGTGATGATCTGCTCGACCAACTCGCAAGCATACTCTATAACCATAACCTCTCACCCCATAACCTTTCACCTGCTCACAGAGTGAGCGTATTCTACTGGTTTGCTTCCGTCAAAGACCTTTTCGCACGGCTATATCCCCACTTCTTTCAGACCGCCTCGCAGCCCGACAACCTGCTTGGAGGCAGCCGTCTGCCCTCCGGCGCACAAATCCAACAGGCCGTAAACGCCATGATTCGCGCCCTCACCAAAGGAGATATTACCAAAGAGCGCGAAATCCTCGCCCTCGACACCCACCGCGCCCTCACCGAACTGGACGCGCAAGCAAAAGAATACAAAGAGT
Source organism: uncultured Porphyromonadaceae bacterium (assembly GCA_902491625.1). GTDB lineage: Bacteria > Bacteroidota > Bacteroidia > Bacteroidales > Muribaculaceae > Lepagella. The sequence continues at coordinate 48,641 of CABUIO010000008.1, read as the reverse complement.
TTAACGCCAAATTCCCGAAGAAATGAACACCTCAACCCCCGACCATGAACTCTCGACATTCTCATGGAACGCGACCGCCTTCTTCGGGCGATTGACCGACCGCAACCGCCTCGCACGGCGCGAAAACTTCGTTTTCTGCCGTGTCAGCGGACTGGAGGGCTTCGAGGAAGCATTGCACAACCTCCAATCCGCACCGGCTGTCGTGGCCGTCAGCGACACCTCCGAGGGCTTTATGGATATGAACAACACCCCACGGACACGCCGCATTAAGACCGTGTTCCTCGCCATGCGCCACGCTTTCGACGATATGGACGCGCGGCAGGGGTGCTTCGACACCCTCCGCGAACTTTTCCGGCAATATATGTCGGTGCTTCTTCTGGAGAAAACCCGACTGGAGGAAAACCGCATATACCTCGACCCGCAGATATCCTTTACCGAGATAGAGCGATACTTCTTCTCCGGCGCAGCCTGCGCCTACTTTCAGATAGCGATAGACACCTTCACCGATTTACGATACAATCCCGACCTATGGCTGCCTTGACCCCCGAAGAAGAACGCCGCCGCTACGTTACGGCGTTTAATAGCACGATGATACGAATATGGCGCGAGCGCATCGCCCTGCTGAAAGTAATCGACACCGGCGCGTTATACCGCTCCACGCTTGCCGTCGGCATGAACATCGACGGCAAAGTAACCTCCGTAACCCTCTCGCAACGCTTCAACACCTACGGCATATTCCAGGACTACGGCACAGGCCGCGAGGTGCCACGGGGAAACCCCGGCGATATAGGGCGCGACAAAGTGCGTCAACGCCGCAAATGGTTCTCCACCAAATACTACGCCTCCGTAATGAATCTGAAAGAGTTCTTTGCCGACAACCTCGGCCGCGACTTCACCGGCATAATTGCAAATGCTCTAAATGATAAATCATTTAGAGCGCAACTTATGCGGTGATTGGGCAAAGTTTGCGCTTGAACGTCGCAGGGCCCAGGGCAACGCTCTGCGTTCGGCGGTGCAAGCTATCAAGCAAACCTTTGCCACTTCTGCGGCATCGTCGCCAACGCCCTCAACGACCGCTCATTCCGTAATTCGCTTCTGAAATAGTTTATATCCTATGAAAGCAAGAATAAGAGTAGGTATTATAGTAAATGCGCCAATAGTAATGATATACACCATGAAAATCCACACATCAAGCCATAAATCGTTAAACACGGCACAATGATTGATAATCGCAGCTATTAAGAATACACCTGAAATTATCAATAGGAAAACACCCTCATAAATAAGACCGAATAACAACCAATGTTTTCTATTTGCCAAAATCCACGTTATAAATCCGCTTCCGGCACATATCCCGACAAGCGATAGAATAAATTCTATTGATGTCGTAGTCTTACCCCATATAAGATGCCCCAAGAAACACAATAGGATTACATATAATATTGTAAACCCTTCAAATATCCAAAACCGTTTATCCGTGAGCTTCATTTCTTATCCCCTTTCTTCCATAGGCAGATAAACAGGAATAAGGCCAATAGATAATTGACCCACATAGATATTGAAAAAGCGTCAAATCTCAACTTGACACACTCCATTAAGAAATTTATGCCGTATGGCTCGATAATATACTTCAAATCGACATAAGCATTTATCCATATCAATATTTCATAAATAGCCATGCCGCCAAACACAACGCAACCCAATATCTTCTGCCACTTCTTCATTTTTCTGCATCCGACTTGTTAAAATCCTTATCAACTACTATACAAAAAAGATAATTTGCATTATCCGAGTAATTCCTAATAAATTTATCTGTCCGCTCGTAACTATTCTTTATGTATTCGGGAGCGGATTCGTCTGCACCTTGGTTATAATACCAATTATCATAGGTTCGTTCTAATAATCCATTTTTAAGGACATAAACATCACCGCCCAAAATAGGCATACCCGATACGAAATAATCATGGGCTATTTTTAGAGCATCTATTTTAGGATATGCAATCCCGTTTACTCCGATATTTTCAAGGGAGTAACCGCCGTCAATTATTTTTTGTTCTTCACTGCGTACCATACGCAAAGTTACACATTTTCGGCGACATAGGGCGCATATCGCCGAAATTTTGTGTCTTTTCCCCGGCGACACCGTCGCCGTAGTTTTGCGGTAAAGATTACCGCAATGATAGACGTAACGACCTTAACCGACCTCATTACACAGTTCCGAAACACCACGGCGGCTAACTCCGTGTCGCCCGAAACCGTCGGCTCGATTCTCCAAAAGATTGTCGACATACTCGCCACTGCCGGAACACAGGCCAACCTCGACATCATCAACAAATGGCACGAGGCCCTGAAAACCGCCGCCCCCGCACTCACCGCGCTTTCGCAGGGCACAGCCGACCGCAACCACGTTTACCTCGCCGCCCGGAGCGTCAACCTATACACCGGCGCGCAGTCCGACCTCACGCCGATTCAGATACAACAGGCCACCACCGAGCGAGCCGGGGCGATGCGCGCCCAACAGGTTACAGACCTCAACGCCGCAAGGCGCGACGTGGCCGACATCAAGAAACAGATACAAACAATCAACTCACTGCTCGGCGTCGGCACCGCCGACAACCTCTATAAATCCTCGCAGATCTCCTGTCAGGTTGTCAACGGCACCCTGCGGCTGCTCGGCGCGCAGAACCTCACCGCCGCCGGATATGTACCGTACCTCTTTCGGCGCGTCAGGAAACGCAACCCCTTCAAGAACAAATTCGCCACCGCCGAGCAACGCACCGCGCGGCAATACTGCGCGGCCAAGAAAGGCTGGGGGCTGTACGGCTCAATTTACGCCGTGAAACTCGACGGCACCAAAATACTCTTTTCCACTAACTCGCACAGCCTCCTGTCCGTCAGGGCAGAGGGATGGTCTGCCGCCGCCTCGACACTCGTAACGCGGCATACCGACCTCCACGGCAACGTCCGCTTCGGCCTCGGTCGTAGCTCCGTGTCGCTCACCGACCCGAAGAACCCGAAGAAACAGCGCATGATACGCCTTACCTTCGGAATCGGATTTGCCAAGCCTATATATCCCGGCACCGCCGCCATAACTCCGGCAAACCTCACAAGCTCACTCGCTACATTCACCATCATATACGACCCCGGCACAAAGTCATGGGTCTTTGGCCCATGACGGGGATTGGAAATTAGGAACAAGGCATTGGCGCACTCCCCAATCCCCGATTTCCGATTTCCAGTCCCATGCAGCAGCCGCCGGCTGCAAAAAAGAAAGCCCTCACGGACGAGCCGCAAGGGGATGCTATCTTTTATACGAGCTATGATAGCCCTGATGGTACAAGACCACGCGGAAATGCTATCAATGCAACACCGGCAGGAAAGCCCTCATGGGAAATGCTGTCCGCCATACGGCAGAGGTATCCAGTTCATTTTTAGCATGGCTTCACTTGCGTCAGAGGTGTCCGGGTCATTTTTAGTATGGTTTCACTTACAGACGCAAAGATACGCATAATCCACCACATAACCAAGACATTATGGCAAAACTTTCTAGACATAAGCCCACGATAACCCTCATTTCGGCAATAATCCTTATCGCCGTAGGCTGCGGCTTGCTTATTGCTGGATTTATCGTGCCGCCGCCCGGCGAAATACACAACTCCGTGCTTGTGGCTTTCGGTGAAATCCTCACTTTCGCGGGCGCGGTTTTCGGCATGAAATATCATTACCAATACGGCAATAGCCGGAGTGGTAATGATATTCGAGATGATGAAAAAGGGCAAGTCGGCTGAAAGCCGGTGCCCGGTCGTGAAACGATTTTCACTCGGCTCAAATATCCCATAACCCTATAACCTCATAACCTTTCAGAAAATGCGAAGCATAACAGAAATCATAGTGCATTGCACGGCGACACCCGAGGGGAAGCCCTTCACCGTACAGCAGATTAGAAAGTGGCACACCGCCCCGAAACCGCGCGGCAACGGCTGGCGCGACATAGGCTATCACTACATCGTATATCTCGACGGCAGCGTACATAATGGCCGACCTGTCGAGCAGATCGGCGCACATTGCTCCGGCCACAATGCACACTCAATCGGCGTGTGCTACGTTGGCGGTTGCGACGCCACCAAGCGGCTACCCGACGGCCAGTTAGCCCCGAAAGACACCCGCACCCCCATACAGAAAACCGCCCTGCGCCAACTCCTGAAAACCCTGAAAGCCCGATACCCCGGTGCCAGGATATACGGACACCGCGACTTCGCCCCCAAAGCCTGCCCCTCCTTCGACGCAACCGCCGAATATAAAGACATATCCGATTCATAACCCATGAACTATGAACAATGAACAATGAACAATGAACCATAAACTCTACATAATCCTGCTGCTCACCGCACTTTGCGCATCATGCCGGGCAAAGAAAGAAATCGCCGCCGAGAACCGCGCCGACACCGACAGCGTGGCCGCCTCCCTCGCCTCCGGCTACTTCCTCCGCATCGACACCGCCATGCGCCGCATCAACTTCGACTTCGACACGCTGGATATAACAATAGAGCGACACGCCGACGCATCACTATCGGCAGCGTCGCCCGAAGAAACCGTCAGAATCCGCGCCGTCGGCGGCAAGATTGCCGACCGCCGCAGACAGACACGCAACGCCATAGCCGGATATAACCGACTTGACACCGTGGCCTACCGCCACGCCTCCGCCACATCGAGAGCCGAACACACAGCCACCACCTCCGTAGCCGAGCCGCCCGACTCCACCCGGATAATCCTCACCCTCGCCGCCCTCATTCTGATTGTGTCGGGCATCGCCCTCTACCTCCGCCGCCGCAAACGCCACACCGAGATATAAGTTTTTTCATAAGCAGATCTTGAGCGACAAGTCCGTGATGGATATGTCGCTTATTTTTCGTAACTTTGCAATCTCAAACGCAATATGAATATGAAGAAATTTCTTTACCTGCTAATTCCACTACTCTGTATAATAAGTGGTTGTAATTCTGACGAGCCAAGTGTTGACGGCCCGACTCCGACCGGCAAACTTATAGTTCATCTTCAACAGAATGGTGAAGATGATATAGATTTTTCAGAATATAGCGTTGCAATAGTACCTGAAAAAGGTTTTATTCCAAGTGCGCCAATGAAAGAAATTGAATGGCCCGTAGAGGTTTATGTCGGCACTTATACAATAGCTGCGGCATCACCTAAAATTTCCGAAACTGAAACAACTGAATCCTGGTATTATGGTGAGGTTAAAGATGTTAATATCAAGAAAGACCAAACCACCGAAATAACTATCTCGCTAAAACTGACCGAATATCCCAAAGCAGATTTGTAAATTCCCTTATCCGATATCACTTATCTTGGTTGCCCGTGAGGGTGGCCGTTTTCATTATCCCCAATCCCACCCATAGCGTTGTGAGGCGGCGGCTTACAGGCACAGGCCGCTTCGACGCAATCGCTCCGGCGCGCGGCGGCTCACTTGGCGGCGGCTCCGAGTTCCGCGCTGCGCTTGTTGCCCTCTGCCGTCGGGTGTTGGCCCCGGCACACTCTCAAATTGTTCCGCTCCGACACCTCCGCATACTGCTCCGGCGTCTGTCGCTCCACAAACGCCACGTTACGCCCAGGCTTCACTCCGGCTTTTAAGAGAGAGCCTTGAACACAGTTCAGACCGACACCCGGCGGCGGTGTTCAAACACTCCGAGCCTTGCCGCGCTCACTGTCGCCGCGCTACCTCCGCTCACACCGTCGCGCCCACGCCCTGATCCGCCACCGCACAACGCCCGGCAGAGGAACATAGGCCACCCTCGCGGACAACCGCCACGACACGCCGACATAACGGTATGCCGACACAACGACTTGACTTGCCGACACCTCCGGGCGCACCGTGGCCGACAGCCCCCTTTCGCCGTTCTGACTGCACTCCGCCGCGTTGCCGGGCATAGCTTGGCAGTGCGGACGTGGCGGCACCCCAATGGCACAAACTCCCTGCGGTCATTAGAGCCAACTCCCTGCGGTCGGGGGTGCCTCTCACTGCATTGCTAAGCCGCCCCGCACCGCCGCTGCATTACGGCAGACCGTCTGCCGGGGGCGCGCACCCACGACACACGCCCTGCGGCATCGGCACGACATATCGACATAACGGCATACCGACACAAGCCCCTCCCCACGCCCCAAACGCGGCGCGTCGGCGCACAGCTACGCTCCGGCTGCCGTGGCGGTCGCTGATGAAAGGCCGAGCGGCCATTACGCATCAATCGAAAACCTTTAATCGCCCAACAACCCACTGTTTCACAGAGGCTCTTATGGCCGAGATTTTCGGTTGGGCTGCATTGCTCCGCCTGTCATCATCGCCCTGTTGCCCCGGCCACCTCCGTTGCGCGCCACGCCGACACACACACCGCGTTTGCCGACACATCACCCCGACGTGCTTCCCCGATTTGCAAATGATTTCGCCGAGAGTGTATTGGCCGCGATAAACAAGGAATGTGGCACGGCAACTCATACCACGGCAACACCGCTCCCTGCGCTCACGGTGTATGCCGTGCCTCCCGTGCTACGTTCCACCCTGATTTTTATGCCAATCCACAACCCGGCTTCATCATCGGGACATCACCGCCCGTCGGCTGATGTAAGGATAGGAATTTGCCGCGACCTCAAAACGACCTGCGCCCGTTTTGATTATCGCGTCAACGACATCACCGCGCTTTCGCCTACGCAGGGCGCGGCGGTGGGTGCGGTTACATATTCCGCCCGAAAATCCCGAAACAACCCGAAAAAAGCGACAGGCCGTGGGGGGATAGTGCGAAGCACCCTCGGGGGAAAATATTCCCCCGAACCCCCTTTGCGCCTGATAAAACACTGTTTTTCAGGCTTGCAACGTTTTTAACCTCCTAAAAATCCGTGGGCTTTTGTAGAACCGCCGAAACGGTACGGTTAAAACGTTGTGTTACACCTCTTTGCCGCCGCGATATTCCGGGCCCCGATTTCATACCCGAAACATCGCGGCGGCGAGGTGCTTTATGCGCGCAAACTGCGGGGCCACCGGCTGCACCGCCCACAATTTGCGCGCGACGCCCCTAAAAATCCGTCTTTTAGGGGCAGAGAGGCTGCGGCTACATTTGCGCAATAAACTATTGAATTATGGCTAATTACAATACTTCCGCAACTGTAACGCTATCTGTCAATGGCAAGCAGGCCCAGCAAATGCTGAAACGCTTGCAATCCGAGGCCGCGAAACTGGAGAAGAAACTGGCGAAAGCCGCGACCGCCGGAGATAAGGCCACGATGTCGAAACTGCAAAAGGAGCTGAAACAGACAAACGGCCTTATTCAGAAATTGCAGTCCTCGGCCAAGACCGCCGAACAGGTGCTTGCCCGAATGGACAGGGCGACACCCAGGGAGCTTAACAAGGCTCTGCGCACCCTGCAATCACAGCTTAACGGCATACAGCGCGGCACTGCCGCGTGGGATATGCAGATTGCCAAAATCAAACTGCTTAAAGCTGAAATCGCTAAGATCAACGCGCAGATGGCTGTCGGGCAGACACGGTGGCAGAGGTTCAACAACTGGCTGAACAACTGCCAGACGGCCATAATGGGAGTGGTGGCCGCAATTACGGGGCTGGTGATGGCCGGACGTAAAGCCGTCAACACTTACGCCGAAATGGAGGAAACGCTTGCCAACACGCAGAAATACACCCGTATGACCGCTGCCGAAGTGCTCGAACTCAACGAGCTTTTCAAAGGCATGGATACACGACTGGCGCGTGAGCAGCTTAATCTTCTCGCACAGGAGGGCGGACGCCTCGGCTACAATACGGTGCAGTCCGTCAAGGAGTATGTCGAAGCCGCCTCTATTATAAATGTCGCGCTCGTTGACCTCGGCGAAGGTGCCACGCAGACCATCGCCAAACTGTCTAACATCTTCGGCATGGAGCAGATGTACGGTGTGCGCGACGCGATGCTGAAAGTTGGCTCGACCGTCAACCACCTTTCGCAGAACTGCACCGCGGCCAAGCCTTTCATCGTGGAGTTTGCGCAGCGTATGGCCGGCATAGGCTCTACGGCGAAAATGACCATACCCGAAATCATGGCATTTGCCGCCACGCTCGACGCGCACGGTCAAAAGGTGGAAATGTCGGCCACGGCATTGCAGCGCACCATTATGGAGCTTTTCAAGAAGCCGGGAGAAATGGCGAAAAAGGTAGGGCTGGAAACCAATACTTTCATCGAAACCCTCAACAGGTCTACCACGGAGGGCGTGATGATGTTCCTCGAAGCTCTCGGCAGACTGGGCGAAGACCAGGCTCTTGCCGTACTCTCGCCTCTGTTCCAGGATCTCGGCCTCGACGGTGCCCGCGTGTCCTCGGTGCTGTCAAACCTTTCTTCACACCTCGACTTCCTTAAATGGCAGTTGGGCGAGGCTAATCAGGCTTTCCGCGAGGGCACCTCGGCTTCTAACGAATACGCCATTTTCAACAATACGGCACAGGCGGCAATCGACAAGGCCCGTAAAAGGGTTACGGAGCTTGCCGTGGAACTCGGCGAGAAGCTGTACCCGGTCATGCGGCACATCTACACTTCTTCTTCCGTATTCCTCCGTGTGCTGAACCAAATCGTTACTTTCATCATAAAGTACCGCACGGCCATACTTGGTATCATCACAGTTTTTGCCGCCTATTATTCGTGGCTCGGACTGGTGAAGACAGCCCATGCAGCATATAATATCGTTGTCAAGGCCGCGACCGCGCTTCACAACGCATGGCGTATAGCTGTCGTTTTGGGGCGCATAGCGGTGATAGCCTTTACGCAGGGCATAGGCGCGGCCACCCACGCCTTCCGGCTCCTTACCGCCGCTATGTCGGCCAATCCTTTCGGCCTCATTCTCGCGGCGGTTACGGCTCTTGTGCTCGTTGTAAAGGCTTTGTGCGACCGCACTTCCGAATATACGAAGAAGCTCCGCGAGGCTGTCAACACCGCCGCCAATTTCTCAAAGGAACTATCAAAGGAACAGCGGCAGCTTGACGAACTTTTCGGCAAACTCGAAGCCTGTAAGCGAGGAACCAAAGAATACAAGGAGGTCAAGGACACTATCATATCCCAGTATGGCAAGTATCTGCGTGGCCTAATCAACGAGCGCAACGAGATTACAGACCTTACAGCCGCTTACAAAAGGCTCGCGGCTGCGGCGCGCATCGCCGCTAAGGAACGTGCCATACAGGGCGCGAAAGATGCCGCACAGGAAACTTTCGACGATGCTTTCAGCGGCCTTGCGAAGAAGTTGCAGGAGCAGCTTGTCGCCTACGGCAAGTCTTACAAGGACGCCGTGCGCATAACTAACCGCGTCGTCATTGACTTGCAGACCACCGGCACTATCGGTCAGGATATTGTCGGTGAGTTGCAGGGAATCAAAGGCAGCCTACAGGACAAGTGGGGCTGGACGGCGCACCCCGTCAATGTCGTTAACGATATGATAGGCACCCACGGCGAATATACAACCGCGATGGGGGAAATAAATCAGATTGAGCGTGAAACCAATCCTCTCGCCGGATATTCGGCAACGGAACTTCGCAGGCTCATAACCGACTTCGAGGGCCACGCCGAGCGTGGAGAGGGAGGCGCCATAATCATAGGCATCAACGAGCCGAACCCTACAACGAGGCGTATCGCCGCAAACGAGGTGAGCGAATTTCTCGATGAAGCCCGTGCCCGGCTGTCGGTGCTTGAAACACCTTCCAACGACCCTGTGGCGGGCAACCCGGACTTTACTCTCGATGATTTTACTCCCTATGAATCGGAAAAAGACCGCAAGGCGCGCGAGGCCGAGGAACGACGCGCGGCAATAAAGGCGCGAAAGGAGTTCAAGGACAAACTCAACGATGCGAAAGGCGAATGGGAGGCCGGTGCCGCGCAGAATGTCAGCGATTATTCGGCGGGGCTGAAATCGTGGACGCAGTTCCTTCTCGACAAGCACAACCTCGAAATCAAATACTACGACGACCGCCTCCGTATCTTCGAGGACTACAATCTTCAGGAGGACGAGGATTATCAGGAACTGCTGAAAAAGAAAGCGGAGCTTCAGGCCGAGTGGCTGAAAAAGAACGCCGCCATGTCGGTGGAGGAAAGCCGACGCAAGAAGTCCGCCGAGGAGGTACAGGCGCATATGGACGCCGCCACTCCCGGCAATGCCCTCTACGGGAACGAGGAGGCATTGCAGCAACGCCTTTTCGAGATTAAGGTTAAGTACCTTAAAGAAATGCGCGACGCCTATACCAAAGACAGCGAGGAATACCACAACTATGTCGTGCAGATTGAACAGGCCGAGGACGCCGAGAGGCTGCGCCGTCAGAAACTTCTGGCGCAGCATGTGGCCGAGTGGCGCAAACAGTACGAATATCAGGAAGCCGGGAAACGCCTCGAACTCGAAACGCAGTTGCTCGGCGAGGCTTATGCCGCAGGGCTTATCTCTTACGAAGACTATCTCCGGGCGCAAAGCGACCTGAAAAAGAAATATGCCGACGAGTATATGCCCGACTCCGCCTTATCGCCTTCAGGCGCTTTGCTTGCAAAGAACCCCGCGCAGGGATCGGCGGCGCGGACAGCCCTTGCGAAGAAGCGTGAACTCGACATTGTGGCTTCGCTCGAAGCCCAGGGGGTGATTACCCACGAACAGGCGGAGGCCGCCAAAGACCGCATCAACCGTGCTTACGAGAAAAAGGCAATAGAGGGAGTGAGGCGGTTAGGCTCCGAACATACCAATCAGCTTCTCGACATCTACGAGGCATGGAAGAACTTTTTTGACAGCACCGAGGAAGACGGAGGCAACTGGGCGACACGCCTTGCCGCGCTCGCCCAATCGGTCTTTGCCGTGATGACTGCCGGTATGCAGCAGTATTCCGAGTTTGTCAGAGCTTCCTCCGACCTCGAAGTGGCAAAGGCCGAAAAAAAGTACGACCGCGAAATAGAGCTTGCAGAGGGCAATTCCTATCGCGTCAAGAAAGCCGAGAAGCAGAAAGAAAAGGAAATTGCCAAAATCAAGAAGGAGGCCAACCGCAAAATGTTTGTGATGCAGGTTATTCAGGCGGTGGCGCAGACGGCCACAAATGCCCTGAACGCCTACGGCTCCGCTGCCGCCGTGCCCGTTATCGGCTATATCCTTGCGCCGATAGCGGCGGCGATGGCCGTTGCCGCAGGTGCAATACAGATAGCCACCATCAAGAAGCAGCAACAGGCATCAGAAGCGCAGGGCTACAAATCCGGCGGCTTTACCCCGGAGGGCAAGCCCGACCAAGTGGCCGGTGTGGTTCATGCCGGAGAATGGGTTGCCTCGCAGAAACTCGTGAAATCGCCGCAGACAAGGCCGCTCATCGAAGCCCTCGACTATGCGCAGCGCACAAACACTGTCGGATCGCTGACCGCAGCCGACGTGTCGCGCTCAATAACAGCCCCTATGGTGCTTGCCGCGCAACCCCAGGCCATGCCCGTTGTCAATGTCAACGTGCCGCCGCAGGCCGCACCTGCGGCTGATGAACGGCTCTATGCGACGCTCGACCGCCTCGATGAACGGCTCAACGAGCCTTTCGTTACCGTCAATACCGTTACAGGCGACCACGGCATACAGCGCGCACAGGACGAATACGACCGCCTGATGCGAAACCGTCTGCCTAAATCAAGGAAATAATCAATAATCTTTCTTTATGGAAATTAGAATAAACGGGCGCGATGCAGTCCTCAAATCCGGCACATCTTTTGAATATGTGGCCGAAAATCGAATGTTCAGCGGTTCGGACGGCTATACTTTGAGCATAACCTTTCCGCTGAAAGACTGCCCGGAGAATACGGCCATTTTCGGCAACATCAACCGTGCGGACGTTATCGCCCGTAAGGTAATTTTCGAGTGCGAAATACGGCACGGCAAGTTTTTCAAATTCGGCTCCATCACTGTCAACGAAATCAACGCTTCCGAGGTAAAATGCCAGTTCCTTGAAGGCCGCAGCGAGCAGAACTTCTCGCAGACCTTCGACGACATCTATATAAATGAACTCGACCTCGGCCAATGGCCTTCGGGCAAGCCCGACCCGGTAAAGGCGTGGCAGCCCTCTTATTATCCCGATGCTGTGGCTCTGCCGTGGGTAAACGATTATTCGGGCAATATTCAGAACCTTGCCGAATACACCGTGGACGATGCCACACAGAACAGGGGGCATTACTCCTGGCACTCCGACACATGGGGGCTGTCGTGGCAGCCTTACCTCATATTCATCGTGCGTAAGATTTGCGAGGCCGTAGGCTATGCCGTAGACCTGTCGCAATGGGAACAATCCGAAGAACACCGCTGGCTGCTTGTCTGCAACTGCCTCCCGGCGGCATGGTACACGCCGCAGTATGCCCGTGCTTTGCCGCACTGGACTGTCGCGGAGTTTTTCGAGAAACTGGAAATCTTTTTAGGCGCGGAGTTTGAGATAAACCACCGCGCCCGTACCGTGGCTTTCGCCTTCACGCACGACCTGATGGCCGCGTCGGGTGCCGTAGAACTGCGCGACGTGCTTTCCGAACACTCCACCGAAGTATCGGTTGAAGATGCCCGTTGCGAGTATGCCGAGGCTAAAAACCTCGTCTATAAGGAGTGCGACCATGCCGTATGGAAATATTACTCGTGCGACTGGTTTATAAAGGCGTGGAAAGACCGCGCTGTCGTATATGATACTATGCGCGAACTTTTGGCCGCTAACAAAGGCTGGCGAACTTGGAACGGCCAACATCATCGAAGCAGTCAGATAGACCGCTTGCTGTATGCCAAAGACGCCGACGCATACTTTGTTATCCGCGCCGTCAGCCGGACCCCTTACTTTGACAGGTACAGGTTACGGTTCACATATAAATGTGTGTTGCAGCCCGTGAATCTTTTCGGCGGGCGCATTGTGGACGAGAGCGAAGACGCCGACCAGATCGAAATCGAATTTGTTCCGGCACGGATAGACTACACCGAAGAAAAGTACGGGCGTTGCCTGTTCCTCTCTTTCTCCGGCTACGACGAGGACAACGGCACCGGGGAGGACGAAAGCACTTATCCGTTTATGCAGACCCACACCATACAGAGCCTTGAAGCAGGGGAGAAAGAGAAGAAAGCCGAATACTACGACCGTATCTATGTCGGCTTTTGGGACGGCGCGCAGAACACTCGCGGCAAACTGCCTTATCCGCAAGTGGAGGATATTGAAATTATGGAAGACTGGAGCAACTTTCAGTATCTCCATTTCAATATGCGCCTCAACAACCGGCAGCTTAAAAGCCGCCGCATAGTCCACCATATCGACACAGGCAAGAAAACAACCTTTAAGTTCCTTGCCGATTCCATACCAAACGTAAGGAGCGTTTTCATCATACACGGCAAGAAATACGTCTGCGAAAAAATAACCGCGACCTTCACCGAACAGGGAATGTCGCAGTTACTCAAAGGCGTTTTCTACCCAATCACCGAGTAATTTATGCAGCTTCGGCCTCAGCCGCCTTACGAGGCCGACCGCGCCGTTTTGCCGGGGCTTCAACAGGTTTGCGCCAATCTTTGCCGTAAAGTACCCAGTCAAGCACTTTTCTGTTGGCATCATCTACCTTGCTCATATCATATTCAATGTAGATGTCGGTTACTGTATTTCCTCCGTGGCCTAACGCTGCGGCTATTGTATCTTTGGGAATATCGAGGCTGGCAGCTATCGTAGCCCACGAATGGCGCGCCCAGTAGGTTGTCAGTTCAGAAAGGCCGAGCTTTTCTTTTACAGCTTTCAGACCTTTACACAGATTGTTGTAAAAGTGGCGGTAGTTGACGCAGCCATCGAGGTAGTTAAGCAGATGCTTCTCGCCGCTGTATTTCTCAATGAGCGCAAGTGCTTCCGGCTCTACCTTGATGGAATAAGGCCGATGTGTCTTGGCTCTTATATAGTTGACGCGCCCGGACACTATTTCTTCGAGGTTGCAGAGGTCAACCACATTTATGCCTACCAACATAAATGTAAGGGCGAAGAAATCACGGTACTTTTCTTCCCATTCCTCCAACCCCTGCGCCGAGAATATGGCGCGGAGGGTTGTTATGTCGAAGTTGCGCTTTCGTGTTGCCTCACTCTTTATTTTGAAGCGGCGAAAGGCATAGGTATTCGTTACCTCGTTGTCAATAGCGTAATTTACTACGGTGCGAATGTTACGCATATGTATCGCTATCGAGTTTGTCTTGCAAGTCTTTGCCAGGAAATCGTTGAAACTTTCAAGCCACGAAATCTTGATGTCCTCGAACTTCACTTTGGCAAGGCCGGCTTCTCCGAGCCACGCCACAAGGCGGCTGCGTGTTGCCTCATAGATTGCCTTTGTGCGCCCTTGCTTGCGCCCGGTGAAGCGGTCGAACCATTTTATAAATGTGTTCGGATCTTCTTCGGGCTTTTCGGCCTTTTCCCCTTTGGGGCAATCTTGGCAAGTATGTAATCTTTTACATCTTTTGCCCTCATTCCACTGATTATCTCATCATCGAGTAATGAAATAAGCACCTTTTCCACCTCGACCTTGCGGCCTCCGATGAAAGCGTTTAGCTGAAGCTGATTTGGGTGGTCGATTACTTTCTCCGTAACTGAATCCCACTGGTGCGGCATTACATATACGTTCAGTGAGATAAGCGATGTCTGCCTTTCATGGCAGATTGAGATTTTGAGCGGAGCAGCCTTTCCGTCTTTGGCGGCTCGCTTGTCAAGAATAACTTTTACGGTTGTCATAACATTAAACTCACCTCCGAACCACTTTAATAGCTTTTCTTACCTCAAATATTTGCGTGCATATTGCGTGCGCTTTGCGTGCAAGGTCAAAATTTGCGTGCATGTTGCGTGCAGACCTCGGCATTTTTCGGCTTTTCTCTGCTATTTTCGGCAGTCTTTCGGTTTTTTTTAATGTCGTTTCCGGGGGAGAAAAAGGAAAGAACACGTTGAATCAACGCTTCAATTCGTTGTCTTTCAACGTGTTCCTTGCGGAGTGAGGGGGATTCGAACCCCCGATACGCTTTTGGCGTATACACGCTTTCCAGGCGTGCCTCTTCAGCCACTCGAGCACCACTCCTTGGGTTTTTCCGATGCAAAGGTAGCGCTTTTTTTTGATATGACAAGGCTATTTTACGTTTTTTTCGCTAATTTTGCGTCAATTCCAAGCCAAATTTGATTGGTTTCTTTTATTAACTTCCGATAGTTCAACAGTTTATGAATGATAAGAAAATTGTGCTCAGCGGTATCCGTCCCACCGGCAATCTGCATCTGGGCAATTATCTCGGGGCGTTGAGCAAATTCGTGCGTATGCAGGATGATTTCGACTGCCGCTTTTTTGTTGCCGATCTGCACGCCCTGACGACAAATCCCGATCCCAATCAGCTCCACGAGAATGTGCGCGGCATCATTGCGGAATATCTGGCTGCAGGACTCGATCCCGACAAGAACATATTATATGTGCAGAGCGACGTGCCCGAGATTTCGGAGATGTATCTTCTCCTGAACATGCATGTGGGCATCGGCGAGCTGATGCGCACTGCGGCGTTCAAGGACAAGGCCCGCAAGGCTCTCGGCATCAAGGCTCCGGACAGCGCCGAGGATGACCATATCGAATGCGACATCATCGGCAACCAGACCAACCAGCGCGTCAACGCGGGACTCCTCACCTACCCGACCCTGATGGCTGTCGACATCCTCATCCATCACGCCGACTTCGTACCTGTAGGCAAGGATCAGGAGCAGCATCTGGAGCTGACACGCCGTTTCGCACGCCGTTTCAACTCTTTCTACAAGACGGAATTCTTCTCGGAGCCTGTCAATTTCAATTTCGGCGGAGACGCCGTGAAGGTGCCGGGACTCGACGGCAGCGGCAAAATGGGAAAGAGCGAGGGCAACTGCCTCTATCTCACTGACGACGAGAAGACGCTGCGCAAGAAAGTGATGCGTGCCGTCACGGACGAGGGACCGAAGGAGCCGAACCAGACACCGACACAGCCCATCGCCAATCTCTTCGCACTGATGGATCTTGTGAGCGATCCCTCCACCGTGGAGCATTTCCGCAATGCCTACGCCGACTGCAGCATCCGCTACGGCGACTTGAAGAAGCAGCTCGCTGAAGACATCCTCAAGATCACGCTTCCTATCCGCGAGCGCACTCTGGAGATCCGCAACGACGACGCCTACCTCTCGAAAGTTATCCGTCAGGGAGCGGAACGTGCGCGCGAGACTGCCTCGAAGACCCTTGCGGATGTACGCGAGATCATGGGCATCCGCCGCTTCTGAGTCTGCTCCAAACGCAGTTTATTAACCTAACTCCATAATTGCCATGACAAAAAGTCTTTACGCCATCGCCCTGTGTGCGGCAGCCGTCGTTCCGGCCTTTGCTTCCGCCAAAACAATAGAGGAGGAGATCGAACAATCACAGATGATTACCGAGATCCAGATTCTTTCCGATGCGGAAGTCTACTACGAACAACACGGTCTCGACCATCCGCTTGCAAATGTCGAGTCGTTTGCCACCAACTACGAGGCCGTGCGCGACTCGGCGAGTTCCGTCCTGCGACTGTTTCCCGACGACACCTATGCGCTCAACTGCCGTTCGATCGCGCAAAGTCATCTCGGCAATTATGAGGAGAGCGCCAAGGACGCCATTAAGGCACTCTGCCGCGACGAATCCAACGGTACATCGTCCGAAATGCTGTATTACCTCGCCGGAGTGGATCCGGACCTTGTGATCCGCTGCCTGGAGCCATACACCGCCGCTTACATCGCGAATCCCAAGCCGAAGGAAGCCGACGGATGTATCGATCTCTATCTCCGCATGCTTGCCCAGACCTACGATGTAAAGGACGACATGGCCATGGCGTGCAAAATCATGAGACTCGCACTGGACAGCAACAAGTGGGGTATTGACAATATCGTCTATATGAGCACCCTATTGATGCGCTCAGGCAATGCCGACAAGGCGGTCAAGCTGCTGAAGCCACAGATTAACGATGCCGACACGTACTTTGACAGCATGATGTACAACTACACGTTGGCTTTGCGCGACACCGGCAAGAGCAAGGAGGCATACCGCCTGATAAACAGATGCATCGGTACCGACGGTGACGATGAGAGCGACTACGACTACGAGCGCCTGCAACTCGCCGCGATGCTCGCCTCCAACGGCGACTTCGAGAACGCCATCGCGCTGTTCGACACCGTCATAGCCAACCGGGAGATGTTCGCCGACGAATACACGGACGCAACGCCTGACAACCTCAGGAACGACGCCCTGATACGCCGAGGCATCTGCGAGATACTCACAGGCAGTCCCGAACTCGGGCGCACCGACATAAAGCAGGTGCTCGACTCCTCTCTCGCGCAGTCTTCGCCCACCGGTTGGGAAGCCACTTGCTACGCATACCTCGGCGACAAGGATAAAGCGCTGGAATGGATGAAAAAATACGGCAGAGTGCACCCCTCCAACAACGCCTCCATCTATTCTATCCTCGGCGACCACGAAACGGCCCTGAAATATCTTAAGGAAGCCTTTGACACCCACACGACCTCTCCTGCCGAGATCGAGCACGACATCAACTTCACCAAGACGAGGGAACTTCCTGCCTACAGACAGCTTGTCAAGGAATATAAACCTCTCAAGCTCAAATGACCCTGCGGCGACTGCTCCTCTCTCTCCTTCCGTCAGTCATGCTCTTTCATTTGGCGGGATGCACGGCCGACACCGACAGCCGCGACACTTCCGGCGTCCGCATCGCCGCCGTTGTCTCGATTCCGCCGCAACAATGGCTCCTTGAGCAGTTAGGAGGCGACAGAGTGGAGGCCGGATGCATGCTGGAGTCAGGCTCCGACCCCGAGAACTACGAGCCGTCGATGCGGAGCCTCATCGACGTCGAGCGGTCGCATGTCTATTTCTCGCTCGGCGGCCTCCCCTTTGAGGAAGCACTCATGGAGCGTACGGCAGCCAACAATCCATCGCTCGTCATTGTCGACACCTCCGCCGGTATCGACAAGCTCGCGGACAGTTGCCACGGCCATCATCACCACCATCACGGCGAAGGCCATGAAGATGAGGAGCATCACGACGAAGGATTTGACCCCCACATCTGGACGACTCCGGCCAACTGCCGCATCATGGCGCAGAACATGCTGCGGACGCTCTGTCGTCTCGACACCGCCGGAACCGACATCTACCGCCGCCGCTTCGCGAGTCTCGACTCACTGCTGACAGCCACCGACGACAGCATCCGCGCCATCCTCGCCGACTGCCGCGACCGCACCTTCATGGTCTGGCATCCCTCACTGGGATATTTCGCCTCGGCCTACGGACTGCGACAACTCAGCGTGCAGCAGGAGGGCAAGGAGGTCACACCGCGCCAGCTTGCTGATGCCGTAGACCTTGCCCGGAGAGCCCGGCCAGTGGCTGTCTTCTACGACATCGCCCAACAGGGCAACGAGACTGCCCTGCTGAGCGGTGACATGCAGACTCCCGTGTGTCCGTTGCGGCTGATGGACAGAGGATTTCTCCATCAGCTCGTTGTGGCCGCGCAAGCCATCAGACAGAACCAGAGAGAATGACGACTGAAACTACATACGACATCTGTCCCTGCGAAACGACACCTCTGATACGCCTCTCCAACGTGTCGGCGGGCTACGATCGCCGGCGTCCGGTGCTCCGCGACGTCGACCTTGAACTGTGCCGTGGCGACTTCATGGCCATCACCGGACCCAACGGAGGAGGCAAGACCACGCTGCTACGCACGCTGCTGCGCCTTCTTCCTCCCGTAAAAGGGAAGGTCACTTATTTCGACGCCTCCGGCTCTCCGACCCGCAATCTCCGCATCGGCTATCTGCCGCAGAAAAGCGAAATCGACACACGCTTCCCCATACTTGTCGAGGATGTCATTCTCTCCGGACTCTACCACAGCATCCGTCCGCGCATCACTGCCGACGACCGCGAGCGCCTTGAGGAGATGATCGAAACTGTCGGCGCCACCGGATTCCGCAGCCATCCCATCGGAGAGCTCAGCGGAGGACAGCTGCAGCGCACTCTGCTTGGCCGCGCACTCATCTCGCGCCCCGAGCTACTCGTGCTCGACGAACCGCTCTCCTACGTCGACAAGAATTTCGAGCGCCAGATCTACGGACTCGTAAGCGAGGCGTCGCGCCACGCCACCATCGTGCTCGTCAGCCACGAGATGTCAATCATCTCCACCATGGCCAACCGCCACATCATCGTGGACCACGAGGTGCGCACGTGCCACCGCACACACCACGAATGCACGACCTACTGTCCCGAAGAGGATAGAAAATCATTCTGAAGCCTATGATACTCAACTACATCTGGATATTCTTCCTCGTCGTGGCGTTTCTCATGGCCGCAGGAACCACCATAGCGACCGGCGAGACACAGATCTGGAGCGACATAATGAATTCCTCGTTCGATCAGGCAGCCTTCGCCTTCGAGATTTCCATCGGACTCACCGGCGTGCTCTCCCTTTGGCTCGGCATCATGAAGATCGGCGAACGCGGAGGTGTCATCGGCGCCATGGGCAACCTCATCAGTCCGTTCTTCTCGCGGCTCTTCCCCGGCATCCCCAAGGGACATCCCGCCATGGGTGCCATCTTCATGAACATCTCCGCCAACATGCTCGGACTCGACAACGCCGCCACGCCCATGGGGCTCAAGGCGATGCAGGAGATGCAGACCCTCAATCCGAAGAAGGACACCGCCACCGACTCCATGATAATGTTTCTGGTGCTCAACAGCTCCGGACTCTGCCTCATCCCGATAAGCATAATGATGTATCGCGCGCAGGGCGGCGCGAGCAATCCCACCGACATCTTCATCCCCATCCTCATCGCCACGGCCATCGCCACCATCACCGGACTCTTTGCGCTCTGCATAAAGCAGCACATCCGCATCGACCGCGTACTGCTCTCATGGTTTGCCGCCATCCTGGGCATCGTGGCGTTGATCGTATGGTTCTTCGCTTCGCTTCCCGCCGACAAAGTGCAGACCTACAGCACCTTCGCCGCCAACTTCATTCTTTTCAGCATCATACTCCTCTTCATCGGCGCCGGAGTCCGGAAACGTCTCAACGTCTACGACTGCTTTATCGAAGGCGCCAAGGAAGGATTCACGACAGCCGTGAAGATCATCCCCTACCTTGTCGCCATCCTCGTCGCCATCGGCATGTTCCGCGCCTCCGGAGCGCTCGACATCTTCACCGGCTGGGTCGAACAGCTCGTGGCATGGTGCGGCGGCGACACACGCTGGGTAGGCGCTCTCCCCACCATGCTTATGAAACCTCTCAGCGGCAGCGGCTCGTGCGCCCTGATGCTCGACGTGATGAAGACCCACGGCGCCGACGCCTTCGTCTCTCAGGTCGCGGCCGCAGTCCGCGGAAGCACCGACACCACATTCTATATCCTCGCCGTCTATTTCGGCTCCGTGGGCGTGATGAAGACACGCTATGCTCCGGCCTACGCGCTGCTCGCGGACGTCGTCGGCGCCGTCTCCGCCGTCATTGTCGCCTACTTCTTCTTCGGCTGACCTCCCCGCCTCCGGCATGAAAATATTTGCATTCCGCGACCTTACTACGTTAGCGGAATCCTGCAAGTACGCATTACGTTTCCGCTTGCGATTTTACAATCGAAACCACACGTCCGCGGCATACTTCAACCGCACAAAAACAAGTCATGAAAAATTTCTTTTGCCAATAGGCATACACAATGTTGAAAATTATACTTATCTTTGTGCGCAGCTTTCAAAAACCATTGGTCAATAATCAAACTCACACTCTAAGGTATGAAGAAACATTTACTCTTTTTATCCCTCGCGCTCGCTGCCGGTTGTTCCGCGGCCTCTGCCGAAGGAATTCTCACGACTCCACAAGGGACACTCTATGAGAACGTCTATCGCTACAACATGCAGTATCTTACTTTCTACGGTCAGCTCAACATCCAGCAGATCGAGGGCAAGATCGGCAAGATCGTGATCGACGGCGACGATTTCTATATGCTGCGTCCCGTGAACACCTTCTCCGTCTCGCAGGACTACTGGATCAAAGGCACGCGAGGCTCCGACGGCAACATCGTCTTCAAGCTCCCCCAGCCCGCCTACATCCAGCCCGGCAACCAATATCTCGGCACAGAGGACACCCAGCTCTACAACAAAATGTTCAAGATCGAAAAGCAGACAAATGCCGATGGCGAAGTGACCGGATATGAATTTGTCGAGGACACGGACAATCCCGACCTCGTCATGAAGTGGGAGAACGGCGTACTCTCTCAGGTAGTTCCCGAGGGTTACGAGTCAGCTCCGGTTGTCGGCCTCACCGACGGCGAGATATATTCAGGATCCTCCGACGGCGATTTCCGCTGGAGCCTCTTCGACGAGACTCTGCAGACTCCTCCCGAAGGTCTTGAGACAAAACAATATGTAGTCAAATCTGAAGACTCTTACGGCCGGATCAGTCAGAAAATCGTCCACATCGGCATCAAGGACGGCGAGATGTGGATCCGCGACCTCTACTCCTACTTCCCCGACTCATGGGTGAAGGGCACGGTGGACGGGGACAAGGTGACGCTTCCCACAAACCAGTATCTCGGCATCTACACCACCGAAAACTATTATTACTTCTTCCAGTCGTCAACAGTAACCCAGGAGCCTTCCGAATGGGGCGACATGCAGAACGTCTACACTCCGGTGTCCCAGGCCACGCTCACACTTAAGGACGGCGCCTACACGGTCGAGGCCGACTGCGCCCTGATGATGTGCTTCGGCAAGAATACCGCCAATCCCGGAATGCCCTCCGGCTCCGTCATCGAGAACGCTGTGTTCACACCCTACGAGGAAGTGGCCGCCACCCCTGCCGCTCCCTACGGCATCGAGATCGGCGACGACTACGGCTGGGGTCGCAACATCTCCTTCAACGTGCCCTGCACAGACACCGAGGGCAACTTCATCGACCCCAACAAGCTCTATTACAACATCTATGTGAACGGCGAACTCTTCTCCCTCACTCCGGAGTTATATCCCTCGCTCAAAGAGACGATCACCGACATTCCCTATCTCTTCAACGAGACAGGCGTGATCATCACCAACGGCGGAGAAAACCACACCCTCACCCTCAACATGGAGGAGAAGCCTGAAATCGGAATCCAGAGCGTCTACATCGGCGGCGGCGAGACACGCAAGTCCGACCTCGTGCTCGGCATCGGCGGCATCACGGCAGCCGACGCCACAGTGGAGACAACGGAGTATTACACCATCTCCGGCCTCCGCGTCGCAGAGCCTGTCAACGGCCTCTACATCCGTGTCGACAACATGTCTGACGGCTCAGTAAAGACCTCCAAAGTAATCGTACGCTAAAAAGCTACAGACAGCAATCCACCGGGCGGACGCACCTTCGAAGTGCCTCCGCCCTTCTTCTTTTTTCACTGCTTCGCCGGAACACTGTCTTGCGGGGTCATCAAAACCAATGGTTTGCCTAAAGAACCATAGTATTGTTGTATAGTGAGCATGATCCACCCGGAAGCATCGTGCTCAAACCAAGTGACAGCATACGGACGCACTAAAGGATGCCTGTATGGCGCTTCCGGCACCGGAAGTCTGCCATCCGGAGACTCGACATAGGATCTTAAAAATTCTCTGTGAAAATACTGAATCTTCCTTTGCGCGGAAACAATCATAGCCTGATGCACGGAAAACAACAGAAGTATCGCCAATCCTGTGCCATTAATCCATATCGATTTCTTCGCCAAATTAAAACACAAAGGGAATATTTTGAACGTCAGCAGAATCGAAAAGAAAGCAATGCCATAGAAGGACTGAATGAGAGTGTTGGCCAGACATCCCATCACACAGGAAATTACCCAGGCATACAACAATATTTTGTTTTCCTGCACAAAACGTTTGAACAAAGATTTATCCTTAAAGGCAAGATATATAGACAAAACCAAAAGTATCGTAATAATATGTGTCGCCATAAAATAATGCGCCGCCCAATATAACGTACCACACAAAGACTTCGCAGACGTCATGGCACGCATTAAATTACCGGGAGCAAAGACCAGCACCGCTGTTCCAATCCACAGGAATAATGACACAATCCGAACTTTAGTTCCACAATGTTTATAATTCGTAAGAACATATATTAGTATGGCGCCCGCAAGTGGCACAGCGAAACACTCCTGCGACCAACCTGTAATGAAAGCAAAGAGAGAAATAACAGAGACTTTCCATCCGCTTAAATACTTGCCACCGCTTATCAGACGATCATATACAACAAGGAATCCCGAAACGAGCATTATCGGATACAGATAATTAAATGCTCCTGCTATAGAATACCACACATTGCCTCCCCCCGGGAAAAGTTAGAAAAAGGATAACATCACCAATATCCAGCACCAGATATTCCGCATCATCATTCCTTTAAAGCAATATCTGCATATAAGCATAATTGCAGCAACGAACATCAAAGTATTGACGACACAGAACGCAACATGTCCTCACACACCGGCAAACATCTGAACGAAGATATGCACGACAGTTCGACCATTGGAATAAAAATACTGAGTCGACTGACTTTCTATGGCGTCGCCCAAAGTCTGGATTTTTCTTTTCAGGATATTTTCTCCAAGAGGATGCTTGTCAAGCACATATCTATACAGCAAATCGTCTCCTACAGGCTCATTATAGTAGCTTCTTAAGAAAAAGAACGTTGCACCGATTCCGATGCATACAATGACAAGAATACCCAATATATGTTTTCTTGAGTTTAGCTCCAACCGTGGGAATGTATTATGAGTATTTGAATACAATCGTTTCATATTCAATATTTTCGCTGACATACTTATTTACTTACTCAATTGCGAGTTCCAAAACTACAAAATAATTGTCACATAACAATAACACACGACCGTCATCTTCCTCTAAAGCTATCAGTCTCTGTCGAAACTTCCGGGAGCGAATCTGTCTCCAGTCCCGGGAGCTTGCCCCCGAAAAAAAGTGTCCAGCCATCTTTGGCCGGAAACCCTTGACTGCCCTTTTGAATCATCCCCTCTTCTCCCTTACCGTCTCGGGGACTGCCCCTGGACGATAAGGAGCGCTTGCTGTTTTTCCTCGGATAGCGCCGCCTTATCGCTGGAAAGAGCCGCTATGTCGGCATTGTTGGTCTTTTTGTCGGAAATGAGTCCTCATGCCGGGGGAATTTGCTAACTTTGCAGCGTTTTTCTCAACCGTTTCAGATGAATAAAAGACAACGTTTTACGGCCATACTTCTCGCAGCAATATTAGCTGCGGGAGATGTCGCCGCGTCGGCTCAGGAGACCGCGCACGCTCTCCCGGCGGGTCATTCTGCAGTGGCTCCGGATATGATGGCGGCTCAGCCTGCGGCTGCTTCGGATATTTCGGCGGGAAAACGCACGGTGGTGCTTTCCCTGGACAAGTGTGTGGAGATCGCGCTGGGCGACAATCCTACTGTGAAGGTCGCCGACATGGAGATCAAGCGTGCGGACTACAGCAAGAAGGAGACGCTTGCCTCGCTGTTTCCGCAGATTGACTTCGGTCTGCAATATTCGCGCAGCATCGAGCTGCAGAGCCTCAAGATGAATTTCGGCGATCAGAGCCAGACCATCAAGATGGGTCAGGACAACAGCTGGGGCATGGGGTTCTCGGTGTCTCTGCCGGTGATCGCGCCGCAGCTGTGGAAGTCGCTACAGATCAGCGACACTCAGATTCTCGCCTCACTGGAATCGTCGCGGTCGTCGCGTCTGGACCTGATCAATCAGGTTGAGAAGGCTTACTACGCTCTCCTTCTTGCCAAGGCATCGAAGGAGGTGCTTCTCCAGAACTACGACAACGCGGTTTTCAACGCCGACCTCTACAAGAAGAAGTTTGAGGCCGGCACGGCGTCGGAATACGATGTGCTGCGTTCGTCGGTACAGGTGAAGAATGTGGAGCCGCAGATTCTCCAGGCCGACATTTCCGTCCGACAGGCTCAGCTCCAGCTCGCCATCCTCATGGGTCTGGACGCCGACATAGCTGTTGAGCCTGACACTGATCTTAAGAACTATCAGCAGGATATGTTCGCGCGTCAGGACGGCGGATATTCCATCGAGGAGAACACGCAGCTGCGTGCCCTCGACATCCAGCGCCAGACGCTGCGCCGCAATGTGGAACTTAAGAAGCTCGCGTGGGTGCCGACTCTCGCCGCGACTTTCAACCTCAACTGGAGCTCGCTTAGCAACGGCAACATGTTCAAGCATCTCGACCTGAATCCCTACAGCAATGTCGGATTCGCACTGTCGGTGCCGATCTTCTCGGGCGGTTCGAAATACTACGGCCTCAAGCAGAGCAAGATACAGCTTGCCGAGGCCGAACTGCAGCGCGAAAACCTTGTGCGCTCCATCAACATGCAGCTGGAGCTTGCCGTCGACAATATCAACATGGAAGTGCGCCAGATAGAGTCGAGCGCCGAAGGCGTGCGCGAGGCCGAGAAAGCCCACGAGATCATGCAGAAAAGTTTCGAGATCGGCGCCGCCACATATCTCGACCTGCGCGACAGCGAGCTTGCCGAGACTTCGGCACGTCTGGTCTATTATCAGGCGATCTACAACTATCTTGTCAGCAACTCGGAGCTTGATCTTCTCCTCGGCCGCCGCGTGGCCTCGTCGGAGATGACCCGTCAGAAACGATAAAAAGAATCATCCATAAACACAAGAGACACAACATCATAACCATCATGCGAGCATACCATATCACACTGACCGCCCTTGCAGCCTCATTCCTTGTCTGCCTTGCGCTGACTTCCTGCGGAGGCAAAGATTCCGGCAAAGATTCCCATGCGGAAGCCGACGAAAAGCCGGTAGTGAAAATCAAGAAGGTTTTCGAACGTGACGTTCCGCAAGTCTTCACATATACGGCCCAGACCGAGGCCGACAAGATCAACAACATCTCCTCGGCTATGCCCCTTCGCATCAAGAGTATCCTCGTGGAGGAGGGACAGCGTGTGGGTCGCGGCCAGAGTCTCGTGATTCTCGACGACGTCAACACCACGACATATCAGCTTCAGGTTGACAACGCTCTGGCGCAGCTCGAAAATGCCAAGGCGCAGTATGCCAACGTGAAGCTTGACTATGACCGCGCCCTCCAGCTCTTCAATATCGGCGGCGGCACACGCCAGCAGGTCGACCAGATGCACACGCAGCTGATTACGGCGAAGAACAACGTGACCACCGCCCGGAATTCCCTCGCGAGCGCCCGCCGCGCCCTTGCCAACGCCGGTGAGAATAGCGTACTGACAAGTCCCGTAAGCGGCGTCGTGACAGCACGCAACTACGATCCGGGCGACATGACCGGCACACTCCCCATCCTTACGGTCTCTCA
Organism: uncultured Porphyromonadaceae bacterium; assembly: GCA_902491625.1. GTDB lineage: Bacteria > Bacteroidota > Bacteroidia > Bacteroidales > Muribaculaceae > Lepagella. Next base: position 22,227 of record CABUIO010000008.1, on the reverse strand, counting down.
GGTGCAGCCGATGAAGATTGTAATAAATGTCTCGGAGACCGAGTATTCACTGATACACAAAGGAATGCCGGCACGTGTGACATTCGACACCTACGGCAGCGAGCTTTTCGAGGGCACCGTCACCAAGATTCTACCGACCGTCGATCCCGCCACACGCACCTTCGCCGTGGAAATCGACCTCCCCAACTCCGGCGAACGCATCCTTCCCGGCATGTTCGCGCGCGTTGAGCTTGATCTGGGTACACAGCGCCATGTCGTCGTACCTGACCGCGCCGTCGTGAAGCAGCAAGGTTCCGGCAACCAGTATGTATATGTCTACGCCGACGGCAAGGTCAGCTTCAACAAGGTCGAGCTTGGCCAGCGCATCGGCGACAGCTACGAGCTTCTCAGCGGCGTGCCCTCCGGCGCCGAGGTCGTCATCTCCGGACAGAACGCCCTCGCCAACGGCCGCGAAGTCAAAGTAATGAAGTAAACTCACTGAATCAAATACACTACCGCCGTGTCAATATACGCATCAGCAGTACGCCGCCCGGTGATGACCACGCTCTGTTTCGTGGCCGTCATCATCATGGGTCTGTTCTCTTTGATGAAACTTCCCGTCGACCTCTATCCGGACATAGACACCAACCAGCTCATGGTCGTGACGATGTATCCCGGCGCGAGCGCGGAGGACATCGAGCAGAACGTCACCAAGCCTCTGGAGAATACCCTCAACTCCGTCGAGCACCTGAAACACATCACCTCGGAGTCGCGTGAGAATACCTCCGTTATCACTCTTGAGTTCGAATACGGCTACGACATCGACGTCCTCACCAACGACGTCCGCGACAAGCTCGACATGGTCGAGTCGCAGCTTCCCGACGACAGCCAGAACCCGATCATTTTCAAGTTCTCCACCGACATGATCCCGATCGTGATGCTCTCCGTTGAGGCTTCGGAGAGTATGCCGGGTCTCTACAAGATTCTTGACGACGCCGTGGCCAACCCTCTTGCGCGCATCGACGGCGTGGGTTCGGTGTCGATCTCAGGTGCCCCGAAGCGTGAGATACATGTCTACTGCGACCCCAACAAACTCGAAGCCTACCATCTGAGCGTGGAGCAGATCTCCTCTCTTATCGCGGCGGAGAACCGCAATACCCCCGGCGGATCCTTCGACATCGGATCCAACACGTATGCGCTTCGTGTGCAGGGCGAGTTCGACGACTCGCGCCAGATGAGCGACATCCCCGTAGCCTCGGTCGACGGACGCACCATCTATCTCAAGGACGTGGCGCGCATCGACGACTCTCTTGAGGAACGCACCCAGCGCACATACATCGGCGGCGAGGCGGGCGCCATGATCATCATCCAGAAACAGTCGGGCGCCAACTCCGTCAACATCTCCAACGAGGTGATGAAGTCGCTTCCGCGCCTCCAGAAGAATCTCCCAAGCGACGTGAAACTCGGCGTCATCGTCGACACGTCGGAGAACATCACCAACACCATCCATTCGCTGGAGGAGACCGTGATCTACGCCCTCATCTTCGTGGTGATTGTGGTCTTCTTCTTCCTCGGACGCTGGCGAGCGACGCTGATCATCGTCATCACCATCCCGGTGTCGCTGATCGCCTCGTTCATCTACCTTGCCGCCACCGGCAATTCGCTCAATATCGTCTCACTCTCGGCGCTGTCCATCTCGATCGGCATGGTGGTCGACGACGCCATCGTGGTGCTTGAGAACGTGACCACCCACATCGAGCGCGGCTCCGACCCGAAGCAGGCGGCAGTCCACGGCACCAACGAGGTGGCCATCTCCGTGATCGCCTCTACCCTCACCCTGATCGCGGTGTTCTTCCCGCTGACCCTCGTCACGGGCATGACCGGCGTGCTCTTCCGCCAGTTGGGCTGGATGGTCACCATCATGATGATCATATCGACCACGTGCGCCCTCACCCTCACTCCGATGCTCTGCTCGCAATGGCTTCGCGCCGGCAAGCCCGGCAAATGGTTCAGCCGACTGTTCGGCCCCATCGAGCGCGGTCTCGACCATTTCGACAACGGCTACGCCCGCGTGCTCCGCTGGGTGATCGGCCACCGCGCCATCACGATCACTCTCTGTCTGGCCACATTCGTAGGCTCCATCTTCCTCATGAAGCAGGTCGGCACCGAGTTCTTCCCCACGCAGGACGACGGACGCCTCGGCGTCAGCCTTGAGACTCCGATCGGCACACGCGCCGAGATCACCGAAGACGCCATCTTCCGCCTCGACTCTATGTGGAGGAAGAAATATCCCGAAATACTCGTGTCGAGCTACACCGCCGGCCCGGCAAGCTCCGACAACACGTGGGCTTCGCTGCAGGACAACGGATCGCACATCGCTTCCATGAACATCCGACTGAGCAATCCCGGCGACCGCGAGCGCAAGATCACGGAGATCGCCGACAGCATGCGAGCCGACCTCAAACGCTATTTCCCTGAGTTCAAGAAGGCTCAGGTCAACGTCGGCGGCGGACGCGGCGCCGGAATGGGCGGCCAGTCGACTGTGGATTTCGAGATCTACGGCTACGACTTTGCCGAGACCGACTCCGTGGCTGCACAGATAAGCCGGATCCTTCGAGGCATCGAGGGTACGGCCGACATCATCGTGTCGCGCTCGGACTATCAGCCCGAGTATCAGGTCGACTTCGACCGCGAGAAACTCTCGCTCCACGGCGTCAACATGCAGACAATGGCGATGGCTCTGCGCAACCGCATCAACGGCGCCACGGCGTCGCAGTTCCGCGAGGACGGCGAGGAATACGACATCAAGGTGATGTTCGAGCCTGACCGCCGAATCAGCATCTCCGACATCGAGAATATCACAGTCTACAACTCCCAGGGTCAGGGCATCCGCATCAAGGATGTCGGCGCTGTCGTGGAGCGTTTCACTCCGCCGACGATCCAGCGCAAGGACCGCGAGCGCATCATCACGGTGTCGGCCGTCGTGACCGGCGGCGTGCCGATGAGTCAGGTGGTCGAGCAGGCCCAGATCGAGATCGACAAGCTGCATCTGCCGCAGGGCATCAGTGTCGCACTCTCGGGCAGCTACGAGGACCAGCAGGATTCATTCGGCGACCTCCTCACGCTCGGACTTCTCATCATCATCCTCGTCTACATCGTCATGGCGGCGCAGTTCGAGTCGCTCACCTACCCCGCCATCATCATGACCTCGCTGATGTTCGCCTTCTCCGGCGTCTTCATAATCCTCTGGCTCACCGGCCACACGCTCAACATCATGTCGATGATCGGCGCCATCATGCTGATCGGCATCGTGGTGAAGAACGGTATCGTGCTCATCGACTACATCACGCTTAACCGCGAGCGAGGCATGGGCATCCGCACCGCCGTGATCGACGGCGGCAAGTCGCGTCTGCGTCCTGTCGTGATGACTACGCTGACCACGATCCTCGGCATGGTGCCGATGGCTGTCGGATCGGGCCAGGGCGCCGAGATGTGGCGGCCGATGGGCACTGCCGTGATCGGCGGTCTCACCTTCTCGACAATCCTCACGCTGCTCTTCGTGCCGGTGCTCTACTGCGTCTTCGCAGGCCGAGGCGTCAAGAGACAGCGCAAGAAACTCCGCAAAAAAGACTAATCACACTCTCCTCCAACTTCCGACAATGAAAGCGATATTCATAGCCTACGACCAGGCTCACCATGAGCTTATAATCGACCTCCTCAGCCGCCATAACTGCCGCGGGTTCACAGCCTTCGGCAATGTGCAGGGACGCGGCACCAAGACCGGGGAGCCACACTACGGCACCCACGCATGGCCTTCGATGGCGGGCGCCATCCTCACCGTGGTGGCCGACCATCGCGCCGAGGGAGTGATGAAAGCTCTCCACGAACTCGACGAGTCCAAGCCGCTGCTCGGACTCAGGGCATTCCAATGGACCGTGGAGGACTCGATATGAAAAGGAAACATCCCGTATTCTCCGACGCCATGCTTCGGCTTCTGTTAGACCGGACGGAAGCCGAGGCCGGCATCGTGCCCCTCACCCCGGCCGACTTCTACGACCTCCGTATGGCCATCGGGAGCCGCCTCGGCGAGACCCTGGGCGATTCCACCCTCAAGCGTCTCTGGGGCTACATCGGAAGCGTGGAGGCTCCGCGAATCTCAACCCTCAATCTCCTCGCACGCTTCTGCGGCTACGACAGCATGGAGGCTTTCGTGGCCGAGAACGAGGCTTCATCCAAGGTGCAGTCCGATTTCCGCGCGACCGACGGCAGCATCCTCCACTCCGCGGAACTGACGGAGGGCGCCGAGGTGGTAGTGTCGTGGCTTCCCGACCGCGAGGTCACGTTCCGCCACATTGACGGCAACAGATTCGTCGTGGCCGCCAACCGCAACTCCAAGCTGACAGAAGGGGACACCGTGGAATTTACCTTCCTCGAACAGCGCCAGCCGCTCTACGCCGACATCGTGTCGTCCGACGGCTCGCGGCGCAGCTACGTGGCCGGAAGCCGCGACGGCATCAGCTTCAAATGCCACTGAATCACCGGATCGCGGAATAGGGATCCTCTTCGTCGGGATGCGTCTTGCGGTTTCCCCACCACACGAATGCCTCGTAATATTCCTTCAGGAATCCGCAGTCGTATGAGATCCAGCCCTTCGGTAGCTTCATTGCGATATCCTGCGGGATACGCTGCGAGAATTCATTCATGCGCCGCGACACGTCTCCGAAGTATCGCATGTATATCCTCACAGCCACTCCGTTACATTCCGCTGCCGAGGGTTTAGTGCCGTCATAGGTTTTCCAGGCATCGCGCATTTCCCTGATTGCAGCGATGTATTCCTCTTTCGTCCATTCGAGCAGTTCTTCTCGCTCGGCTGTAAGGCGATCCATCTCGCCGGGCTTTTCGGCGTCCTTCTTTTCTTCCGGTTTTTCCATCGGCTCCTCCGTCGTCACGGGAGGTGTCACCGGTTCGCCTTGCAGCGTGTCTGAATCGGCAACCTTACGCTCCACCGTTACCGGCGCGGTTATTGCCGCCGTCTTCGGCGCCTCGGGCCTGTGCCATGTCAAGGCTACGACAGCACCCGCGACACACAATGCGGCCAACACCGACAGCGCGACCGTCAGCAGCCGCGACGTCATCCTCACCCTGCGGCGCAGAGCCGAGGCCGACGCGGGACGCCGCGCAGGGTCGTCGCGGAGTGCCGCCGACGCCGCAAGACGATAGCCGATGCCTGGACGCAGCAGCCGCAATATCCTGCCCAACGCCCAGACGTCCGACTCGGGACACGGCACGTAGCCCTCGCGCAACTGTTCGGGAGCCGCGAATCCGGGAGTGCCTCCGGCGCCTTTGAGAAAAGCCATGTCGGGAGCGTCGCTCAGTCCGAAATCAATGATCTTCACACACGTCTCCGCGTCCGGCACGATCATAATGTTGTAAGGTGTCAGGTCGCGGTGCACGATCCCCTGACGGTGGATATAGGCCACGGCATCGACAAGCTGCGCGGCAATCCGGCGACGCATCCTTCGCGGCGGCGCACTCCTGAGGAAATCCCCGAGCGTCTCTCCGGCGACATACTCCATCAGTATCGCCTCACCCTCGCCGGCCACGGTCGTGAAATCGAATACCCTGACCACGGACGGATGGTTGAGTTTCAGGAGCAGCTTGTATTCCTTGGAGAGCATCAGCCGATAGAGGGCCGAATCGGCAAGATCGCGGCGCAGCGACTTGACGAAGAAGAGGCGGTCGCCACGACGCAGCACGCCGAAACGGAAGAAGCCGTGAGTGAACAGATGGCGGTAGTCCGCACCATCGGCCGGACGCAGGAAATCGTCGGATATTTCGGACTGGATATTCACGCCCCAAAATTAACAAATAAATCCATGATTCCCGAACAATCCCGAACAAGGAGACAATTACGAACAATTATTTTTTCAAACCATTGGGAACCATATAGGCTAACCATAAGGAACCATCTGATTCTACCACGACATACGACGAAAAGCCTGTCAAGGCCTTCCCGCGACTGCGCCCTTCCGTCAGCATCGATAAAGCAACTTCACATACGGTTAATCACAGTATCGGCGCTCCGCCCCTCCGCCCCTCACATCCATACCATCATAAATTGGTTTGGGATGGTTCCCCATGGTTCGCGAAAGATAGTTAATGATGGTTTGAAAAAATAATTGTTCCTCATTGTTCCCCTTGTTCGCAAAAGATTGTTCGGGATAAAAATGGAACAAAATGAACTTTGCATTTGAAGTTTTATGCAGGTAAATTTGCACTCAACAATCAGTCTCACGCCCGGCGTATGTGTCGGGCAAAAATTTCTGACGGCAAAAAAATTGTCAAAATTCTTTTCTTTTTTAAAGAATGTTTGCTATATTTGCGCCGTGCAAGCCAAAGAGATGGTTTGACTGTCGGATTCGACAGTGCCTTTCGCGAGGCACATCGCTCCCGACACAAAATTTAGCTGAATCTGATAACGATTCGTCTCTTTAAGGAAAAATCGCCAATTTATCCAAATACAGAAAGATGATTCGACATCACTTCACTCCCGGCAGACAATGCCGCTCGGAGCGCCGCATCCCGTGGCGTTTCAGGCGTTTGCCATATTTTGGGCGTGAGATTGATTGTCTTTCTGTATGGGCGTTTGGCGATGCCCCCTTAAAGCGACAATCAATCTCACGCCGCGTTTTTTAATTAACTTAAATACCAATTATCTAAAAACCAAACAAAATGAAAAAAACTCTTTCATGCATTCTGATGCTTGCAGCCCTCGTAGCCCTCGGCTCCTGCGGCAAAAAAGAAGCTAAAGAAACCAAAACAGAAGCCGCCGTTCCCGCAGCTCTCGTCGTTAAAGGTGTGAAATGCACCAACAGCATTTACGCTGATGAAGCTAAATACGTCAATCTTGAGGAGAGCGACTATACCGTGACTTTTGCGGAGGATCCTGAGCACGCCGACAAATACAAAATCACAGTCAACCTGAAAGTTAACGTCAATCCCGCAGACGAAGACGCACATGTCAGCTACATTTCGTTTGATATGCTCGACAAGAACGAGGAGAGGTGCAGCGGCGTTAATCTCCGCACCAATTCCCGCGCCGAGCGTCTCATCACAGAAGCTCTTCAGGGTTCCGAGCCTAAAGTCGTGGAGGTTGAGCTTGAAGGCACTGTAGACAAAGGCGATGTTGCCAATATCTCCTCAAATGCAAAATACATCTCGATTGATGTCCTTTCACTGATTGGTCTCCCGAGCGAAGAGTCTGAAAAAGTCGTGGAGACAATATCTACCACAGTTCCGAGCACAAGCGTTCCCGATTTTGAGGATGCCTACAACAGCGCCGTCAAAGACTATCAGGACGCCTACAACAGCGCAGTGAAAGAATATCAGGATGCCTACAATGACGCAAAACGTCAGATGGGACTCTGATTAACCGGTAAATCATAGAATTACAAACCAATAAAAAACTTAACAACATGAAGAAATTAATTTTAGCCTTGGGCGTGGTGCTTGCACTTGGCCTTACATCATGCAAGAGTGTTGACGAGAAGCTCGATGATCTTGAGAAGGAAGCAAAGGAGTTCGCCGAACTCCGCGATAGTGGCGACGCTGTTGAAGCCGCCAAGAAATCCGGAGAACTTGTCAAGGCAGCCAACAAGCTGCAGGGCGAGAAGCTCAATGAGGAACAGACTCAGCGCCTTGCCGACATCATGGCCGAAATGAACGGCCTCGAGGGTGCAGGGTCTTTCGGCGGTTCATCTCTCGGCGGAGGCTCCTCCGACCTTGAAAAAGCTGCTCAGAAGGAGATGAACAAACAGATGGAAAAGGCCAAGAGAGAAATGGGACTCTAATGGTTATTAATATTTGATATGCACTTTTAAGTTTGTGGCTGCGGTGGGCGATCCATCGCAGCCACTTTTTTGTCGGTCTGCGGGATTCTTAATATTTTTGTACCATTGAAACGAAAGACTCGCAAAACACCTTAAGACACCATGGACTTCCTTAGAAAATTCCGGGCAGCGACATTGCTTCTATGTCTGTCGGCAACCGCCGCAGCGTCAGACAGCTTCGACCAATGGCAGATGCCTGACGATATACTGACAGAACAGACCGATTTCACACCCTCTTGCAAGTGGGGAACGACGAAGAGATTTCTGGCGCATTGCAGCCTGCTCGACACAGACTACACCGTCGACGTCCTTCTCCCCGAAGGCTACGATCCGTCGGGCGCCACGAGGTATCCGGTGGTCTACATGCACGACGGGCAGAATCTTTTCGATCCCGCGATCTCATTCGGCGGAGTGTCATGGGGCATCGACAAGGTCTTGTCACGCCTTTCGCAGTGGGACACTTTCCGCACCCCCATCGTTGTCGGCGTCCACAACCGCGGGGAACTGCGTGCCTCCGACTATCTGTGTCAGAAAGTCATCACCGACTATATCCCCGCCGAGCAGCTCGACGCCGCCAACATCATGTATCTGGTCAACGGACACCCAACCGGCGACGCCTACACATCCTTCCTTGCCAACGACCTCAAGAAGGCGATAGACGCGCGGTTCAACACACTCACGGACAGAGGCAACACCTTCATCACGGGATCAAGCATGGGGGGTCTCGCTTCGCTTTACGCCATGTGTGAATATCCCTATGTGTTCGGCGGAGCGGCATGTCTGTCAACCCACTGGATCGGCATTTTCGATTACAACAGCACGATCTTCCCCACTGCGGTGCTCGCCTACATGGCCGACCGTCTCCCCTCGCCCGACACCCATAAGCTCTATCTGGACCACGGCACGGAGGGTCTCGACAGCGCCTATCCGCAGTGGAACCGCAAGGCGTTGGAGACAGCGGCTGCCAAGGACTACAGTCAGGAGTCCGGCAGTCTGCTGTCCTACATCGCCGAAGGCGCCGACCACAACGAGAGAAGCTGGTCGGAGCGTGTCAACATCCCGCTGCAGTTCATGCTCGACGAAGGTGAACATCCATATCAGCCGTTCACGCCTGATGTTCATAAATTTCATGTCGTGTTCTGCGATCCCGACATGAACTGGAATCCGGTGAATACGTTTACGTGGGGAGGCGGCGCGGCTCAGACAGGCACATGGCCCGGCACTGCGATGACCCCGACGACATACGAGGGAAAACCGGCATGGGAGATAACCTTCGGGCACGCCACGGAACCGACAAACATCATCTTCAACGACACGAAGGCCTCGGGTGTGACCCAGACCGCCGACCTTGAGTTTGTGAACAATTCTGTCTACGATTTCTCGGGTGTCATCGCCACACTTTCCGCCCCGACGACAATCCGTCCCGAAGAAGGTCTGTCTATAAGTATCGAAGCCGGTTTCCTGCACATCCACTCCGACAGAAAGCGCACTGTAACCATGACCTCTATCGACGGCAGATCGCGCCTGATACGACTGGAGAAAGGGGAAAACATCATAGCCGACTTCCCCGAAGGTGTCTTCATTGTCAATGGCCGGAAAATGATCGGAAAGTAAGAGGGTGTTTCAGCGGCGCCAGAAGGATGGCACGAGCAGTACGAGAAAGGTGAAGAGCTCCAGACGTCCGAGTAGCATCAGTCCGACCATCAGCCATTTGATGGCGGCGGGAAGCAGCGCGTAGCCGCCGCCGATGCCTGTGGCGCCGTAGCCGAGTCCGTTGCATCCTATGGCGGAAGAAACCATAAACAGAGAGTCCTGAAAGCTATAGCCGAAGAAGCAGCAGAAGATGACACCCGCAGCCAGCACCATCAGATAGATGGCCACAAAGGCCGTTACGCGCGAAATGAGATTACTCTCCAGCGGGCTGCCGTTGAGCGTCACGACATAGGTGCGCTTCGGGAACACCGTGCGCTTCACTTCGTTGACGACATTGCGCCAGAGCACGTAGATGCGGTCAACCTTCAGACCGCCGGCTGTGGAACCGGCGCATGCTCCGCAGAGCATCAGAAGGATCGTCACGGCGAGTGCCACTGATCCCCACCCTTCGATGGCGTCGATTCCGAAGCCTGTGGTGGTGATGGCGGAAACGATGTGGAACAGCGGATAGGCAACCACGCGGTCAAAACTTCCGGATCCTTCGAGGAGCGCGGCAACCGACAGCAGCACAAGGGAGACGCCGACTATAAGTCCGTAGAGCCGGAAGATACTGTTGCGCAGGAGTTCGCGCGGGCCTCTGCAACATGCTCCGTATATGAGCATGAAGTTTACTCCGGCCACGAACATGACGACGGTGAGCACCCACACCACATAGTCAGAATGCCAGTAGCCGATTCCGGCGTTGTGGGTTGTGAAGCCTCCGGTGGCAACTGCAGCGAAGGTCTGACACACGCTGTCAAACAGATCCATCGGACCGACCCATAGCAGCACGATGCTTACGAGGGTGAGGACAATATAAATGATCCACAACGAGAGCGCGGTCTGTCGGATGCGCGGATGCAGTTTGCCGTGAGTTATTCCGGTCGCTTCGGCATTGAACATAGACATGCCGACCGCCTTGTTGAGTTCCGGGAGCACGGCAAGCATGAAAAGTATGATGCCCAGACCGCCGATCCATTGGGTGAGCGCACGCCAGAACAGCACTCCGTGCGACTGAGCGTCGAGGTCAGTGACCACGCTTGCCCCTGTTGTCGTAAAACCGGATATGACCTCAAACATGGCGTCGGTGAATCCGAGCGGATGCACGCTCAGCATCAGCGGAATCACACCGAAAAGTCCGAACACGAACCATACGGCGGCCGTGATGATGAAGCCCTCTCTCGCTCTGACCGCCATTCTGTGACGTCGCGTGAAAAATTCACACATACCTCCGCAAATCCCGGCCGACGCGACGGCAACTGCAAAGCCGCGCCAGTCCGATTCGCCATAAAGAAGGCATATCGCCAGCGGAATTGCCATCATCATGCCTTCGATGAGCACGAGGCGTCCGATGATGTGCGTTATCGCACCCATTCTTATTGACAGATTACTCATTTTCTACGGTCACTTCTTAAACATACGTTCCGCCTTGCCGAGGACGCCGGAGAGACAGAACACCACGACATGGTCACCGGGAAGGACTCGCGTATCGCCTCCCACAAGTTGACCCTTTCCGTCACGGATCAGACCGCCGATCGTCATGCCGCGCGGCATCCGCAGGGCACTGACCGGACGCGACACCACTTCCGAGCCTTCAGCCGCCACAAAAGTGGCGACCTCGGCGTTCCCCGTCGACATGAACTGCGTCATAGCCTTATCGGCCGAAAGAAGCATACTGAGAATCCTGCCGGCGTTGATAAGTTTCTTGTTTACGATCTTGTCGATCCTAAGGCTTTCGGCCTCCGGAATATATTGCAGTTCCTCGACACGCGCCACAGTACACTCCACTCCATGCTCGCGTGCCACCATACAGGAGACAATGTTGGCCTCCGCACTGCCGGTGAGGGCCACGAACACGTCGCAGATACCTATACCCTCCTCATTGAGGGTCGCCACGTCGTTGGCCGCAGCGTTGACAACCACGGCTTTCGGAAACCGAGTGGCGATGTGGCGGCATCGCTCCGCGTCGGTGTCGAGCACAGTGACGTTGTATCGGTCGCCGAGGAGCTCGAGCAGATTCTCCGTGACGCGTCCTCCGCCGGTCACCATGATGCGCTCTATGCGGCGCACTTTCCGCCCGCAAAGCCCCGGAAGCATATCGATATCCTCCGGCAACGTGGAGAAATAAACCGTATCTCCATCCATAAGCATGTCGGAACCGCCGGGGATTATCATCTTGGAGCCGCGCCTTATGGCAACGACATGATACCTACGCGGATTGTTGGGCACCTCCTTGAGCATTTTGCCGCAGAGCAATCCCTCCGATTCCATACGCACGCCGACAAAAAGCAGTCGGCCGCTCCCGACATCGAACCAGTCGCGCACCCAGCTGTGCTCCAGATAGCGTCTTATCTCTTCCGCGGCAAGCTTCTCGGGATATACCATGCTGTCAACGCCGCGCTTCTTCAGAAGTTCGCGCACCTCGTCCAAAACAAGCTCCGGAGAATCGATACGCGCCACACACTTGCACGCACCGATCTCACGCGCTATCTCGCAGGCCACAAGATTGACCGACTCCGAGGGCGTCACGGCCACAAACAGATCGGCCTTTTCAATTCCGCATTGACGCAAGTCGCTTACAGAGACAGGACTTCCCTCAAAGGTTATGAAATTGTGGACCGACTCAAGCTCGGCAAGTCTTTCTCGCTCATTGCCAAGCAAAACAATATCTTGATTCTCAACCGAGAGCATATCGGCAAGACAGCTTCCGGTCTCGCCCGCTCCGGCTATTACGATTTTCATCCTGCACGTTATTTTTCTTGGTGCAAATTTAGAGATTTCTCGCCAATGACACAATATCTTTCCCTCAATCGAAGTTATAGACCATATGCCAGACATATACATCGAACTTCTCAAAAAGGCCGTCGAAAACCGGTTCGGCCGCACGCCCTCCTCAACCAAACAATATAACGCCCTGAGCATCGAGATGGATTCCGCTCTGGGCGAGACACTGAGCGCATCGACCCTCAAACGCATCTGGGGATATGTGGAAGGCGGCGAATGTCCGCGTACCTCCACGCTCGACGTCATGTCGCGGTATGCCGGAGCGGCGGACTACGCCGCATTCGTTAGGTCTGCAAAGGATTCAGGAGGCATACAGTCCGATTTCTGCGGCGGAGACGCCCTTCACGCCGAAGATGTCGCCATTGACTCGAATGTGGAACTGACATGGCTTCCGGACCGATGCGTGCAGCTCATTTATCGGGGCGATTTCCGCTGGGAAGTGATCCGAAACCACAATTCCAAGCTCGCAGAGGGAGCACTGGTCATGTTCAACGTAGCGATGAAAGGCCAGCCCCTCTACGCCGATGTCCGGCTTCCCGGCGAAGAGACCTTCCGGCCATACGTCGCAGGAAAGACTTCAGGCATCTCCTTCCGCCTCCTCTGACACCTCAAACGATTCACGACCTCTCAAGATCGCTCTGGATAGAATCGCGGAGCGCCATCGCCTCGCGCCGAAGCTTTCCGGCGCGCAGATTGTCCCATACAAACATGTCGGGCGTAAACAAGCTTCTGCCTTTGGCGTCCTTCATCTCTGTCGCCGGATTCACCACTTCGGCGTAGTACGTGTCAAGCTCAGCCATCAGTTTCGCAGCCGCCACCATCCGCCATTCCGCGCTCATCTCCGGATCCGCTCGCAATGCCCTCAGTTCGGCCACCACGGCCGAAGCCTTCTCCGACAACTTGCCGTCGATCTCATCCCTCAGGCGCTTCTTTTCGGCTCCGGAGTCAGGCGAGACAGATGCCCTTGCCTCCACCGGAGCATCAGTCTTCGACACCGCCGCTTCCGCGACATCCGCCGCTATCTCGGCAGCCATCGGACTTGCCATGTATCCGCTGTCAGCCACGGTCGGATGAGGCTGCATTACCTCTTCGGAAGCCCTGTACTTCACCACCACGAGCACACCTACAGCCGCCACCGCTGCGACAAGAAAGGCTACAACGCCGAGATTGACCCTCCGGCGCATTTTCGCGATATAAGCTATCAGTCGCCCCGCATCCTGCGGCCTTCGCGCCGGATCCCGCTGCATCGCCTTTTTCGCGGCAAGCCTGTAGGCGAGTTCCGGGCGGATCATCCTAAGCATCCTTCCCAACGCATAGACATCGCATGTCGGGTGCGCCACGTAGCCCTCGGCCATCTGCTCCGGCGCCGCGAACCCCCGCGTGCCCGACGGCTGCTTGAGCAACGCGTACGATTCCGCGTCACACAATCCGAAGTCCACAATCCTAACGTCGCCCGAAGGCGTTACCATGATGTTGTCCGGTTTCAGGTCGCGATGGACAATTCCGGCGTCGTGCAGAGCCGCCACGGCGTCGATCAGATCGTCTGCCACTCTCTGCCGCTCAATGCGTAGTGTGCCGCGCTGCAGCCATTCGCCAAGCGTCACGCCCTGCACATACTCCATCAGCACCGACAGCCCTACGCCGGGAATCTCCACAAGCTCGTAGACACCCACGACACCGGGATGATGGACCGACAGAAGCATCTTGAATTCCTTCTCAAGCTGCATCCTGTAGAGCTGCATCGAATCGTAAGGTTCCGCGAGGCTCTTCACGAAAAACAGGCGGTCATAACGCTGCACCACGCCGAGGCGATGCGTGCCATGCTCCCGCAGACAGCGGTAGTTGCTGTAGCCCGAAGCCGCGCATTCGCCTCCTCCGAATTCGGAAGTCGGGCCGCCGTATGTGGTTGTGTCGCTTGCCATTTCAACCGCAAAGATACAAAATCGGAAATAAAACCGCAGACACGGTGACCTGAAAAAGAACCTTTATGAACCTTGATGAGACAAATATACCTTCCTACTTTTGCGATACAGTCGGCTCCTTTAGAGAGTCATGGCGTCGCAGAACAATTTTTATGTTGTGCAACATATTGCATAATATAAGATTTTATTCTACCTTTGCGGCGAGGGGATAGAGATCTCCGTTCCGGACAAGTTTTTTTTCAGCTGCCGGAACTACCATAAAATCGAAGCGTTAAACACATGCTTTGTCGCTGCTTGCAGAAAATCGCCAAATCTTTCAGTAAACAGAGAAAGTGACAATGCAGTTATTGACGCCACGTGGGTATCTGGGAATATCTACCGTAGATGACGCCACGGCTCTGCCGTGGCCGTCAATCTGCTGTTTTTTCAATATCCGTAAACGTGGGAGTCGACTGTATTTTTCTCTGTAAGGCATTTGGCGATGCCGCTGCAAGGAAATACACTGTCGTTTCCTGCGTTTTTATTTTTTGAATATCATATATATATCAATACCATTAATTAACCAAAATCAACAAACAGATGAAAGCAATCAAATTCCTTTCAATCGCCGCAATCGCGCTCATGCTCGCATCCTGCGGTGGCAAAGACAAAAAAGAAGCCACATCAGCAACAACCGAACCCGAAGAAAAAGTAGAGGCTCAGACAGCTACTGTCCCCTTCCTCTCCACTCTTCCCATCGAAGGTGATCAGGCCGACTATTTCGCAGCCACAGGTGCTGACGGCACAGAAAACGTTGTTCTCACCGGTACCCCCAATGAAGATGGCAAAATGGGCACAATTCGCGCAACCGTGAAGATTGATGTCAAGAAGCAGTTCCCAAAGATTGAAGGTTTCGCAACTTATCCTCCGATGACACTTTATTTCCTCGATGCCGACAAGGGCGAAATCCAGTCATGTCGTCTCGAACTCAGCAAGCCCGACCAGGAAGCTATTCTTGCCGAACTTAAGAAAGCGACTCCCGGCACTATCGAAGTCTCTTACTCAGGCGAGTTCTACGCTTCCAGCTACAACGAGATCTTCAAGAAAGTGAAGTATGTGCAGATCCAGAGCGCAGATCTTTCCGACGGCAGCAAATCATCGTCCTCTGACGAAAGTGTTTCCGGAAGTGACGGTGAGGTTTACGACTACGATCCCACCTACGGCTACAGGAAAGCACAGGAGATCGTTGACGAGGCCAACGAACAGGCAAAAGAAATCGTGAACGGCGCATACGAAGACGCTCTCGACGCACTCTAATAATCCTATAGCATATCAGATATTAAGATGAAAAAAATAATTCTTTCTATCGCATTCTTCGGAATGCTTTTCATCACTTCTTGCAGCAGCGGTCCGGACGCTCAGATTGACAAGCTCGAGGGGATGTACGAAAAACAGAACGAGCTGGCTGACGAGAAAGGCTACAAAAGCAAAGAGACCATTAAAAACTATATGGAACTCGACCAGTACAGACAAGAACTCATTAAAGCCTCTGAAGCAGAAGGTTCGGAATGGACCCCTGAACAGAAAGAGCGTCTTCAGAAAGTATGTCAGACTCCTGTCCTTGGCGAGTCTTCAACAATCGAAGGAGTAATGGAAAACTAATCTCCTCGCTACTACCAACCATAAAGAGTGGATCTCCCCTAATCGGAGATTCACTCTTTTTTATTTCCCTGCAAGAGGCGCAGCGCAGTCCGCACAATCCTGTTACCCCCCCGGACAAAGTCCGCGGAGAGGACACCAAAGCGGAAAGGCCTGTCTTGGTTAAGCGCCTCCAAATAGATGGTTTCAAATGGTTAGGAAAAAAATGGTTAATGATGGTTTGAAAAGAATTGTTCCTCATTGTTCCCCTTGTTTGAAAATCAGGTTCCCGATGGCGCGAAACAAACCTGATTTCTGTTCAATTCAGTTCTTTTGACCCTGCGACGGTTCTGCATATTGTTCCGCTAAAAATTAGACGCTAATTTTGCACAAAACCAAACCAAAATAAGTAACTCGCAAAAATTAGATGATACATAATTGCGAGCTACATCAACATTTTTATCACCAACTATCTTATCATGCAACAGAACTTCGACAACCGCCTCGACGCGGCGGAACAGAAACTCGGTTTTCTGACAAAATTCCTCAATCCGATCCTCAAGATGCTCAACGACAAAGAGTTCTTCGGACTCCCTCTGCGCATCTTCTACTATCTGATCGCCATCTCCAATCTTGCCATCCCTCTCGGGTGCCTCGCCTTCTGCGGCTTTCTCTTCACCATGACCCCCTTCTTCCCCATATGGGCATGGTTCACGATTCCCGTCATGTGTCTGATCCTCATCGTGCTTAGTCTCGTCATCGGCATCGGAAGCTTCGCCTTCTGGCTGCGCCGTCTTCAGGACATCATGGAATATAACCGCCACAACCACACCTACATGTCGCTGCGCAACTTCGCCCTTATGCAGCGCACCTTCGGCGAATGGCTCGGACTCGTCATCATGTTCCTCGGAGTAACCGACATCCTGACCATCTTCATTCCCGGCGACGTCCTCGGAGGCATCGGCATGACATTCCTCGCCGTCAACTTCATCGGCACGATCGTCGAGGCCATCGCAATCATAGCCGTCGGCTACGTCACGATTTTCCTCTCGAAAGTCATCTACGACTATCTCGAAGGATTCGCCAACAATGCCGCCGACACACGCGACATCGCAGACATCCAGCGTATGAACCTTGAAATGGAAGACTGATGGCTAAAGTTGTAAGATGTCCCGGATGCGGCCGACTCGTGCCCTCCACTGCGCCTCAATGCAAATACTGCGGCACTGCGATCTCCCCCGATGCAGCCGACAGTCCAAAACCCGCAACGGCGCCCGAAGCCGCTCCCGCGCCGGAATATCCCGACACCGACAAGGCGGTCGCCGCCATCGCCTCGGGAATATCCTCGCTGAAGGCGAAGGCATCGGCAGCCGCCAAGTCCGTGCAGAGCAAGACGGAGGCCGCCAAGTCCGCGCCCACGCCGCAAGCTGCCGAGGCGCCCGCGCCTAAGACACCCAAGGCACCAAAGGAGCCCAAAGCCGAAGCATCCGTCCCCCGGCCTCCCGAGTCTGCGCCCGCACCCAAACCGGCTCCGGCGCCTCAGCAGTCCGCGCCTGTCGCTCCGCAGCCGGAATACAGCGTACCGCCCAAGAAGTCCGGCAAAGGCATCATGATCACTATAATCGTCCTGCTTGTGCTTATCCTTGTTGGCGGAGGAGTTGCGGCAGTTCTGCTCCTCGGCGACAAAAACGACAAGCCGAAAGATCAGTCTACGGCCCAGGATTCCACGGAGTCTGTCGCATCGAAGCCCGCCACAGAAGCAGAAGAGGCCGAAGAAATCGACCCCATAAAGCACTACGACATCTCGACCATCATTTCAGGCTATCCGATAGTCGTGAAACTCGAAATCTCTCCCGAGGGAAAGGTCATCGGTAAATATGCCTATCAGTCCACCCTCAAAAAAGCCGGAGACAAACCCTCCTCATGGTTCACCCTGTCGGGAGAGTGCAACGGCAATGATCTCGTGCTTGAGGCTTCGAATACCGACTATGGCAATTTCGAACGTTGGGAAGTGAAACTCACGGGCGAAGGTACCGACGCCACCATCTCCGGCTTGGCCACAAACTACAACACCTATCAGTATTTCTATGTCGGCTCCAAGCGCAAGCCCGAGAAGTATTATGATCCCAAATACAACTATTACGACACCGGCGAAGATTATATGTACGGTGATGTAGGCGATACAGAAGAGGAATACGAACCGGAGACTCTCTAATCCAACCGCGATCCAAACAGACGACATACACATCCGGACTCAACCGCCGTACACACCGCAGAGAGTGGACTTCACCCAAAGTCCACTCTTTTTCATTCTCCCGGACCAATAGCCTCGCCCTTACATGCCTTTCTCCATGGGACGTCGGGCCGACACGCGGAGCGGTGTCGGTGTCGGCGCCAATAGGCGTCGATACATGCATAGCCTATGGTAAGCGAAGCGCCACCATAGGGAACGGTCGCACCCACACGCCGACGACCTGCAGCGCAGGTCGGATTTTCCATAACGCCGTAAAATGCGACGCCGCTGACGCGGTTTTTCCATGTCATTTTTGCTCTCCGTGTTCTTTTCCGTTCTTTTATCACGGATTTTGCTGACATTACACCGAGAAAAGGTAATTTTGCATTATGTTTTCCGGATTCGACATATCAGGCTTCACGACAAGCGACAACAGACTCGACGCGGCGCCTGCATATATCCCGATAAGCAGACACACCATGACACGCATGGGCCGCATCGTCCGCTATGGCCGGTGGTGGGCCGTGAAAAGCCTCTCTCCCGACTGCCCGGATCCCAACCTCGGACGCCTGATTCTCGAAAAGGAATTTCAGATACTCATCTCCCTTTCCCATCCTCACGTCATCCGCGCAACCGAAATGGCCGAGATTCCCTCGCTCGGACTCTCCATAGTGATGGAATTTGTCGACGGCTGCGACCTCGAAAGCTGGCTCCGCAAGAAGCCCTCGCTCAAACTCCGCAAAGAGATGGCGCGCCAGATCATCTCCACCTTCGCCTATCTCCACGACGCGGGAGTCAACCACCGCGACATCAAGCCCGAGAACCTGATGGTCGACAGCTCCGGCAACCTCAAGGTCATAGACTTCGGACTCGGCGACCGCGACGATTTCGTCTACATAAAGCATGTCACGGGCACCCCCTCGTTCGCCGCTCCGGAACTGGCAGCAGACGCCGACGCCGATCCATCCCGCGCCGACATCTACAGCATAGGCAAAATCCTCGCCATGCTCGATCTCGGCCGCTCATGGCGCTCTACCGTCAGAAAAGCGACACAAGCCGATCCTGCGCAACGTCCTGCCGATGCCTCTGCGCTCGCATCGTTCCAGCGCCGCCATATCATCCGTCGTTCCGCTGCCATAATAGCCGCCGCGACAATAATGATTGGCGCACTTGCCACACTTTTCCTTCTCCCCTCCCGCGACGCGGCACCTGCCGAAGCGTCAGTGAGCGCCGTCGAAGCACCACCTACAGCCACTGAAGCACCGGAGACCATAGTACCACCTACTGATAATAAAGAAGATACGTCTTCCGCTCCGGTCACCGCCGACAAAGCGACACCAAGAGCTCTGCCTGTGCCCGAAAAGCCCGAAAAGGAAGATAAGACCGAGAGTCCGACCCAGACTCTTATTATCGCGCTCCTCCAGGCATCCTCCGCATGGAACGATGAAAAACGCGACGCAGCCGAAGAGAACCGTGAGTTCGACTTCGACAACGTCCGTAAAAAAGTCGGGGAATTGCGCCGGAAAGGGATTGACTCAGGATGGAGCCGGCAGGAGACAGAGGAATTCGACCGTCAGGTCAGGTCAGGGAATTTCCGCAGCAAAGGTCAGATCGGATCGCTCAGCTCGTATGTGACACCGTGAATCTGTCCGGCTACATAGCCGCTATAGACCTTCCCGCCGCGCCTTATCGAGGTCACAAACATCGGTTCTCCGGGAGCAAGCATCGAAATCTCAAGCTGATCCCCCGCCTGAAGCTTCGAATTGACTGATTCGAGAACCGTGAAACACCGTCCCTGTCCGTGCAGCAGACGCACGCAGCGGTCAGGCATCCACGACACCTTCAGCAGCGCATTCTCCGGCAACGCATCGAAATCAAGCGCATCCATCGGCTTGAAATCCGACTCCTCGCGCAGATTGTCGCGCGTCCGCGTCAGGAAATCCTGCCAGCTCCGGTAACCGATATACTGCGCCAGAATGGAAAGAGTGGCCGGACGGCGCGTGTAGTCATCGCGCACACGTGCCCAGACACGTTTCAGCGTCGACACCGACAGGCGCTCCCCCACGGCATTGTCCACAACCTCCGAAAGCTTCGCGAAATCATCAGTGGTCTGAGGCATGATGCACGAGCGTTTCTCCACCTCCTTGCGCAGGATTCCTATGTACAGATCGTTCATATCAGTTCAGATTGAGTTCCCAAAGATAGCCAAATATCCTAAACCGGACGCACCTCCACCTCCAAAAGAACTGAAACGAACAACTACGCTGTCACTCACCGTTTCCCTTGTTAAGGTGGAATGGTTCCCGATGGTCTGAAAAATAACAGGTTGTTTAATAATGCTTGTTAACGACAGAGACGAGAATTTTGGAGCGGATTTATTCCTGAGTTGAAGGAGCATAGCGGTCTATGTGACTGAAACAAGGGGATAAAGACGCCCAAAAGTCTCGTAACATCCCTTGAAATCAGAAGATACATCAGTAATACAAGACTCTTAAGAAATTTAAGAATTGCCTTATCATGGTGTCTTTTATGTTAATGCGCGTTTATTCGTCGGTCATTATGCCCGCATAACTCCCTCCTCATAAACAGCACCTTAATCATAAAATACACCACCCTGTCATTAACAATGATTTTTAAACAACCTCTTAATTTGAATACTTACCAGTTGTATTGATTTAATATTACGGAACCGTCCATTCCACTAAGCGACACGGTCATTTTAATTATTTTTCCCAATGAATCTGTAAATGAAATGGCATATTCAGGCCCGTCTCCGAGAAACGGCATATAAATACTAATGGATTGTCCGGATTCCAAAACCATGCTCAGCCGCTCTCTCTCCGTTACATTTATTTTGCCATCGGAATAGATAACATCACATAGATCTATGATCTTGAAATCTTTCAATGTCTGTGAGGCTGTAAAACGTATTTTACCTTCGTCATCATGTTCGGCTATTATAGGGCGTAAGTCTGAAAATGGAATCAACTCCAGACATTTTGACTGGTCAATATTGTTTTCATCGTTAAGGTTGTAATCATCCATTGTATAATTCAGTTTGACGGCTGCATTTTGATCAAGAGTATCAGAATAGCTATGATAATACTCATGGTCTCCACCGGCATTGAGAGAACTGAACCAAAAATGTTCGCAATTCAATATGCCATTTATATATGAATACTGTCCGCTTATCACACGAGCAGCACTCTCGGCTCCGGTCATGTAAAACCATCCATTATCTTGACAGTACCATGATCTTCGACTTGTTCCGGATAATAGAAGTTCCGGTTTTCCATTGCTCATTGCGTAAAGAGCAAGAATCATGGTCTTACGGGGGCTGTTAGGGTAAGGAACGACATTAGTGCCGATAGCCAGTTCGTTTATGCCGTCGCCATTAAAGTCATAAAAAATATAACCGACTTCTTCTCTAACCTTTTCCCAAGGTTTTATTTCATCATCGTTAGAATAGCACCTAATTTCATAGATACCTTCAAAACCGTCGGGAACTTCTCCGCATCCGCCGGACATGAGTCTTGCAGCGAGTTCAAGCGGCTCTTCGAATCTTGATAAGTCCGTATAAGACGCAACATTGTCTGAACTTTTGTCTATTGCATACGCACTAAAGCCAAAAGTTGGCGCGAGATGCAGTATAAATACCATTAAAATATTGAAGATTTTTACTTGTTTCATTGTCAGTCAAATTGTCTGTTATGCAATGCTCTGATTAATTGGATGTTTATCTCTTCCGCTTCGGTAAGTTGCACTTCATCTGTTTGAGGATTGTACCACGACACGGACATAAACCATAGCTGAGCCTCTTTGTTATCTTTGAATGTATAACCGTGGCGAGCATAGATGCTTTGCGCCATCATTGCAAGTATATAATAGTAGGCTGCTTTTATTCGTGCTATTTCCTCATCGGAATAAGGTCCTTCGGAACTATATCCGGCATAGTATAGAATCTCTGCCTTTGTAAGAACGCGTTGTGTGAGTAACGGCCAAAAATCATCGTCAGTACGCATCAGTTCTATGCTATCACCACCTTTAATATAGTTATAACTCGTTGGTTGAATTAAATTTCTAAATATTTACAAATGAAAAAGTTGCACAA
>CABUIO010000007.1 GCA_902491625.1 uncultured Porphyromonadaceae bacterium | reverse complement strand
CAATCGGAGTTCTTCGTGATATCTAAGCATTTCACCGCTACACCACGAATTCCGCGTACTTCTCTCCAACTCCAGCACGTCAGTTTCAACGGCCGGCCGGGGTTGAGCCCCGACATTTTACCGCTGACTTGACGCGCCGCCTGCGCACCCTTTAAACCCAATAAATCCGGATAACGCTCGCATCCTCCGTATTACCGCGGCTGCTGGCACGGAGTTAGCCGATGCTTTTTCTCCGGGTACTCTCCCTCCGCCCACGCGTGGGCGGCACTGCTCCCCGGCAAAAGAGGTTTACGACCCGCAGGGCCTCATTCCCTCACGCGACTTGGCTGGTTCAGGCTTCCGCCCATTGACCAATATTCCTCACTGCTGCCTCCCGTAGGAGTCTGGTCCGTGTCTCAGTACCAGTGTGGGGGACCTTCCTCTCAGAACCCCTACGCATCGTCGGCTCGGTGGTCCGTTACACCCCCGACTACCTAATGCGCCGCATGCCCATCCCAGGCCGGATCTCTCCTTTCCTCCCATAGGGATGCCCCCTTGGGATTTACGCGGTATTAGACGGCGTTTCCACCGCTTATCCCCCGGCCCGGGGCAGGTTGCATACGTGTTACTCACCCGTGCGCCGGTCGCCGGCAAGGAAAAGCAAGCTTTTCCTCCCGCTGCCCCTCGACTTGCATGTGTTAAGCCTGTCGCTAGCGTTCATCCTGAGCCAGGATCAAACTCTTCGTTGTTTGAAGTATCTTTTCTTTTCAGATCTTTCAGAATTTGTTGTGTATGTCTTGTCGGCCTCGGCCTTGCCTCGCGGCTGACACACTCACATCCCTTTCGGTGCTCAGGCTCCATCGTTATTTCTTATTGACGGTCGCTTTGTCTTGTCTTACCTTGAACGGCCTTGCTTAGCCGTTATGCTACCTGTCTCTCACTGCAGACTTGTCAATGTGCTCTTTTCTTTCAGCAGCCGCTCCGGCCTTCAGCTCTAAGGCAGTCGCCGTCGCATTTGCGGATGCAAAGTTACTGCCTCAAATCCCTTTTGTCAAGCTTTTTTGCCATTATTTTTTGAACTTTTTCACAATGCATTGATTACCAATATTCTACAAAAGCAGATTTTTTAGCCCGATAACCGACTCATTTTGCGGTTTCGGTCAGTTTTCGGTACAACAGCTCCATTCCCTCGGTGGCTTTTCGGGGAATCACCGTGAGATTAGGAAGGGAAATCGACGCAGGATTCGGGTCGATATACACGATCGGAGTTCCGGGAG
Source organism: uncultured Porphyromonadaceae bacterium (assembly GCA_902491625.1). GTDB lineage: Bacteria > Bacteroidota > Bacteroidia > Bacteroidales > Muribaculaceae > Lepagella. The sequence continues at coordinate 76,354 of CABUIO010000007.1, read as the reverse complement.
TGGTGCATTGCACGAGTCCGGCGGCAGGATAGACATTGAGCGATGTGCCTATAACCACAAAGAGGTCGGCCTGCGCTGTCAGTTCTACCGCCTTGTCCATATTCGGGACTGCCTCGCCGAAGAAAACGATGTGGGGGCGCATCGGGTCACCGTTGGCTCCACGAGTATCCACCGAAGTAAAAATGTCAGGAGGAGTCAAGGTCTCTATATAATTCGGATCATAGACCGAGCGAATTTTCATCAGTTCGCCATGAAGATGGAGGACATCGCTGGATCCTGCACGTTCGTGGAGATCGTCGACATTCTGCGTTATCACACTCACGTCGTGCTGATCCTGAAGCGCAGCGATGAGCTTGTGTGCCTCATTAGGCTGAGCTTCCAGAAGTTGTTTTCTCCGATCGTTATAGAACTTATGGATAAGCTCCGGATTCTCGCGGAATCCTTCTGCGGAAGCGACCTGCATCACAGGATATTTCTCCCAAAGTCCGCCGGCATCGCGGAAGGTAGAAATGCCGGATTCGGCCGACACACCTGCACCTGTAGAAAAAACTATTTTCATAATTTCCTAATTTTTCTGTGAGGAAGCGAAGATACGAAGAAAATCCGAAATCAGGAATATGACGAGTCTGATTTTCTGCATTTGTAACAGAAAAACATTCTCATTAACTTTGCTGCTTGATATGAGAGCTGCAAGAATCAAAGAATTGCGTAAGGAGACCTTTACGAGTTGGTCGATAATAATTGCCGTTGCAGTTATGGTCGGCGTGTGCTGTATGCTTTGTCCTTGGCTGGACGATGACATCATATACCAATATAACTTCCGCTGGTCGGAAAATAATGAAATAGTGCCGATCCGGACAATAGGAGATATCTTCGAGTCGCAATACTATCACTATTTCAGTGGCAACGGAAGATATGTGGCACACTGGATAGTGCAACTATTTGAAGGCATCCTGGGACAGACGGCGTTTGCGATAGCAGACGGCATCGTCTATATCCTGTTCATCCGGATGATAATGCTGACGTGCGGCATCGGGATTACAAATTGGAAAGGCGTATGGACAGCTGCGTGCCTTGTAATCACATGCCAGTGTCTCAGGATGACACCGGCATTTCAGATGTATATCTGGATGTACCTTCTTGTGCTATGCTACCTGTGGATCCTGATGCATTATCACACGAGGAAATGGTGGATGCTCACGTTGCTTTGCGTTTTCAGTCTGCTGTGCGGAAACGGCCATGAGTCACTGAATCCCGGTATTGTTGTCGGCGTGGGACTCTACATTTTGACCAACCGCCGTAAAATCACCCTGCAGCAATGGCTGATGTACGGATTCTTCTGTCTGGGACTTCTAATACTGTTATCGTCTCCGGCCACACAATCGCGGATAGGACAAAACATCATGGCTCTGGAATACAAGCTTCTCTCTCTTTACGGTCTGAGGAATGCAATCCCGGCATTCTATATTCTGATAGTCGTGACGCTTTACAAGACAATTATCAAAAAAGAGAGTCTCCTCGACAAGCTACGCCGCGACATAATCTGGTGGGGAGTGTGGGGCACAATGACAGCGTTAATATTATTTTTCGGGCTCAGTTTCGGCAGAGCGGCACTCGGAGAGGAGCTCGCTGCAGTGATATTGACACTCAAACAACTCAAGCACAGAAGCTTCACGTCTTTCTGGCTGACACTTCTTACGGCATTAACAATTCTTTTCCTGTATGTGCAGTTTAACAAGATATCGGAGGTGCGCGGCTACATGGAAGAGGTCAGACGGCAGGCGCTGGCGAATGCCGACGGCAACATATATGTGGATTTCAGATACACTCCGATATACACCGGCCTCGAGCAATATGCACCTTCGCTCACCAATACCAATTTTCACGGAGAGAAAGCGGAGGCGAGGTTATTCCGGCTTTTCGATGACAGTTTCCGGAGGAAGTGGGGAGTGGATCATCATATCCGGATATATCCCACCGCACTACGGCCATACATCGAAGGAAAAGCAGACACGACCGACGGCAATCTGCTGACCGAAATTTCGCCCGGATTCTATCTGATCGTCCGCAATAAGAAACATCCGGCTAAGTTCTATGTCTCCTATAAGAGGGATATCATATTTTTGGAGAAAGACTTCCCTTGGAGGGAGATTCCGGAAATCAACCCCGGACTGATGGAGAATGATCAATGGACGGCTGAAATCGTAAGGTTGTCGTACTACCACATCCGCTATCCGGCGACATTCTCGATGACCAAGCCAGACAGTGCCGCAAGCGGCGCCAACTAAGCACAAACACTCAACTTTTGGCAAACCATCAGGAACCATCAGGAACCATCGGGAAGCATGAGCTTAGGGTTTGGGGGTGAGTCCGTAGTCGGCGGCGATAGCGAGCATGAGGGCGCGGGCGGCTTCGTGGTCGTTGGGGATGGTGCCGTCGAGGATGGCGTCCTTGATGCGTTCCTTGATTTTACCGATGACGTTGGAGGGTTCGATTCCGAAGGTTTCCATGATTTCCAGACCGTCGACAGGAGGCTGGAAGTTGCGTATTCTGTCGCTTTCCTCTACCTCGGCAAGTCGCTGCCGCACATAACCGAAGTTGCGGAGTATGCGGCGTACTTTGGCCGGATTCTTGGAGGTGATATCGGCTTCGGCAAGAAGCATGAGGTCGTCGATGTCGTCTCCGGCCTCGAAGAGCATTCGGCGGATCGCTGAATCAGTGACACCTTCCTCGCCTACTGACTGCGGACGCATGTGAAGTCCGACGAGTTTGGCGACGTATTTCATCTTGTCGTTGAGCGGCAGCTTCATCTCACGGAAAATCCTCGGAATCATCTTTTCTCCCACGAAGTTGTGGTTATGGAACGTCCACCCGAGCCTTTCGTCATAGCGTTTGGTTCGCGGTTTGCCGATGTCGTGTAGGAGCGCGGCCCAGCGCAACCACACGTTGTCGGATTTTTCTGCAATGTTGTCAACGACCTGCAGGGTATGTTCGAAATTGTCCTTGTGGCCTCTGCCGTCGACAGCATCGACACCTTTAAGCGCGGCAAGCTGCGGGAAGATGAGCTGAAGGAGTCCGGATCTATGGAGCAGCCTCCACCCTATCGAAGGTCTCGGCGAGGCGTTTATCTTCATCAGCTCGTCGTTGATGCGTTCCTTTGAGATAATCTCTATGCGCGAGGCGTTGCGCCTGATGGCTTCGAATGTCTCCGGAAAGATTGTGAAATCGAGCTGCGTGGCGAAGCGTATGGCACGCATCATGCGGAGGGGGTCGTCGGAAAACGTGATGTCCGGATCGAGTGGAGTGCGTATGATTTTATTGTGAAGATCGAGCAGTCCGCCAAACGGATCAAGAAGCCGTCCGTAGGTCGCCTTGTTTAGCGAAATGGCCATCGCGTTAATGGTAAAGTCGCGACGACACTGGTCATCGTGGAGTGTACCGTCCTCGACTATAGGATTACGGGACTCGCGATGGTAAGACTCCTTACGTGCACCGACAAATTCCAGTTCGAGATGATGAAACTTCAACTGCGCGGTACCGTAGTTCTCATAGACCGAGACTTTTCCGGGACGCCCTGCAAGCTCCGCTACCTTACGCGCAAGCTCAATTCCGGAACCGACCGTCACGAAATCGATGTCCGAAGATGGACGTTGCAGGAAAATGTCACGTACATATCCTCCCACGACATAGACTTCCCTGCCGAGTCCGTCGGCAGCGTCGCCTACAATATGAAAGTGCGGCATATCGACATCGGCCGCAAGATTCATCTCTATCTGCATCTGTGTCTGTCTGTTGTCTTCGATAATGGAAAATTTCAAAGAGAGAGAACCGCCAGCTCCTCGGGAGCGGGAGTAATGTTTTCAAGTCCGGAATCGGTAACGATATAAGTGTTTTCTATTCCGACAGCGCCGACCTTGGGAACCACGAACTTCGGCTCAATGGCGATCACCATGTTCTTCTGAAGGATGTGAGGACTCTTGCGCATGATCACCGGCCACTCGTTGAGCTGGATTCCGACTCCATGGCCAATGAAGGATGCATGCTGCCTGTGGCCCATGAAGAAATGCTCCAGTCCTTTAGTCTTAACAATCTCCTCGGCCTTCTCGTAGAGCGCCTTTACAGGCACTCCCGGAAGCGCCATCTTTTCCAGTTCGCGGCAAATCTGTATGGATGTGTTGTGGATAGCCACGACCTCATCTGAGACGGACTCCACAGCCCATGTGCGGGTAAGGTCGGTCTGATAGCCGTTGAAATTGCCGTTCATGTCTATCATCACCGTCGTGCCCTCCTTCATGATCCTGCCATCGGCACCTACCGGCAAGGATAGATCGACACCTCCGCCACCGACCGCGAAATCGTAGGGTGTCGGCACATCGGCATTCTCGCCGTTGAGCACACTTCCCATGTTGATCTCCATGAGATTTCCCGAAGTGCGGAGATAGCCGAGGCACCCTTCGAGACGCAGCACACGCTCGATCTCGATCTGCAATTCCAGATCGCTCATTCCCGGCCTGTACAGTCCCGGAATGCGAGAATAGACAGCCGCATGCTTCTCTCCATCGACACGCAGGAGATCGAGTTCCGAGTCATCCTTGACCATACGCGCCTCGCGCATGATGGAGGAAAGATTGACAGTCTCTGCCGAGGGGAATATGCTTTTGAGTCTCAATACCTGCGAATAAGTGAGATCGTCGAGTTCGAGACCGATCCTTTCGGGCATAGGATAACCGAGCTGCCCAAGCACCTCCGGAATCATCTCCGGCTTGCGGATATAGTGCCACGACCCGCCTTCAAGCCCCAAAGGCCTGATCACAAAATACAGCGGCTCACGTCCGAGCGATAAGTAGACGTAGCCACGGAAAACACGGCGTGCAAGGTAGAATATATTGGCATTGTCGGCAATCAGAGCGGCATGCAGGCCGTTCTCAGCCATGATGGATTGTACACGTGAAAGAGACATAGCTACATATTTTTATATTGTAGACATTTCGCGAAGTCAAATGGTTCAGCCGGATTTACCTATCAACCGGCACGGCAGCCACGCCGATGTCGAGTATTCCCGGCACAGAAGCGACGGGCATGTCATGACGCACCGAGAGGACGTCGGCGGATGATAGCGGCACCGCATGCATCACTGTATCGGAGAACTCATAGAGTCCCTGCATTCCATGGCCACGCCATGAGCCGGATGTGTTTGCGAGCGTCAAGTTGACCTTTGCCGAGACTACAGAATCAGGCGAAACGGCCTTCTCAAAGAGAATCCAGAGGTTATTGTAGGGATAGTCGGTATTGTGGCGCACGGTGAGGATGATATCATAACGGGCCGCCACGTCCGCAAGAACGGAAGAATCGGCGTCGGACATGCGGAAGACACAATACTCACTGTTGTCCCACCCTTTTGGATCGACAGTCACGAATCTCGAATAGACCGGCTCATCGCCACCCACACACGAAGCCATCGCCGCGAGCATCGCCACGGCAATGACCACCAATGCAGCAAGTCTCTTAAGGAAGATCCGTCGGTTGCGTATCATTCGGCTGCGGGCTTGTCCTTGTGAGGTTTCTCACCGCCCTGATTCTTGCGGCGGCGCTGCTGGTTTCTGCGCTGCGAACTATCAGGAGCGCCCTTTGCCTTTTCAGGCTGCGGCTGTCGCGAAGGTTTTTCTGATTTCTTGTCCTGAGCGGCAGGCTGTTGGGAACGGCCACCATCCTGCTGAGGCGCGGACTTCGATTTCTTCTTTTTCTTCTTGCGCGTCTTGTCGAAACGGTTGATATTGTCCTGTCCGACAAGCTCCACAAACTCCTTCTTAGGCTCGCGCGACTCACCGTCGGGCAACAACGACTCCACTTTCTCTCCGCGACGGTTGATTTCCATGATCTCGCGCACGCGGTCAGCGGTGATGGTGACGCAGTTGACCGGCATCGACTTGTCGGTGCTGTAGGTCATGCGTCCGGAAAGTATGTCTGTCTTGAAGTGGAAGTAAGTGCTGTCGGCCGTCTCCAGCGGCACATCCTTCGGGGGGAGCTTGGAGGAAGCCTCCATGTAGCAGTCTGCCTCGTAGTTGAGGCAGCACTTGAGCTTGGCACACTGACCCGCAAGCTTCTGCGGGTTCATGGAGAGATCCTGATAGCGTGCCGCGGCGGTGCCGACCGAGACGAATCCGGTCATCCAGGAAGCGCAGCACAGCGGTCGGCCGCAGGGACCGATGCCGCCGATGCGTCCGGCCTCCTGACGCGCTCCGATCTGCTTCATCTCGATGCGGACCCGGAACGTGTCGGCAAGCACACGGATGAGCTTGCGGAAATCTACGCGCTCGTCGGCGATATAATAGAAAATCGCCTTGCTACCGTCGCCCTGATACTCCACGTCGCCGATCTTCATGTTGAGGTTAAGCTCGTCGGCGATGCGGCGCGAACGAATCATGGTATCGTGCTCCAGAGCACGTGCGTCACGGTATTTCTGAAGGTCGCTCTCACGCGCGATGCGGAATACACGCTTAAGCTCGGCGTCCGGCTTCACATTGGCCTTCTTCATCTGGAGCGCCACAAGCTTGCCGACCATGGTGACCTGACCGATGTCATGGCCGGGAGATGCGTCGACCGCCACCATGTCGCCGATCTTGAGGGCGATATGGTCGGGATTGGTGTAGAATCCCTTGCGGGTGTTCTTGAACTGCACCTCCACAGTGTCGAAGTTGGAAGCGTCGGAGATTCCGTCGAGCCAGTTGGTCCCGAAGAGCTTGCCTCTCGGAGGCTCGCTGCCGCCGCAGACCGAGACGTGTCCGGCCTCCTCGAAACCTATGGCACATCCGTCGCAGCCGCCGCATGTGGCGCTTTTGGAGCAACCGGCGCATTTGGAGCCGGGAGCGCCGAAGCCGACACAGCCGCCGCAGGGACGGCGCACCTCACCCGCGCCGGACAATTTCTTTTCTGTATCCATAGACCGGCACGAGGTTATTTAGCAAAGCTTACGGCGCGGGTCTCACGGATAACGGTGATCTTGACCTGGCCGGGATATGTCATCTCGTCCTGGATCTTGCGGGCGATCTCTGTGGAAAGGTTCTCGGCCTCGGAATCGGAGATCTTCTCCGCGCCCACGATCACACGCAGCTCGCGTCCGGCCTGAATGGCGTAGGTCTTGATGACTCCGGGATAAGAGAGCGCAAGCTGCTCAAGGTCGTGGAGACGCTTGATGTAGGCTTCCACAATCTCGCGGCGTGCTCCGGGACGCGCACCCGAAATGGCGTCGCAGACCTGGACGATCGGAGCGATGAGCGAAGAAGGCTCGACCTCGTCGTGGTGGGCACCGATGGCGTTGCAGATCTCGGGTTTCTCCTTGTATTTCTCAGCGAGCTTCATACCGAGCAGTGCGTGCGGCAGTTCCGGTTCGTCGTCGGGCACCTTGCCTATGTCGTGGAGGAGTCCGGCACGACGCGCTTTCTTGGGATTGAGGCCAAGCTCCGATGCCATGACGGCACAGAGATTGGCAGTCTCGCGCGAGTGCTGGAGAAGGTTCTGGCCGTAGGAGGAACGATATTTCATACGTCCGACCATGCGGATAAGCTCGGGATGCAGACCGTGGATGCCGAGGTCGATGGCAGTTCGTTTTCCGGTCTCGATGATCTCCTCCTCGACCTGACGGCGCACCTTGGCGACCACCTCCTCGATGCGGGCGGGATGGATACGTCCGTCGGCCACAAGCTGATGGAGCGCCAGACGCGCGATCTCGCGGCGCACGGGGTCGAAACCTGAGAGCACGATTGCCTCGGGGGTGTCGTCGACTATTATCTCAATTCCGGTGGCAGCCTCCAGAGCACGGATATTGCGGCCTTCGCGACCGATGATACGACCCTTGATCTCGTCGTTGTCAATGTGGAAGACCGTCACGGAATTTTCCACGGCAGTCTCGGTAGCAACACGCTGGATCGTCTGGACAACAATGCGTTTTGCCTCTTTGGAAGCGGAGATACGCGCATCGTCCATGATGTCGTTGATATAGCCGGCGGCGGCAGTCTTTGCCTCGTCCTTAAGCGACTCTATAAGCTTCTCGCGAGCCTCCTCGACGGAAAGTCCGGAGAGATGCTCAAGCTTCTCCTGCGCCTCACGGTGAAGTTTCTCCACCTCGGAAGTGCGGTGTTCGAGCACTTGCTGCTGATTGTCTAGATTGACCTTGAAGACATCGAGTTCGTTGCGTTTCTTGGAGAGTTCGCTCTGCTGCTGGTTGAGCTGGAGTTCGCGCTGCTTGAGTCGCGCCTCCTGAGCCTGATACTTCTGATGGCGCTGGTTGGCCTCCTTCTCGGCCTCGGCCTTCACCTTCATCTGGTGTTCCCTGACCTCAAGAAGTTTCTTTTCCTTAAGGACATCGGCCTCGCGGCGCGCGTCGTCGAGCATCTGATTGGCCTGTGAACGCGCATTGCTGCGGCTCTTCACAAGTCCGAAGTAGAAGCCGACAGCAAGCGCTACGACTCCTACCAATATAAAGATTATGATAGCGATAGCATCCATTTGTTGTTGATATATTTAAGGTTATTCAAATTATAAATCATTGTAAATCAATATAAAACATACTGCACCACAACGCCTCAATGGCGTCATGGCGGTGCGAAAAAGAGCTATGCTATCTCGTTGAAGCGCTGTGTGGGGCGACAACTTTCACTCAGGGACTAAGCGTCGTCCGCGACGCCCTGAGGAGCGGCTTTGGCGCCGGCAATGATGTCGCCGAGCCTTGCGTCGCATTGCTGAAGGGCAGCGATAGTGTCGGTCTGCCTCCGGCTAAGGGCGTTGTAATAAGAAGCGTATTGATATGTCATCATGGCCAGCAGTTCGCGCACCGATTTGGAGGGGAAACGTTCGCGCCAGTTGTCGAAAAGCTCGGCAATGCGGCGTTCGGTGTCGCGCACAAAGTCCTGATCATCGAAAGGGACACCCAGAGAGATAATCTCGCCGGCGATGTTAACACGCATTTTTATTTTGTCCGTATCTTGCACTTGTCAGTTATTCCGCTTCGAGGCGGGATATACAACGGTCTATTTTTCGCACCATATCGGAAATGATCCTGCTGCTTTGCCGCGAAGAGTCGCGGGTGCCTGAGTCGAAATTTGAGGCTATTGTCTGATAATTGAGTTTTCTGCGCGCGTCGTCAAGGTCGCGGCGAGCGATCTCTTCGGCCTGACGAGACTCGGCGAGGCTCGCCCTGAGCCGCCTGTTCTCCTCGTCGAGATCGCGGCATCGTCTTGCGAGCATATCGCATTTGGCGGTGATGCCGCTCAAGAGATCTGTGATAGTTGCAGACATAGCAAACATTTGACGCCCAGGATATTGAACCGCATCAACGGCAACAAAGCGCCTGACACATCTCCAAGGTGCTACAAAATTAGCGAATAATTCCGAGATGCGCAAAAACGAGGCGGGATTTTCGTCGGATTTTCTGCGGCGGACGCGGACGCGGAACGTACAACACCTCCGGCGTTGCACAGTGTGTGCCGAATGTCTCCGTCCACGCCACACCGATTGGCAAGCCATCCGCGGCACGACATCATCACGACATCATCTCACAGGGAAAATTAGAGGCGGAAAATTTTAGCGTGAATGAAATAATGACTAATTTTACAGCTCAAAAATTCAAGGACAGGAAACATTACAAATCATACATAAATAACCTTTATCCATACCAATGATAACAACATTAATAGTAATCTTCCTTATCGGCTATATCTGCATAGCCCTTGAACATCCGCTGAAGGTTGACAAATCGGCCACGGCACTTGTGCTCGGCATGGTGCTGTGGGTGCTCTATGCCCTCTTTGCGGAATACATCGTCCCCATAGCGGAAGGAAAGGAGTTGCTTGACTATGTGGCTGCCCACCCCGCGCTTAAAAACGAAAGCCTGCACAAACAGGCTCTGGACTACATCGTCAACTGCAAGATCATCGAATCGCTCGGAGACACGACGCAGACACTTTTCTTCCTCATCGGCGCCATGACGATCGTGGAGCTTGTGGATGTCCACGGAGGATTCAGCGTCGTGACAGACCACATCACCACACGCAACAAGCGCAAGCTGCTGTGGGTGATCTGCATCGTGACCTTCATATTCTCGACCGTTCTGGACAACATGACCACCACCATAGTGATGGTGCTTCTGCTGCGTAAGCTCGTGGAAGACAAGCATGAGCGCTGGCTCTACGCGGGCATGGTCGTGATAGCGGCCAACACCGGAGGCGCGTGGTCGCCGATCGGCGACGTGACCACCATCATGCTCTGGGTGGACGGCAACGTGACCTCCGGCGCGCTGATTGAGTTTGTGCTTCTGCCAAGTGTCGTGGCGATGATCGTGCCTCTGCTGGGCATCACATTCAGACTCAAGGGACAGCTCACTCCGGTGCACCACGCACCGTCGGAATCGTCGGAAATCATCACTAAAGGACAGCGCACAGCCATCTTCCTGCTTGGAGTCGGCGGACTGATCTTCGTTCCTGTCTTCAAGACACTGACACATCTTCCGCCCTTTGTGGGCATGCTGCTTGTGCTCGGCATCCTGTGGGTCTACATGGAGATCTTCTACGACCGCAAGCACCTGAACAGCGAGCAGGAATACAGGCTTCCGCGTGTGATAAAACGCATCGACATGCCTTCGATACTCTTCTTCCTTGGCATCCTGATGGCTGTCTCAGTGCTTGAGGCGAGCGGCATCCTGCATATGTGTGCTCAGTGGCTTAACGAGACCATGCATGATCCATATCTCATCAACATTATTCTCGGCGCCATGTCGTCGATCTTCGACAATGTTCCTCTGGTTGCCGGAGTGATAGGCATGTATCCCGTGACAGACGCGGCCGCTACAGGCTATGACGCATTCTTCATGGTCGACGGCGTCTTCTGGGAATTCCTGAGCTACTGCGCCGGCGTAGGCGGCAGTCTGCTGATCATCGGCAGCGCGGCCGGAGTCATCGCCATGGGACTGGAGAAGATGAGCTTCGGATGGTATCTGAAACGATTCTCGCTCTGGGCGCTGCTGGGCTATCTGGCCGGTGCCGGAGTCTATATCGCAGAGTGCGTGCTTATGAAAGGCTCGCCGCTGTAAGGCGTCGTTTAAGAATAACCGACCACAAGGTCCTCTACTTAACCAACGAATACACATATAAAGGTATATAATGAAACGTATGTCAGACTATCGGGCAATGCTCGAAGATGAAATCAAGCAAATAAAACTGCCGGTGGATAATCTCCCCGGCCTGTATCAACCGATATATTACTCCATGGAGAACGGAGGCAAACGTCTGCGTCCGATTCTCCTCCTGATGACCTGCGATGCTTTCGGGGGCAACCTTGATGAGGCGCGCCGAGCCGCCCTCGGCATCGAGATGTACCACAACTTCACGCTCGTGCATGACGACGTGATGGACCGGTCCGACCTGCGCCGGGGCAAACCTACCGTCTGCCGCAAATGGGACACCGACACGGCGATCCTCTCGGGCGACGTGATGCTGACGCTTGCCAACCAATACATGACGGAAGTGCCCGACAAGGCGCTTCGGGGTGTGATTGACGAATTCAACCGCATGGCTCTCGGCGTCTACGAAGGCCAGCAGCTCGACATGGAGTTCGAAAAGGCGGACGACGTGACCATCGATAAATATCTGGAGATGATTCGTCTGAAAACTTCGGTGCTTCTTGGAGCGGCATGCGCCATCGGCGCCCGCATTGCCGGTGCCGACGAGAAAGACTGCGAAGTGATGTTCCGATTCGGCGAGTCGCTGGGAGTGGCATTCCAGATTCAGGACGACTACCTCGACGTCTACGGCGACGCAACCACTTTCGGCAAGCCCTTGGGTGGCGACATCAACAACGGCAAGAAGACATTCCTTACGCTGAAGACCCTTGAGGCCGGAGGCGCCAACGCAGAGGCTCTGAAATCAGCCATGAATCTTCCCGTCGGCGATCTGCGTGTGCGCACCGTGCGCAACATCATGACAGCCGCTGAAATGCCGAGAGTGTGCCGCAAGGCGTGGGACGAATGGTCCGGACGCGCCATCAAGAGTCTCACCGAGACATCGCTTGACAAGGAATCGACCGCCGCGCTGAAGAGTGTGGTTGAGAAACTTATCGACCGCAAGAAGTGACGGCGAAGACAAAGACAGTCGTCATACCTGATGGACTGCATCTTATCGACACCCATACGCATCTATATCTGTCCGACTCCTACCCGGGAGGCGAGAGCGAAGCGGCGGTGAGACGCGCTATAGACGCCGGAGTGGAATTCATGATCCTCCCCGGCATCAACGGCGAGGCGATGGACGAGATGGAGCGGCTTTACAGGGCGTTTCCCGACAATACGGCATTGGCCGCGGGAGTGCATCCCGACGACCTGAAGGACGATTGGGAGGCGCAGCTCGCTGCAATCCGGGAGCGGATGAAAGAGGGAGACTATATCGCCGTGGGAGAGGTAGGAATCGACCTCTACCGCGACACGAGCAAGGTGCGTCGCCAGATGGAGGCCTTCGAAACGCAGCTCGGCTGGGCGGCGGAGGACAGGCTTCCGGTGATCATCCACTGCCGCGAGGGACTCGACGAAACTCTTGAGGTGATAGGAAATTTCAGCGGAGATGAATTGCCAAGGCTGCTTTTCCATAGCTTCACCGGCAACGTATCGCAAGCCGAAAGAGTGATGGAACGTGTGCCCGGTGCGATGTTCGGCATCAACGGAGTGGCTACGTTCAAGAACGCGCCGGAGGTGCGCGAGGCCGTTAAAACCATCGGCGCCGGGAGAATCCTGCTTGAGACCGACGCGCCGTATCTGGCGCCTGTGCCGATGCGTGGCACACGCAACGAATCGGCGCTGTTGCCCTACATCGCGGTGAGTGTAGCCGACACGCTCGGAATGGACGTGCATGAGTTTGCAGAGAAGACCACGGCGTCGGCGCGCCGTTTTTTCGGACTGTGATGCAAAAATATCGGCGTTTTTGACTAACTTTGCACTCTAAGAGAAATTTAGCCAAAGAACAAAGATATGTTGCACCAATCACTTCTTGCCATAATCCTGCTTGGCGTGTGCGTGGCGCTGATAGCCATCGGCACCATACTCGGCCGCGGCGACTTCCGCATCGGACATGCCTGCCGCATGAAGTTCGACAGGAAGGGCAAGGCAAAAACAACGAAATAAAAACTTATACTACTATAAATATTTAGATTAAGTAACTCGCAAAAATTAGATGATACATGATTGCGAAGGTTTTTTGAGGGATTTAGCCGGAGGAGCGAAGGAGTGTAGCGGGCTACATGACTGAGCGAGAACGGCTAAAGCGCCAAAAAGACGAGCAAGGATGTATCAGAAATGTGAGTTACATCAACCATTTTAACATTAACTAATTTTTAAGAGTTACTTATGAAGCGTTATCTATGTGCCACTGTGGCAATCGCTCTGTTCGGGTCGGCACTGATCGGAACCACCACCTCGTGCAGCAACAAGGATGAGAAGAAGGACGGAAAGAAAGAGGCTGTGGCCAAGAAGAAAAAGGAACCCCGCGACACAGTGGGTCTCCCCAACTACCGCTATGTTGACTCCGATACTCTCCTTTCAAAATACAACCTCGCGAAGGACTATCAGGAGGAGATCCTGCGCATGCAGCAGAACATCGAAAACACCCAGCGTCAGCGCGCTACAGCTATCCAGAATTTTGCCAACCAGATCCAGCAGAAAGGGCAGAACAACCAGTATACAGAGCAGACCTATCAGGCAGACATGAACAAGCTCAGCCAAATGCAGCGTGCCGCCGAGGAGGAGATCGGACGTATGCAGATGAATGCCACCAATCAGGCCGCACAGCTTCAGAAAACCATCAATGACTCCATAGAGAACTATGTGGAGCGCTACAACAAGGCTCACGGCTACGACGCCATCCTGATGAAGGCCGCCACGATCTACATCAACCCCAACATGGACATCACCGACGAAATCGTCGAAGGCCTCAACCGCTCCTACAACAAGAAGTGATTCTAAACAATTTTGCTGCGGTAAGGGTTATACTTATACCTCTTCTACCTCTACTCCGTGGGAAGTCTTCAGGCACTCCCGAATCAAATAAACTGTATCTGACAGAAAAGTATGATTGAAGACAATATAATAACCACAGAGGCCAACGAGACAGCTGTGCTCGTGGGTCTCGTCACACCCCAGCAAAGCGAGAAGAAGGCTCTGGAGTATCTCGACGAGCTTGAGTTTCTGGCCGATACGGCGGGAGCACGCTCTATGCGCCGCTTCCTGCAAAAACTCGACCACCCCAACTCAACGAGCTACGTCGGCAAAGGCAAACTCGAAGAGATAAAGGCATATGTCGAGGCTGAGAACATCGGCATGGCGATCTTCGACGACGACTTGAGCACCAAGCAAGTGAGCTTCATCGAAAAAGAACTCAAAATAAAGGTGCTCGACCGCACGTCGCTCATTCTCGACATCTTCGCGCGCCGTGCGCGTACGGCCACGGCACGCACTCAGGTGGAGCTTGCACAGTATCAGTATCTGCTGCCGCGCCTGACAAGGATGTGGACTCACCTGGAGCGCCAGCGAGGCGGTATCGGCATGAGAGGTCCCGGCGAGACCCAGATAGAGACCGACCGCCGAATCATCCTTGACAAGATCGCACGTCTGAAAGAGGAGCTGCGCCACATCGACAGCCAGAAGAGCATCCAGCGCAAGAACCGAGGCAAGCTGACCCGCGTGGCGCTCGTCGGATACACGAATGTCGGCAAATCGACGCTGATGAATCTGCTGAGTAAGAGCGATGTCTTCGCTGAAAACAAGCTTTTCGCGACGCTTGACACGACGGTTCGAAAGGTCGTGATAGACAATCTGCCTTTTCTCCTCACCGACACCGTAGGATTTATCCGCAAATTGCCCACCAACCTTGTGGATTCGTTCAAGTCGACCCTCGACGAGGTGCGTGAGGCCGATCTTCTTGTCCATGTCGTCGACATCAGCCATCCGCAGTTCGAGGAGCAGATCGAGGTCGTAAACCGAACTCTCCACGACATCTGCGGCGCTGACGGCAAGCCGATGATTCTCGTCTTCAACAAGATCGACGCTTTCACCTATACCCCCAAGGATGCAGACGATCTCTCGGAACCGACACGCGAGAACATGTCGCTCGACGACCTGAAAAAGAGCTGGATAGGACGTCTCGGCGATAACTGCGTCTTCATCTCCGCCAAGAAGCAGATAAACATCGACGCGCTGCGCAAACTACTCTACGAGAAAGCGTGCGAGATCCATACACAGCGTTTCCCTTATAACGATTTCCTCTATAACAGATATGACGACCTCAGTGACAACACAGACTCAGAGCTTTGAAAAAACCGAAGAAGCCTTCTCACGACAGTATCTTGCCGTGGGAAGCGCGCTCAGCGGCATCCTGGAAGCTCAGGGTTGCTTTGCCGCTGACTGGAACCGGGTGTCGATCCATCGCGACACGGACTACACCCTGATCCGCAATTCACGATTCTACGGCGACGTCACCATCGGCCTGCTGAGCAAGGATGCAGAAACTCCGCAAGGGATCTTCGACGCAGTGATCAGCAACAGCCGCATCGGCGACGGATGCTACATCAGCTGCGTGCGCGGCTCGCTCGACGGCTGCATCATCGGCAACAATGTCTCCATCGTCGATGTCGGGCGCATCTCCTTTGAAGCAACCGACACTCTCTGCGGCATCGGCACGGCAGTAGGCGTGCTCGACGAAACCGGTTCGCGTCCGGTCTACATTTATCCGGGACTCGACGCGCAGATGGCGGCGCTGATGGCATGGAAGCCACGCTGGACCGACGACGTCCTGTTCCCGATGCTTCAGGAGATGTGGTCGGAGTTACCCTCCTACGCATGTATCGGCGACGGAAGCAGTATCCGCGGCGTCGGGCTGATGCTCAATGTCGGCGTCGGCGCAGGTGTCACCATCGAGGGTGCATCGCGTCTCGCCAACGGGCTCATAATCAACAACTCCCCCACCTCGCGTCCGTTCACGTTCGTAGGAAGCAATGTCGATGCGGAAAATTTCATAATTGAGGATGCCAAGGTGATGTCGGGCGCACTCCTTCGCAACTGCTACGTCGGCCAGGGCACTGTGCTGGACAAGGGATTCACCGCCCACGATTCGCTTTTCTTCGCCAACTGCAGCTGCGAGAACGGCGAAGCCTGTGCCCTTTTCGCCGGTCCATACACCGTGAGTATGCACAAATCGTCGCTGCTCATCGGCACGATGACCTCTTTCATGAACGCCGGAAGCGGCACCAATTCCAGCAATCACAAATACAAGCTCGGTCCAGTCCACTGGGGGTTGATGGAGCGGGGCGTGAAGACATCGTCAGACAGCTATGTGATGTGGGGAGGACGCATCGGCGCCTTCTCGCTCCTCATGGGTTCGCACAAGAAACATCCCGAGACCTCGAAATTTCCATTCAGTTATCTTTTCTCAGATCCCAAGGGTGGCACGATCGTAGTGCCGGGAGTGATGCTGCGTTCCTGCGGTCTCGCGCGCGACGCAATCAAATGGCCTTCGCGCGACAACCGCAAGCGCCCCAAACTGCCTCTCCACGACCGCATCTCCTTCGACGTGCTCAATCCGATCACGGTCTTGTCGATGATGCAGGCGGTGGAACTTATAGACTCGATGCTCTCCGACGGCGCGCAGCCCGACGGATTCTACTACTACAACGGATTGCGTTTCTCTCATAATTCGCTCGTAAAGGGACGCGAGTTTTACGAGATGGCAATTCTGAAATATATCAACGACGCTCCCTCCGACATGCCGCCGGCAATCGACAAACCAGAACAGTGGATTGATCTCGGCGGACTGCCGGTTCCCCGCAGTGTCGTCAACAAAGTGTGCAAAGCCGAAAGTCTGGAAGAGATGAAAACTATCCTCGACGAGACATTCAGCAACTACGCGACGCTTGAAGCCGCATGGAAAGCGTCGGCAATGACACCCAAATGGCGCAGTCTTCTCCCCAAAGCACCGGAAGCCATCGCACGCCTTGACAAAATGATCGAGGCCGACCGAGCAGCCACACTTCAGACAATGAGCGACCACGCCGCTTTCCTCCGCGACTGAAAAAGTTCTCCTATTAAAATCGACAAGCTAATAAAGAATTATCGCAGTCTCTCCAAAGCTAATTGTGCCGTATAATAGGACTGATCCGCCGATTTTCGATACCAACTTCTCGCCTCATTGAGATTTTTGGCAACGCCGTAACCATTCTCATACATGTTGCCAACATAAAATTGAGCTTCGGGCTCATTCTGTGCAGCGGCCTTGTGAAACCAGATAAAGGCCTCTGAATAATCCTTTACCACACCATAGCCGCCATTGTAATATATTTTGCCAAGCATTAGTTGTGCGAACCAATGATCCGCGGATTTAAGGTACCATTTCGCAGACTCGGAGTGATCCTTTGGCACATATTGGCCCTCATAGTACCAATATGCAAGAACGCCTATAGAACCTTGGTGCCCTGCTTCACCGGCTTTGCAGTACCATTTTACGGCCTCCGAATAATCATGCCTGTCTCTTGCTGCATTTCCTTTCTCGTACATCTGCTCAGGCGTAAGATTGGGGTGGCTTTTTGTTTTTTTGCGGGAGCCGTGACCTTCTTAGCAGACTTTTTAGGACGCGTAATGACGTCCTGTGCGGCAATACCTAAAGGGATACAGGACAAAACCGCCATGACCAGAAACCTGATTATAATTTTCATCCTTTACATTAGCAGTTTTAAAATCCTAATCTAAAAGTCGGAGACGAAGTGGAAGCGGATTTTGGGGTAGTCAGTTTGCGCCATCTCGAGCACGTAGGAGCTGTCGGCAAGGAAGACGTCGCGACCTTCGCGGTCAACCGCCATGAACTGATGCTTTCTCTTCTTGAAGGCCTCAAGCGCGGCTTCGTCGTCGCTCTCGATCCAGCATGCCTTGTACAGATGTAGCGGTTCCCAGCGGCACTGGGCGCCGTATTCGTGCAGAAGTCTGTACTGGATCACCTCAAACTGGAGTTGACCGACCGTGCCGATGATCTTGCGGTTGTTGAACTGATTGACAAACATCTGTGCGACGCCTTCGTCCATAAGCTGTGCGATTCCTTTGTCGAGCTGCTTCTGCTTCATCGGATCGGCGTTCTCGATATACTTGAACATCTCCGGAGAAAACGACGGCAAGCCCTTGAAATGCAGCAGCTCGCCCTGCGTGAGCGTGTCGCCGATCTTGAAGTTGCCGGTGTCGGGGATACCGACGATGTCGCCGGGAAACGCCTCGTCAACAACGTTTTTCTTCTGTGCCATAAAGGCCGTCGGAGCCGCAAAACGCAACTGTTTGTCAAGACGGATGTGACGATAGGAAGCATTGCGCTCAAACTTACCGGAACATACCTTCACAAAGGCAATACAGGATCTGTGATTGGGATCCATGTTGGCATGGATCTTGAACACAAATCCCGTGAAGGCTTCCTCGTCAGGGTCCACGCGACGCTCAACGGCCTCGATCGGACGCGGTGCCGGAGCGATCTGCACGAAGCAGTCGAGCAATTCCTTCACGCCGAACGTGTTGAGCGCAGAGCCGAAGAAGACCGGTGCAAGCTCACCCTTGAGATATTCCTCGACCTCAAATTCCGGATACACACCCTCGATGATCTCCAGATCCTCGCGCAGTTTGGCGGCATCAGCCTCGCCGACAAGCTCGTCGACCTGCGGCGAATTGACGTCGGGAATCTCGACACGCTCGCTGATCGTCTGCTTGCTGGGCGTGAAAAGGTCGAGTCCGTGCTCGTAGATATTGTAGACGCCCTTGAATTTGGCGCCCATGTTGATCGGCCAGGAGAGCGGGCGGACACTTATCTTCAGCTCCTTCTCCAGTTCGTCGAGGATGTCGAATGGATCGCGACCCTCGCGGTCGAGTTTGTTGACAAAAATAATCACCGGCGTGTTTCTCATGCGGCATACCTCCATGAGGCGCCTCGTCTGAGTCTCCACACCTTTCGCCACATCGACCACGATGATGACGCTGTCGACCGCAGTAAGCGTACGGAAAGTATCCTCGGCAAAATCCTGATGGCCGGGAGTATCGAGGATGTTTATCTTGTAGTCGCCGTATTCGAAACCCATGACGGATGTAGCCACAGAGATGCCTCTCTGCTTCTCTATCTCCATCCAGTCGGATGTGGCGGTTTTCTTGATTTTGTGGCTCTTCACGGCGCCGGCCACATGGATGGCGCCACCGAAAAGAAGGAGTTTTTCCGTCAGCGTGGTCTTGCCCGCGTCAGGATGGGAAATGATGGCAAAGGTGCGTCGGCGCGCTATCTCGTCAGTCAATAATGCCATTTGAAAGAACTTTAATGCAATTTTTCAGTGAATCGCGCCAGTAGGGTGTCACAACGCCATACTGATCGCGGATTTTCTTTTTGGAGAGGACGGAATAGAACGGACGCGTGGCCTTTGTCGGATATTCCTCAGAATCGCAAGGATGAACATTGCAGCAGGTGATTCCTGCCATATCCATGATGGCAACGGCGAAATCATACCATGAAGCGACGCCTTCATCCGTGAAATGGAAAATTCCGGACTCCGGAAGGTCGGCGTCGATCATCTTCACTATTGCGGCTGCGAGATCCGGAGCGTAAGTCGGAGTACCGATCTGGTCGGCAACGACATTAAGCGATTCGCGTTCATTGCCGAGGCGCATCATCGTCTTGACAAAGTTGTTACCATAGGGAGAATAGAGCCATGCCGTGCGGATGATGGCGTAGCCCTCGCCCATCGCCTTGATGAGGCGCCATTCCCCTTCGAGCTTGGTCGAGCCATAGACAGAACGCGGGTTGACGGGATCCGTCGTGCGGTAAGGGCGGCATCCGTCGCCACCGAACACGTAGTCGGTGCTGACATGAATCACCTTCACTCCGGTGCGGTTGGCAGCCTCGCCGATATTGCCCACGGCGTCGGCATTGACAGCCCTGCACAGTTCCGGCTGATCCTCAGCCTTGTCGACTGCAGTGTAGGCCGCACAGTTGACGATGAAGTCGAATCCTTCCTCTGTCATCCGGCTGACAGCTTCGGAATCGGTCAGGTCGAGCGCAAGAACGCCTTCGGCATCCGAAGCCACGACATCAGTGGCCAAATATTCTATATCGGGACGTCTGTCGAGTATATCCCGCAGACAGCATCCGAGCTGTCCTCTCGCTCCGGTCAATAAAATCTTTTTCATGACGAATCGCACTTGTTTCAGATTGCAAAAATACACAAAAATCCTCATCCCTGCAACCACCTCGCGCGAAGGTTCACTCTATTCTCTCCGGAACGACAATCTCCGCGTCGTTTCTCCACGGACGGAAAACCAGACTGATGTAATAGACACGCCCTACACTGTCACGGTTAAGAGGCTGAAGTATCACCGGAGCATCCTGCATCTTTCCGCTGCCATCCTCATAGAAAAGATACTTTCCTATGTTCGTTTCGGCCCCCGGCATTTTGTAAATAGCATGGCCTTCGGGCGTGACGGCGAGTCCGTTGCCGCAATCGCGACAACTTCGCAAATCCAAATTCCGGAATTCACTCGGAAGCACAAATAAGGGTTTGTGACAACCGAAATACAATTCTCCGTAAGAGTGTTCGTAAGTTGTGTAAAGATTACTCTGAAAAAACAGCGGACTGTACAGTAAGTCTAAATCCAGAAGAAATGTGTCGTAATATACTCTACCTCCGCCACTTTCGACATATTGCGAGAGGATAGCCTGATGATCATTATAGATTCTTCGCTGAACAGCAACGCTCGCAATCAAAACAGGCAACATAGCCACACAACATAGAACGGCAGATGTCACGACGCAACTGCGCTTCTTAATGAGTGTATCTATCATTCTTGCCACAATCACAACCGTGAGGAAGTCGGAAAACCACCATATCCTCCGAGCCGGAAGGCCGAACGAGTATGCCGTAAATGCAGTAAGCGAGAGCAGCACAACAAGTCCCACAACACAGACAGTCAACCGCTTGACATCCAGTCCAAGGCCACGGCGTACTTTCCCTGAAAGGAGAAGAATCAGAGCGATGGTGCATCCCGAGAACGAAACCATCCCTCCGGTTAACATATAATAGAATGAATATATCGGCTCCAGAAAAGTCTCCTCCTCGATTCTCGTGTAAAATCCGGGCGAAAGAAAAATCACCGCAGTGCCAAGACACAGTCCGACAAACATACATAGCGCGCGTCGACTGCGGAAACGCTCCAAATCGGCAACATAAGATGTTGCGGCGACAATCAGCAGAGAGATTGAGAACACCTCGTGCCAGAATCCCGCAACTATGGAAAACAGGAAAATTGCGGCGCATCCGGCTGTCGATATCTCCCTATGTCTGACAAAAAGCCACAACCAGTTGACCGCAACAGCGAGTCCGGCAACATAATTCAGAAAAGCACAACGTTGCAGTCCGTAGTCGTTCCAAGGAAGGAAGAGGAGCAAAGCTGTAGCCACCACAATACTGCGCACGTTCCTCAGGGCGCCACGTCCGAAAGTCAGCTTCGCCGCCGCGCTGAGAATGAACCACACCGACACACCATACAGGACTCCGAAGACGCTGCGGGGAAGCAGCATGAGCAGAGGCATGAACTTGTCAGCAATGCGACCGTTGACAAGATGCCATGAGAAATTGAAATAGTCCAGTTCCGGGCTAAGTCCCGGGAAAGGCTTGCCTGAAATCAAAAAATCTCTGTAATGAGTTGAGAAAAAGAGGTCGTCGGCGGTTGTAACGCCGTAATATGCGACAATACCCATCAATATAGAGTATATGATGAGTATTGTCTGCGTAATGCATCGTCCGACCGTCGACAGATCAGTCGCTGAACTCAAGCTCATTGTTGTAGTCCTTCTTGTAGTATGCTGAGAGCAGTCCGAGGAATTTGCTGATCTGGCTCACGGCCGCAAGAGTATCCTTTGACACCTCCCTGTTCTGAAGCCGCAGCATCAGCACGCCGTAAAGGGCATTGAAACAGCTTTCTATCTCGCCGGGCTTCTCCTCACCAGACTTTGCGCGCAATTCCACAATGTAGGGAAGCGTGGCATAGAACTGATTTGCGTAGGCGGAAAATTTCGGATCCTTCATCAGTCGACGGTGAAGATCCTCAAGGTCTATGATGACATTGCGGTTGAGCTGGAGATGTCCTTTGGCGACTACATCCTCACGACGCATCATGTCGATAAGCGACTCATACCATTCTCGCATCTCCTTGCGCTGCGTATCGGTAAGTCCGGTGTATTTCGATATGATATTGGCCTCAATCTTGTCGATGTCAAGGTCATTGGCGCGGATAAGATCCTCTATCTGCCACATGTAGAGCAGATACTCGGCAATGTTCTCTTTCTTTTTCTGCGATGCTGTTATCATTTTATCATCTCTAAAAATTCATCTTCCGAGACCAGCGGCACGCCCAGCTGCTCGCATTTCTGACGTTTGGCAGGCCCCATGTTTTCGCCGGCGAGCACGAATGAAGTCTTCTTTGAAATACTTCCGACATTCTTTCCGCCGTTCTGTTCGATCAGATTCTTGTATTCCTCACGCGAATGGTGCGTGAAAGTGCCGCTGATCACGATCGTCTTCCCTTCGAGAGCGTTGCCCTTCGGGGCGAGCTGATCCTCGGGAATCTCCATATTGACTCCGGCAGCCTCCAGCGCCTCAATGCATTTAACGTTCTCCGGTTCACGCAGATAATCGTAAATGCACTGCGCGATTATCGGACCGATGTCAGGAATCACCGTAAGTTCCTCTACTGTCATCTCACGCAGACGGCGCATACTGCCGACGGCGCGGGCAAGACGCTTGGAGGTCGTCTCTCCGACGTTGGGAATCGAGAGCGCGTAGACCACGCGCTCGAACTCACGTTTTTTGGAATCCTTGATGCTTCCCACAATCTTCATGGCGCTTTTCTCGCCAAGACGATCGAGAGCGGCAAGCTCCTCGACTTTCAGATTGTAAAGATCCGAGGGGAGACGCACGAGACCCTTGTCATAGAGCAGTTCGGCTGTTTCCTCGCCGATTCCGTCGATGTTCATCATGCGGCGTGCGGCGAAATGCTCGATACGTCCGGTGATCTGCGGGCGGCATCCGTAGCGGTTGGGACACCACCAGGCGGCCTCCCCCTCGACCTTAACGAGCGGAGTGCCGCACACCGGACACCGGCTCACGAACTCCACCGGCGTGGAGTCATTCTCGCGCCGGCTGAGATCCACTCCGGTGATCTTGGGTATGATCTCGCCACCCTTCTCCACATATAGCCAGTCGTCTTCGTGGATATCGAGCTGACGCATGATGTCGTCATTGTGGAGAGAAGCACGCTTCACCACAGTCCCGGAGAGAAGCACCGGCTCCAGATTTGCCACAGGAGTCACGATGCCCATGCGTCCGGTCTCGAAGGAGACAAAGCGCAGTTTCGTGCAGGCGTTCTCTGGATTGAACTTGAAGGCGATGGCCCATCGCGGCGACTTGGCGGTGTAGCCGAGATTGAGCTGCTGGCGCAGACTGTTTACCTTGAAGACGAGTCCGTCGGTGGCCACGGGGAGTGTCTTGCGCTCATTCTCCCAATAGGCGATGAAACCGTCAACCTCCTCTAAGGAGTGAAGCAACTTCATCGAAGGGGACACCTTGAAGCCCCACGACCGGGCGGCAATCATGTTGTCGTAATGGTTGTCAAAGGGAAGATTGTCTCCAAGCAGATAATAAAACCGTGCGTCGAGATGCCTGCGCGAGACCTCACGCGGATCCTGCGTCTTGAGCGTTCCGGAAGCGGCGTTGCGAGGATTGGCAAACAGTGGTTCCTCGTTGTAGGCGCGCTCCTTGTTGAGTTCCTCAAAACTCTTCCACGGCATCAGAATCTCACCGCGTATCTCAAACTCCTCGGGCCAGTCGCCGGGCTGCAGAGTCAGCGGCACGCTGCGTATGGTCTTGACATTGGCCGTTACATCGTCACCCTGCTCGCCGTCGCCACGCGTGACAGCCCTGACGAGACGTCCGTGGCTGTAGGTCAGCGAGATGCTCGTGCCGTCGAACTTCATCTCGCCGACAACATCGAAAGGCTCGCCGCCAAGTCCGGACTTCACTCGTCCGAACCATTCGTCAACCTCTCCGATACTGTATGTGTTGGAAAGCGACATCATGGGACGCGCATGAACCACATGCTCGAAGCCCTTGGTCAGGTCGCTTCCCACACGTTGCGTTGGAGATAGCGGATCGGCATATTCAGGAAATTCCTTCTCAAGCTTCTCGAGTTCCTTTAGAAGGAAGTCAAACTCACGGTCGTCGATCTCCGGTGCATTGAGCACGTAATAGTTGTGGTTGTGGCGATTTATCTCACTGCGCAATTCATCGATCCGCGCCTTCGCTGCATTGTTGTCCATCGGGAATGCTTTCAGAGAGTTTCCTTCATTCTTTTGTAAACGAACACCTTACCGCGCTTCATCTGCACACCGGTCGGCTTGTCGAGCGACTTGAACGGCATGAGGTCATTGGCCTCTATAAAGGCGGCAACCTTGTCCATCCAGATCCGAATGGCATCTTTTGTGGGGTGTGGATTCGTCTTGCTCTGGCGTGCGAGAGTCAGCGACGAACTGCAGTAATAATGTCCCTTGGGAAGCTTCGACTCAAGCCATTCGTTGAGTTTCTCTCCGCTGCCCTTTCCCGGCCACGATGGTGGACCGATCCAGAGATAAGGGATATCGCCCAACTGTTTCTTGATGTTGGCGACGTATGTGCTGAGTCTGCTCTCGGGATTACGCTCAAGAAGCTCGTTCATGCCGAGCGAAATGAACACGGCATCAGGCTGATAGCGTTCGATCTGCTTCTGCACGCGGTTGCCGGTGCCCCACTTCGCGATCGTGGAGCCGTCCCAGAGCACCGTACTGACTTCAAAGCCATTCTGAATGCCGTAAGCCTCCAGACGTTCGGCCATCCATCCGGTCATCGAATCGCCGATGAACAGCACCTTTTTAATCTCTTTCTTCTCATTCGTCTCCGACGCCGGCACCGTAGCCGCCGCATCGACAGCCATTGCAAGCATCAGGAGAACCAACCAATTCGCTATTTTCCTCATAATAAAGTTATTAATCACTATCAACCGACCGTCTCTCCGATTCATGAGGAGCGGCAGATCAAAATCCGATACAATATTAACAAAAAAATCCGTACCGGCGCCCATGTTCCGTCAAAAAAATCCGCGCCTGAATCATCATCCCCCAAAGAGAGAGTTGTAAAAAATTCTAAATGGAGGAGGCTCTTGTGGGTCAATCCAATAAAAATGGCTAATTTTGTAGGTCATTTCGCTCCCGCAGACTTACGCCAGAGGGCGCGATTTCCGACTCTAACAAGCACAGTGTGAGGAGATTTCTACTATATCTGTTGGCTCTGCTCATCGTGAGCATCGCTTACACGGCATCGCGTCAGGCTGACACCGGAAACCAAATATCTCCGGCTGTCACCACCGACAGCGTGCCGCCCCCCGCCTCACTGCCGTCTGATTCCCAAGCAATTGCACATTCGGACAGTCTTTCGCCGGTGCGTCTGTCGCATGAGACGGCGAAAGGGGAAGCCAATGACTCTTCCGATGTCGCATCTTCCGACACTACACGAAGCATACTCGGCCGCATAAGGCGCGAGAAGGTCGATCTGGAGCAAGCCGTGACATTCGAGGCCACCGACTCGCTTGTGCTCTTAGGTCAGAACAACGCCTATATGTACGGCAATTCCACTGTGAAATACGGCGAGATCAACCTCAACGCCGGACGCATCGAGATGGTGATGGATTCCTCGACTGTCTACGCCACCGGGGTCGCCGATTCCTCCGGGACAGTCGACGAGGCGCCGGTCTTTTCCGACGGCTCGGGCGAATATCAGTCGAAAGAGATGCGCTACAACTTCAAGACTGAGCGCGGCTACATCACCGACATCATCACGGAGCAGGGCGAAGGCTACCTCACCGGAGAGGTCACAAAGAAAATGGACGACGGCACCTTCAACATTCAGGGAGGCCGATACACCACCTGCGACGACCACGAGAACCCGCACTTCTATTTCCAGATAACGAAAGGCAAGGTAACGCCTAAGAAAAACATCGTCTCCGGTCCGGCATATATGGTTCTGGCGGGAGTGCCGCTGCCGCTTGCCGTGCCATTCGGCTTCTTCCCGTTCAGTAAAGACTACAGCTCAGGCATCATCTTCCCCTCCTTCGGCGAAGACTACAACCGGGGCTTCTATCTGCGCGAAGGGGGCTATTACTTCGCCATCAGCGACAATCTCGACCTCGCACTGCGCGGCGAGATCTATACGAAAGGCTCGTGGGGACTGAGTGCCCGCGCCAACTACGTGAAACGCTACAAATATCGCGGCACGTTTGACGCGAGCTTCATTTCCACTGTCTTCGGAGACAAAGGCTCGCCGGACTACAGCAAGCAGAACAACTTCCGTATCACCTGGAGCCACCAGCAGGATCAGAAGGCGAATCCCAACATGAGCCTTTCGGCGAGTGTCAACTTCACGACCTCGGGCTATACGCGCAACGACCTCAACTCCTATTACAACAGCTCGTTTACGGAGAACACCAAGAGTTCGACCGTCAACCTCACCTACCGCTTCCCGGAATCGCGCTGGAGCATCTCGACAACCGCCAACATCGCTCAGCGAACCCAGGACTCGACGCTTGCGGTCAGCTTCCCCAACGTCAACGTGACCATGAACCAGTATGCGCCTTTCCGCCGCAAGCGCCGCATCGGAGGCGAGCGCTGGTATGAGAAAATCCGCATCAGCTATCAGGGTCAGATCCAGAACTCGCTGACGGCGCGTCAGGATCAGTTCTTCAAGAAAAGCCTCGTGAAGGACTGGCGCAACGGAATCAAGCATTCGCTGCCGATCTCGGCCACATTTAATATATTCAACTATATTAATGTGTCTCCTTCGGTTTCGATCAACGACCGAATGTATTTCAACAAGGTGCGCCGCAGCTGGGATCCCAACTCGGCGGCCGAAGTGTGCGACACCGCGCGCGGATTCTACAACCTCTTCGATTTCAATGCATCGGTGAGCATGGACACCAAGATATACGGTTTCTGGAAACCGCTGAAGATCTTCGGCGACAAAATCCAGATGATACGCCACGTCCTGACGCCGACCATCAGCTTCAGCGCCGCGCCGGACTTCGGCGCACCGATGTGGGGCGTCTACGGCTCCTATAACTATGTCGACCAGCAGGGACGGCAGCAGCGACGCGACTACTCATACTTCGACAACGCCATCTTCGGCGTCCCGGGACGCGGCAAGACCGGAATGGTGACTGTCAATCTTGCCAACAATCTTGAAATGAAGGTGAAGAGCGACAGCGACTCCACCGGAGTCAAGAAAATCTCGCTCATCGAGAACCTGACAATCCAGCAGAGCTACAACTTCGCGGCCGACTCGCTGCGGTGGAGCAATATCGAGACTTCGATGTTGCTGCGCCTCACGCGCAACTTCAACCTCAATCTGCGCGCGACATGGGATCCATACACCTACGGACTCTCGCAAAGCGGAACGCCCGTAAGAGTTAACCGTACGAGACTGCAGGCCGGGAAAGGGTTCGCCAAGCTTGCAAGCACCGGCACATCCTTCTCCTACACCATCAACAACGACACATTCAAGCGCAAGAACAATGATTCGGACGACGGCGGCGGCGACACTTTCGACCGCAACTACGGCGACGATGTGGCGCGTGGCGACGATGACGAGGATGACGACTACGGAGGTGATTTCGCCGCAAAGGCGGCGGCACGACGCAACAAGAACCGCAAGAGCAATGACAGCAATTCCGATGCCGACGGCTACGAGGCGTGGTCAGTGCCGTGGTCTCTCTCGTTCAACTATTCCGTGAACTACGGCTACGGAGCCTTCGACTACGAGAAGATGGACTATCGGGGCAAATGGACGCAGAACCTGAGCCTCAACGGCTCCATCCGCCCCACGAAGAACTGGAACATTGCCTTCTCGGCCTCCTACGACTTCGACCTGCACCGCATCGCATACGCAAACTGCAGCATCAGCCGCGACCTGCATTGCTTCACCATGACCTGCTCGTTCATACCTGTGGGACCCTACAAGAGCTACAACTTCCACATCGCCGTGAAGTCGTCGCTGCTGAAGGATTTCAAATACGACAAACGCTCCTCCTCATCCAACGGTGTCACATGGTATTGACGCCGACCTAACCCCAGCCAGTAACATCATGCCTCCGACGCTGCTCGACATAACCACATTCTTCTCAACAGGGATTTCGATGCCCCTGAGAGATCCCGTGGCTATCTTCTTCACCGTCCTGGCCATGATTCTCATAGCCCCGATACTTCTCCAGAAACTCCGGATCCCAAATATCGTGGGCATGATTGCAGCGGGCATAGTCATCGGCCCCCACTGCCTCGACCTCCTCGACCGCGACGCGAGCTTCGAGATTTTCGGTCAGGTCGGCATCCTCTACCTCATGTTTCTCGCCGGCGTCGAGATCGACATGCTCAATCTGCGGCGCAACTGGCGCTCAGGCCTGCGCTTCGGAGTGTTGAGTTTCCTTTTCCCGCTGATCGGCGGCATAATCGTCTGCCACGTCGTCATGGGCATGGGGCTGCTCACGTCGCTGCTCATCGCCTCGATGCTCTCCTCCCACACCCTGATAAGCTATCCTTCCGCCGCACGACTCGGACTAAGCGGCGAGCGATCGAGCGTGATAGCCGTCTGCGGAACCATCGTGGCGGTGCTTCTCTCGCTGATTCTCCTTGCAGAGGTCGTGGACATCAACAACAGCGGAAGCATCGATGCCCTGCGGCTTGCCCTCTTCATAGCCTCAATCGCAGTCTATGCTGTCGTGATCTGGTGGGTGCTCACCTACGCCACGCGTTGGTTTTTCCGCCACTTCAACGACCGTGTCGTCCAGTATGTCTTCATTCTCGCCGAGATGCTTTTCTCCGCACTCGTGGCTCAGGTCATCGGCCTTGAAGGCATCCTCGGGGCATTCTATGCCGGACTCGTACTCAACCGCTTCATTCCCTCCCGCAGCGGACTGATGGGGCGCCTTGAATTTGTCGGCAGCGCCATCTTCATCCCCTATTTCCTCATCGGCGTGGGAATGATGATGGATGTGGGAGTGATTTTCAACGGATGGAACGTCGTGAAACTCGCAGCCTTCATGAGCATCACTGCTCTTGTCGGAAAATGGCTTGCCGCCTATGTCGCGCAGCGCATCTACCGGCTCTCTGCCGACGACCGCCGCCTCATGTTCGGACTCACTGCCGGAAAAGCCGCAGCCACTATCGCAGCCACTATCGTAGGTTTTCACTACGGACTTATCAATGAGGACATCATGAACGGTGCTGTCATAATGATTCTGATCTGCTGTGCCGTTGCATCCGTGATGACCGAACGCGCCGCCAAGGGACTGCGCATGTCGATGGCGGAGCGCGAGCTTGCCGGCGTGGCGACCCACAACGAATCGGAAGATCCGCGACAGCTCGTGGCCGTGGCAAATCCGATCACCGCCGCAGGACTCGTGCGCCTCGCGGTGCTGATGCGTCCGGACAGATGCCGCCACAACATGACCGCACTCTTTGTCAGAAGCTCCGACGACGGCACCCTCACCGGAATGGGACGCACCTCGCTCAAGGACGCCGTGAAAGCCGCCACAGGTGTCGACACCGGCATCGACGACGTGGAGAGATTCGATGTCAACACCGTGGCGGGAATCACCAACGTCAAGCGCGAACGCCATTGCACGGAAATCATCATGGGTCTTCACCGCCGCTCCAATGTGGTGGACACATTCTTCGGAAGCATCACCGAACAGCTCATCCACGCCTCCAACCAGATGATCATCATGAGCCGTTGCTTCGTGCCGCTCAACACCTTGCGCCGCGTGGTCGTCACGATGCCTCCCAAGGCTGAGTTCGAGACAGGATTCGCACTATGGGTGCAGCGTGTCTGCACCCTCGCCGAGCACATCGGCGCACGGATGCTCTTCCTTGCCCACGACGACACGATCAAATATCTGCGTCCTCTCGTCGACAACAGCTACCACATCGAGACAGACTACAAATCCTCAGCCGACTGGGGCGATTTCATCGCCTCGGCCAATGAGATTGACGATGACGACGATCTTCTTGTGGTCATTTCCGCACGCCAAGGCTCGCTCTCCTACAATTCCGACATCGAGAGCATGCCCGCATTCCTGAGCCGCTATTTCTCGCGCCACAACCTCCTGATAATCTATCCGAGACAGTTCGGCGCATCGACGACGCCGTTCTCCAGCATGGCCGACCTCGGAGCCATCAACCAGCATACGACATGACGCACGATTCCGAAAAATCTCGCCCTGAAGAGATAGAAGCCGTCATCTCGGCGGCAGGACTGCGTCCGACCTCCAACCGCATCATGGTGCTCCGCGCACTCCGCTCAGCCGAACGTCCGCTCAGCCTCGGCGACATAGAGACGCAGCTTGAGACGCTCGACAAATCGAGTGTCTTCCGCACCCTTGCCGCCCTGCAGGAGCATCATCTCGTCCATTCGGTCGAAGACGGCAGAGGCATAGAGCTTTACGAGCCTTGCACCGGCAGAGGCGAGTGCGGCATCGACGACATCCACACCCATTTCTACTGCATCTGCTGCCACAAAGTCTATTGCTTTGACAATCAGCCCACGCCGATCGTGCCGCTTCCCGAAGGGTTCAGAGCCACATCGGTCAACTACATGCTCAAAGGACTGTGTCCTGACTGCAAGAACCATACGCACAGCCACACTCACTTCCACAACGACTGATCTGCCTTAGCCATTGTATATCAGGGCGCCTATCAGCGTGACATCCCTCAGCGGGGCGCCCGATTCCGACCATTGCAGGGAGCGTCCGAAAAGCTCCTCCATAGTCCTGCACAGGTCGAATCCGTAGGCTTCCAACGACGGACGCGCCTTCTCCGGGTGGCGGCAACTCTCCCCTTCCGAGCGGCTGCAACATTCGCAATACGGACAGCTTCCGGAAAAACCGAATGCCCTTCCACCCTTTTCCTTTTCCAGGTCAAGCAGCTTCTCCTCCAGCCGGATACGCTCATGGCGAAGATACTCCATCACTTCCGCCGGAGCAACATCGTCGCCGACTTCGAACCGCGCGGCAATCAGCATGATATGCCGGAAGGCGCCGAAGTCCGGCACGTCGTCCCGCGCGAACGGCGGACACAGCCAGCAGCGTCCGTAATTGCCGCATTCGCGGCAATAGCCCGCGAAAAGATCCGCGTCCCTGTACTGCGCGACATACTGCGCCAATGCCATCTCTCTTGTCTCCGTTTCCATATCCATATGTTTTCCGCGACACCGCACGACGCAAAGTTAACGCATTTTTGGCAATTTTAACCCGCTTATTTTGGCGGGGGAGAATATTCTTGCTACCTTTGGAAATTCCAAGCCGCAAGGCGCCGGAGAAGCGTAACCCGAAAAATAACCCAAAAACTATAGACTATGGAAGTTAAAGACCTTAAACCTGCCCTTATCTGGCAAATCTTCGATGAAATCACAAAAGTGCCGCGTCCCTCGTGCCACGAGGAGCAGATCCGCGCCTATCTTCTCGATTTTGCCGCAAAGCACAATCTTGAAGCCAAGACCGACAAAGTCGGCAACGTGGTCATCAAGCGCCCTGCCTCAAAGGGTCATGAAAACGCTCCCGCTGTCGTCCTTCAGGCCCACATGGACATGGTGGCCGAAAAGAACAACGACGTGCAGCACGATTTCCTGAAAGATCCCATCGAAACATACGTGGACGGCGACTGGGTGAAAGCCCGCGGCACCACTCTCGGCGCCGACAACGGAATCGGTCTCGCCGCAGGCCTCGCCGCCATGATCGATCCCGACCTTGAGCACGGTCCTCTGGAGTGCCTCTTCACAGTCAATGAGGAGATCGGACTCGAAGGCGCCCAGAACCTCGGCGAGGGCATGATCACCGGCAAGATCCTCATCAACATGGACTCGGAAGACGACGGCGAGATCTTCGTCGGATGCGCCGGAGGAATCGACACCACCGCGTTCTTCAGCTACAACCGCAGCGTTGCTCCCGAGCATTTCCACTATATGAAGGTGTCCGTAAGCGGTCTGCTCGGCGGCCATTCGGGCAGCGACATCAACCTCGGACGCGCCAACGCCAACAAGCTTATCGCGCGCTTCCTCTTCGACTGCTCCCGTGATTATGAGATCTCTCTCAGCACTTTCGACGGAGGCAATCTCCGCAACGCCATCCCGCGCGAATGCTTCGCCGTGTTCGGCATCAACAGCGACATGAAGGGTCGTCTGCGCAAGAAGCTGGAAAGCTACATAGACGAGATAACAGCAGAATATGCAGGCATCGAGCCTTCCATCTGCTTCCGTCTTGAAGACATCGACCGCCCGGAATTCTGCATCGACCATGCCACATCGCAGGCACTCGTACGCGCCATCTATTCGGCGCCCCACGGCGTCATCTCAATGAGCCGCGACATCGAAGGTCTTGTCGAGACATCCACAAACCTCGCCGCCGTCAAGATGATGGACGACAACAGGATAAAGATCACCACATCGCAGCGCAGCTCCGTGGAAAGCCGCAAGAACGACATCGCTTCGCAGGTCGAGGCACACTTCCTCCTCGCCGGCGCCGAGGTAGAACACAGCGACGGCTATCCCGGATGGGCACCCAACATGAACAGCCCGATCATGCACATCGCCGCCGACGCCTACGAGGAACTCTTCGGCGTAAAGCCCGCCATCAAGGCCATCCACGCCGGTCTGGAATGCGGCCTTTTCCTTGCCGACAATCCCGGTCTCGACATGGTAAGCTTCGGCCCCACGATGACAGGCGTACACTCGCCCGACGAGCAGCTCAACATCCCCACTGTAGACAAATTCTGGCGTCACCTCAAGCTGGTGCTTAAAAAAGTCGCCGAATCATGAAACCGCATCTACGCAACCGCCTCCTGCCGCTTCTGGCGGCGGGAGGGCTGGCCGTAGGCGTGGCTTGCGCCGGTGCGGTCTCCTCCGGGACCGACACCTCCGACGTTTCTCTCCGCAACGTAGCGGCTGCGGACTCCGCTGTGGTCTGGCGCTACGACACCATAGTAATGCCCTGGGGCGAAGTGCGCGTTGACTCAGTGGCGGTCAGCGGCTCCGCTAATGCCGGTGCCAACTGGGAGGCCGAGGAACGCGAGATGGCTGTCCAAGACAGCGCGTCGCGCTACACCGCGCTGACCGATGCCGATTTCAGGAAAGTGGCAGCGGAACTTGACGTGGAAGTGGCCGCCATCAAGGCCGTGGTGCGCATCGAGGCCGGAGTACGCATGGAAGGTTTCTGGGCGCCGGGCGTACCGGTCATCAACTTCGACCGCTCGATGTACAATAAATCAAAACCTCCCCGCAACGTCAAGGCACCCTCCTCCGAGAAAGTGCCCGACGGAATCAAGAGCGCATACGGCAAGAGGGAATGGAGCCAGCTCGTGGCCGCCAGGAAAGTCAATCTCGACAAAGCCAACATGGGCACATTCTGGGGGATGTTCCAGATCGGCGGATTCAACTACAGGCAGTGCGGTTGCAAGACTGTTCAGGAATTTGTCGACCGAATGTCCTACAGCGAATTCGAACAGCTTGAGCTTTTCGCCAATTTCATCCGCAATTCCGGGATGCTTCCGGCTCTCCAGGCCAAAAACTGGGCGTCGTTCGCCAGGAAATACAACGGCGCATCGTATGCCCGCAAAGGCTACCACACGCGCATGGCTGCCGAATACAGAAAATTCAAGGCTCAGGAAGCCAAATAACTAATCCTCAATTTACTTTAAAATGAAAATCACAGACCTTAAGCCTGCCCTCATCTGGCAGTGCTTCGACGAGATAACGAAAGTGCCGCGTCCCACCCACCATCTCGACAAGATGAAGCAATTCCTTGTCGACTGGGCAGAACGTCACGACATCCCTGTCAAGACCGACGCCGTAGGCAACGTAGTGATGACAGCTCCGGCCACTCCCGGCCATGAGGACGCTCCGACAATCATCCTTCAGGGACATCAGGACATGGTGGCCGAGAAGCGCGGCGACTCCTCCCACGACTTCCTCAACGATCCGATAGAAACCATCGTGGACGGCGAATGGGTGAAGGCCAACGGCACTACCCTCGGCGCCGACAACGGCATGGGATGCGCAGCCGCAATGGCTGTGCTTCTTGACAAGGAGCTTGTCCACGGCCCTATCGAATGCCTCTTCACCGTCGACGAGGAGCAGGGACTCATCGGCGCCAACGGCATTGAGCCGGGAATGGTGACCGGTTCCATCCTCCTCAATCTCGACAGCGAGGAACACGGACAGCTCGTCATAGGATGCGCCGGCGGAAAAGTGACACTCGCCACATATAAATATAGCGGCTGCGATGCTCCGAAGGACACGACATATTTCTTCGTGCACCTCGACCACTTCAAGGGAGGCCACTCAGGCATGGAGATAGGCCTCGGACGCGGCAACGCCTGCCGTCAGCTCGGCCGCTTCCTCTGGGAAGCCAACGAGCGCTTCGACCTCTGCCTCTCGACTATAGACGGCGGCAATCTCGCCAACGCGATTCCGCGCGAGTCGAAGGCTATCGTAGGCGTAGCTTCTGAAAAAGCTTCCGATTTCGCACGATTCGTCAAGGGATTCTCCGACATGCTCCACGCCGAGTTCGCGCTTGCCGAAGGCGACGCGTTCACGTTCACAGCCGAAGAGGTCGACCGTCCGGCCACAATAATGACAAAAGCCGACAGCGACCGTCTGATCGCAGCTCTCTTTGCCACACCCAACGGCGTGCAGTGGATGTCGAACGCCGTGCCGGGACTCATCGAGACCTCATGCAACCTTGCAAGCATCAAGATGATCGCTCCGGGCGAGATCCTCGTCACCGTCCACCAGCGCTCGTCGGTCGACAGCCGCCGCGACGAGATCGCCGACCGCGTGAAGGCTCTCTGGCTGATGGCCGGCGCGACCGTGGAGTTCGACGATGCCTACGTCGGCTGGGCGCCCGACCCCGACAGCCGTGTGCTCAAGACCGCCGTGGAAAGCTTCAAGGAGCTTTTCGGCTCAGAACCTCGCGTCGAGGCCCTGCACGCCGGACTGGAGTGCGGACTCTTCCTTGAGAAGATGCCGGGACTCGACATGATCTCATTCGGACCGACGCTGAAAGACATCCATTCGCCCAATGAGAAGGCAGACATCAAGTCCGTAGGGCAATTCTGGATGCTCCTCACCGATATTCTCCGCCGTCTCGCCTGATTTCCGAGATAAAAAAATCTAAAAAAGGTCTCCGACATGAACACACCTTTCATCGTCGGAGACCTCTAATTTTATGTCTTCACAGACAAATATTGTGTCATTTTGAAAGCATACATCCTTCAAACCGCCGAAAATTCAATCCGCAAAAGTCCAAAACAGGAGGCCGACCCAAATTTTTCTTACAAAATGATAAAAATAATTGCCGAAAAATTTGGAGGGACAAAAAAATGGCCTTACCTTTGTGATGTGCAAGAAAACATGGCACGGACCGCAACCATCGGTTCCTACATTGACATTCTGACTCAGGCGTCGCAGCGAGAGATTAACCACCGCTTCCATGACTCTACACATTCACTCAATATTGCGTTAAACCAATCTCTATCATTAAATCGGAATACCATGGGAAACTTGGAAAGCTGCACATTTATAAATGAATAAGACTTACTCCTATGCATCGTTGCGCAATGGTTTGTAACAACGTATGCCTCAAACACCTTAGATCTATTCACACCATGAAACACCCCGGGAGCGATGCTCCTGCGGCGCCGGAGCAGAATCAATCCCACCCGAAATCCAAATCATTAAAGGAATTTTCCTTTCTGCGTTGTTATATATGGAGAACAACAATTATTCCACAATAAGACAAATTATGAAAAAGATCCTTTTTGCCGCCGCTGCAGTCTTTGTCGCAGCCGGCCTGACCAACTGCCAGAAAGAAGACAAGACCCCTACTGATGTGAAAGACGCAAAGGTCGTCAGCACGGTGACTCCCGGCGAAACCATCGACGAGACTGTAGGCGACGTTGTCGAGGTTGCCGATCAGAACGGTCAGGTTGTCGCCGATGGCGAAGGCGTGGCTACAGAAGATGTTGTCGTCAACAGCGACGGCAGCGTTCCGGCTCCCGCAGTAGCCGATAACCCGACGAAGTAATTGACCACTGAGGTCGTTCGGAAACGACTTAAATGCGCGGCGCATCCCGACGGATGTGCCGCCTTTTTTCTCATCTTTTTCCTCACACGACAATAAAATTAGGCCGATTTTGCCACTATGTGGAAAAGATTTTATAATTTTACGCATCGTTAAAGCGAAGAACAAACACCGGATGAGACAATTCATTCGCAATATATTGATATTGAGTGCGATAGTTATGGCGTCAGCAATGCCGTCGCATGGAGCGCGCAACTGGGAGTCGCTGAAAGGCAACGACCGGCTGCAGCAGTCGCGTGTCGTGAAGCAGACCGTCGACATCGAGGTCCGTTCCTCACGAGGCACTATCATAGTCACCACCAACCGCCCGGTGCAGGTGAGAGTGTTCAGCATCCTCGGACAGCTCATCTCTCAGGAAACGCTTCCGGCCGGCACCTCGATTCTCGAACTCAACACCCACGGCGTCTTCATAGTCAAGATCGGCGACATGACCTGCAAGGTCGCACTCTAAGAAAATTTCAGATACATCAACCCTTAAATCGACAACATATAATGAAAGAGACAGAAATTGACTGGGGCAACCTCACGTTCTCTTACACAAAGACCGACTACAATGTGCGTTGCACCTACAAAGATGGAAAATGGGGCGAAATCGAAGTTTCCGACTCCGAATATGTGCCTCTCCACATCGCGGCTTCATGCCTGCACTATGGTCAGGAATCCTTTGAAGGCCTCAAGGCGTTCCGTGGCAAAGACGGCAAAATCCGCATCTTCCGTCCCGAAGAAAATGCAAAGCGTTTCATCCGCAGCGCCGAAGGCGTCAAGATGGCTCCCCTTCCCGTAGAGAAATTCGTGGAAATGGCCAAGATGGTCGTTGAGCTCAACAAGCGCTTCATCCCTCCCTACGGCACAGGCGCTTCCCTCTATATCCGTCCGCTGGAGATCGGCATCACAGCCCGCGTAGGCGTGAAGCCCGCCGACGAATACATGGTCATCATGCTCGTCACTCCCGTCGGACCTTACTTCAAGGAAGGGTTCCGTCCCACAAAGGTGTGCATGTCGCGCGAATATGACCGCGTCGCTCCCAAGGGCACAGGAAGCATCAAGGTCGGCGGCAACTACGCCGCAAGCCTCGTAGCCGGCGAAAAGGCCCACGACATGGGCTACAGCGTGATGCTTTATCTCGACCCCAAGGAGAAGAAATATCTCGACGAGTGCGGTGCAGCCAACTTCTATGGTATCAGGAACAACACCTACATCACTCCCGCGAGCGAATCCATCCTTCCCTCGATCACCAACATGAGCCTCTGCACCATCGCCGAAGACCTCGGCATGAAGGTCGAGCGCCGTCCCATCCCTGTTGAGGAACTAGAGACATTCGAGGAAGCAGCTGCCTGCGGAACAGCCGCCGTATGCTCCCCAATCGAGCGCGTCGACGACCTCGACAACGGCAAGGTCTACAACTTCGGCACTCCCGGAGTCGCCGGCGAGATGACAACCAAACTCTACAATCATCTCCGCGGCATCCAGTACGGCGAAATTCCCGACACCCACAACTGGTGCACAATTCTCGAAGAGAATGACTGAGTGACATTTTCTCTCGGATAACGAACCACGCCCGGAGCAACGACGCCAATAACGCCCTGCTCCGGGCTTTTTAAAACCCTCCGTAATCATGATTGACTACAACTCACTGCTGAGAAAATACACTTACGGCAACAACGAGCTCCTTGCGCTGCTAACGGCACATTCCGAAACAGTTGCACGCAAGGCTCTCGAAATTGCAGAAATGCATCCGGAGCTTCCAATCGACCGCCAGTTCACCCTCGAAGCCGCAATGCTCCACGACATCGGCGTCGGAGCCTGCGACGCGCCATCGATCCACTGCCACGGCAGCAACCCATACATCTGCCACGGCACAATCGGCGCCGACATTCTCCGCAAGGAAGGCTTGCCTAAGCACGCAAGAGTAGCCGAGCGCCACACCGGCGCCGGAATCACACGCGACTATATCATCGACAACGATCTGCCTCTCCCCCACATCGACCTTATCCCCGAGACACTTGAAGAGAAACTTATCTGCTACGCCGACAAATTCTTCTCCAAATCGCGCCGTCCCGACGACGAGAAACCTTTAGAGAAAATCCGCACGCAGATGGCCGCGTTCGGAGGCGATACACTCGCGCGCTTCGACGCCATGGACGCCCTCTTTCACATCGACCAAACTAAATAATTTTGAATATGAAAGACAAGATAAGGATACTTTTCGTGTGCCTGGGAAATATTTGCAGGTCTCCGGCGGCACAAGGCGTCATGCAGGCGCTCGTCGATGAGGCCGGACTCAGCGACCGATTCGAACTTGACAGCGCAGGTACGTATTCCGGCCACAAAGGTCAACTTCCCGACAACAGAATGCGCATCCACGCGCGACGCCGTGGCTACGAGCTGACACATCGTTCACGTCCCGTGACAGAAAGCGATTTCGATCGCTTCGACATCATAGTCGCGATGGACGCAAGCAACCTCTCGGATCTGCGACGCTTGGCACCGACCGTTGAAGCCGAGCGCAAGATTGTGGAGATGATAAGCTACTGCCGCCATCCGGGCGGCTACGACTACGTGCCCGATCCCTACTACGAAGGCTCCGAAGGTTTCGAACTCGTCCTCGACCTCCTGCAGGACGCCTGCCAAGGTCTGCTCGACAACCTCCAAGTATAGGGTTTATAGGGCTTATGGGGCCTATAGGGCATATATAGAATTAGAGTCGGCTGTCGCAGTATCGCGGCAGCCGACTGACTTTGTTAACCTATAAAATCCCTCAAATAGACGTAATATTCGACAATTACATGATAAGCAATTCCCAATTCTTCCTGGGTATATTCCATCTTGGGACAATATTGGAATTTTCAATAGGTTGGTTTTGTGGCATTTATAATCATATTACGCCATATTTTGAGATTTTATAGGTTAACCT
This sequence comes from uncultured Porphyromonadaceae bacterium, assembly GCA_902491625.1. Taxonomy (GTDB): domain Bacteria; phylum Bacteroidota; class Bacteroidia; order Bacteroidales; family Muribaculaceae; genus Lepagella. The sequence continues at coordinate 37,136 of CABUIO010000007.1, read as the reverse complement.
TATAAGGGATGGCTTACTTGCCTTCCATCTTCTCTTTCAGAGCCTGAAGGGATGCGAGGTCGCCAAGGGTTGTCTTCTCGATCTGAGGAGCTGCAACTGCGGGCTCGGCAGCCTTGCGGGGTGCGGAAGAGCTCTTGCGCTCTGCACGCTCCTTGCGGTTCTCGCCACGCTTGATGTCCTCAGCGATGCGGCTGTGGCTCAGGATGATGCGCTTGCTGTCCTTGTTGAACTCGATAACCTTGAAGTTGAGCTTCTCGTCGAGCTTGGCCTGTGTGCCGTCTTCCTTAACGAGGTGCTTGGGAGTGGCGAAGCCCTCGACACCGTAGGGAAGAGCGATGACGGCACCGCGGTCCATAACCTCTACGATTGTGCCCTCGTGGATGCTGCCGACTGTGAAGACAGTCTCGAATACATCCCAGGGATTCTCCTCAAGCTGCTTGTGGCCGAGGCTGAGGCGACGGTTCTCCTTGTCGATTTCGAGAACCTGAACATCGATCTCGTTGCCGACCTTCGTGAACTCGCTGGGGTGTTTGATCTTCTTTGTCCAGCTGAGGTCGCTGATGTGGATGAGACCGTCGACACCTTCCTCAAGCTCTACGAAGACACCGAAGTTGGTGAAATTGCGCACCTTTGCAGTGTGGCGGCTGCCGATGGCGTAGTTGGTCTCGACATTCTCCCAGGGATCGGGTTTGAGCTGCTTGAGACCGAGGCTCATCTTGCGCTCCTCGCGATCGAGTGTGAGCACGACAGCCTCAACCTCGTCGCCGACTTTCAGGAAGTCCTGCGCGCTGCGGAGGTGCTGGCTCCAGCTCATCTCGCTGACGTGGATAAGACCTTCGACGCCGGGAGCGACCTCCACGAATGCACCGTAGTCAGCCATGACGACTACGCGGCCCTTGATGCGGTCGCCGACCTTGAGGTTGGCGTCGAGAGCGTCCCAGGGATGGGGCATGAGCTGCTTGAGGCCGAGGGCGATGCGCTTCTTCTCGTCGTCGAAGTCGAGGATAACGACGTTGAGCTTCTGATCAAGCTCGACAACCTCCTTGGGATCGGCAACGCGGCCCCAGATGAGGTCTGTGATGTGGATAAGACCGTCGACACCGCCGAGGTCGATGAACACACCGTAGGGGGTGATGTTCTTGACGGTACCTTCGAGCACCTGACCCTTTTCGAGCTTGGCGATGATCTCCTTCTTCTGCTGTTCCAGCTCGGCCTCGATGAGTGCCTTGTGGCTGACGACAACATTGCGGTATTCCTGGTTGATCTTGACAACCTTGAACTCCATGGTCTTCTCCACGTACATGTCGTAGTCGCGGATGGGACGCACGTCGATCTGCGATCCGGGGAGGAAAGCCTCGATGCCGAATACGTCGACGATCATACCGCCCTTGGTGCGGCACTTCACGAAGCCCTTGATGATCTCATCGTTCTCGAGAGCCTGGTTGACGCGCTCCCAGCTGCGGGCTGCGCGGGCCTTGCGGTGCGAGAGGATGAGCTGACCTTTCTTGTCTTCCTGATTCTCCACGAACACTTCCACCTTGTCGCCGACCTTGAGATCGGGATTGTAGCGGAATTCGCTCACGGGGATGATGCCGTCGCTCTTGTAGCCGATGTTCACGACAACCTCGCGCTTGTTGATAGCGATGACAGTACCTTCGACAACCTCCTGATCCTTTACAGTGTTGAGGCTCTCGTCGTAAGTTTTGGTAAGTTGTGCGCGGCTCTCACTTGTGAGAGTATCGCCTTTTTCGTAAGCCTCCCAATCGAAATCCTCGATAGGAGTGTTTTTTACTTCGCTCATTATGGATGCGAAAAAGTTTTTGTGGCTCCGCGCGGATATCTCGCTGTCAGACATCGGAATGCGGATGTAGCGCGCTTCACCGGGTTAATAAATAGGTTACTTCTGCCGGAATCCGGGCGAAATGTCTTAACACAGTCCTTCTTCCGACGCCGCAAAGTTAATACAAATATCCGCAACTACCAAATTTTCAGTCCGCAACGCTCAAAAAGAACATATATCCGACACTCCGAAGGCAGCGGAGGCGCGCCGCCCAAGCGACACGCCTCCGAAATTGTGTTATGACGGTTGATATATCCCGATTACATACCGTTGCCGGGATAAGGATATGTCACGTTGACATTGTAGTTGGTCTCGCTGCGCGGGATGCCGTAGCGCCAGAGGTTTGCGTCGTTGGGGCCGACGTTGCACTCGATGGCAGCTGGGAGGTTGCCCGAAGCGGGATCACCGGCCATCCATGCACGGCGTGTGAGATTGAGACCCCAGCGCTTGAGGTTGAACCAGCAGAAGCCTTCGCCCCAGAGTTCGATACGTGTGTAGTCGCGAACCTCGTCGATGAGCTGCTGACCGGTAGCGGTGCAGGTATAGTCGGGATTGAACTTGCGGTTGACCTCGTTGAGGATAGCCTGAGCCTCGCCGGACTGGCCGAGCATCGCGCAAGCCTCAGCTTCGAGAAGATACATCTCGGTGGCACGCATGAAGGGAGGGAATCCCCAGCCGTTCTGACCGAGAAGACCTTTCGACCAGAATTTCATCTGGGCGCCGTCGCAGATCACGGGAGCGGTCACATCCTGATCGGAACCTTCGGTCTGGCCCTTGGATGTGTAGGCCAGATCTGTGAACCCATCATTTTTGTTCTGGTGGTCCTCAATCCAGGCGGTGGCGGCACGGCGCACTGTGCGCTGGCGGATATCCATGTTAAGAGGATTGATGTTCTTGGCATTATAGATAAGCGAGCGGTCAACATCGAGCTTGTCGACTGTCATCCAGAGATCACGGCGTGCGTCGGTCTCGGGAATCTTGTTGTAGAGGTCGATGTTGATACGGTTCGTTCCGGATGCGTTGCAGGCGCGGAAACCGTTGCAGGCCCAGTTGGTCGACCAGTTGGAGTAGACATGGTCATCAACAGCCGCGAAAGAACCGGACCACATCCACTCGTTGTTCACGTAAGCACAGTAGCCGGAGAAAGCCTCCTCCTTTGTAGCGGAGTGGAAGCCCTGGCGTGCATTGTGGGCCATTGTCTTCACCTTCTCCCAGTCGTTCTTGAGAGCGGCGGTACGGGCATAGACGCCGTAGCAGACACTGAGGTCGGGCTCGTAGGTAAGCGTGCGGCGATAGCTGCCGGCAGCCTTATAGTTTACGATCGCCTCGTCAAGGTCGGCATACATCTGGTCGAGAACGTCGATCATGGGAGAAAGGGGAAGATCCTGTTCCTGCTTTGCACTGACACGAAGGATCACGGAGAGGCTCTGGCCGTTGTTGGAAGCTTCCCAGCGGGGAGCGTAGGCCTGCAGCAGACGCCAGTAGCAGTGGGCGCGGAGGGTCAGGGCCTCGGCTTTGGTGAATGCACGTTCCTCGTCCGAGCCGGCTGCACCGTCGATTCCGTCGAGCACCTCATTGACCTGACCGATCATGGCGTAGGCCCACATCCAGGTCTTTTCGTCCCAGACATAGTTGCCCTTACCCATGGTGTCATCCATACGGTAGTAGATATCCCATGAGGGATTCACGTCGAGGAAGAAGTTGTTGAAGGAGTCGGAGCCGGGCATCTCACCGTAGAATGTGCCCACAGCGACATCGCCGATTCCGAGGAACTGATAGAGCAGATCGTAGCTCCATACACCTGCCAGACCCTGGCAGGCACCGATGACAGCCTGGTGTGCGGTTTCCGTAGTCGCGCATACTTCATCGCTGTCGATATTGCCGTGTGTGGGCGTGTCCAGATAATCGCTCGCACAGGAAGCGAGGGCAAGCGAGAGCACTGTTGCGGCCGCACCTTTCAAATATATATTTTTCTTCATAATGAAAGTCGTTAAAAAGTGTTTGTTGTTAAACTTCATCAGACTGCCGCATCAGAAACGTGCTGTGAGCTGGAAAGAGAACACGCGTGAGGGAACGAATGTGCCGTCGCTACCCTGCTGTCCGGACCATGTCTGCTGGGGGTTGAGACCCTTGCGGCCTGCCACTGTGAAGAGGTTGTCGCAGCTGAAGCCGAGGTTGATGCTCTGGAGCTTGAGGGCGTTGACCCAACGCTGGGGAAGGTCGTAGCTGATGTTGATGTTCTTGAATACGAGCCAGTCGGCACTTGTAAGGAAGCGGGTTGAGCTTGCATTGTTGTCCTGCGAGCTGGAGGGGAGGATGCGGGGCACGCCGTTGGGATCGATGCGGTTGGGATCGTCGGCTGTCATGCCCTCGGGAGCCTGCATCCAGCTGTTGAGCACATCCTTGTGCATTGCGGATGTGTAGTCGCTGACAGACATCAGTCTCTGATAGGAGCTGTCGAACACCTTGCCGCCGAGGCTGTAGGTGAAGAGGGCGCCGAAATGGATGCTCTTCCAGGAAGCGTTGACACCAAACGAACCGTAGACAGTAGGCATAGCTGTGCCGTGCCAGGTGGAAGTAGCCAGCGAGGTGTTGGAGGTGTAGTATTTGCCGTTTCGCTCGATAAGGGAGCCTTCGGAGCTGGCCTGTTCAAGACGCGAAGCCCAGAGGGCGTCGAGCTCTTCCTGAGAAGCATTGGAATGCGAGCTGCGGTAGTAGTACATCAGCTGGTCGTAGTCCATCTCATACATTGCGTTACCGGTGAGCTGGTCGACACCGGCGTATGTGGGCAAGTACCACTCATAGATCGAGCGGCCCTCGCTTAAGCGCTGCAGACCGCTGGCCATGTCGCGGCCGCCGTAAGGCAGACCCTTGACGGTGTTCTTGATGAATGTCATGTCGAGGCTTGCGCCGACGTTCCAGTCGCCGCCTTCATAGATTGTTCCGTTGAAGCTGATCTCCCAGCCGTGGTTGCTCATCGAACCGATGTTGATAGGCGTGGACATCGAGCCGTTGGAAGCGCTGAAGATCTGGATACCGACAGAAGCGGGGGGATTCACATCAAAGATAAGGTCGGAGGAGCGCTTGTCGAAGTAGCCGACACTGAAGTTCAGGCGATTCTTGAAGAGCGAGCCTTCAAGAGCGAAGTCAAGGGTCTTCTGAGCCTCCCACTTGAGAAGAGGATTACCCTGGGTCCCGCGGATAAGGGCGGCGACGTTAGACATCGAGGTATTGTATCCATAGAGAGAAGCATACGACTGGCGGGGAGCGGAGAGGTAGTTACCGACTGTACCGTAGGCGATACGGAGCTTGGCATAGTCGAGCCAGTTCTGCGTAGCGTGCATGAAGTTCTCCTTCGTCAGGATCCAGCTGGCACCCACGGAGTAGAATGTACCCCAGCGGTTATCCTTGGCGAAACGGTCGGAACCGTCACGGCGGATGGAGCCCTCAATGAAGTATTTCTGCAGATAATTGTAACGCGCGCGGGCGAAGTATGACTCGGTACGCTCTTCATAGTAGCTGCCTGCGGGTTTGCCCTGCTCTGTCAGGAAGTTGGAAGCTGCATAGTAGTCATCTTCCACCTGATCCTGCACCGTGAAGACGTTGCCGGCAATATATTGGGAGAGGTTTTCATGACCGAGAATCACGTCGATGTTATGTTCCATATCCTTGCCGTAGCTGTGGTTCCAGTTGAGGAGCTGCTGGAAGGTGTGGTACTTTATCTGGTCATCCTCTTCGGTGAGACGTCCAATCTGCGCGGCGTCACCGAGCACATTGTTCTGATAAGTCTTGTAGTTGGTCTGACGACGGAACATGTTGCCGCGGAAAGTCAGCTCGAAACCATAGGGGATAACGGCTGTCGCGTAAGCGTTGGCGTCGATGATGCTCGACATGAAGTTGTCGAAGTCGTGGCGCAGCTCATAGCCGATGTTGCGGAGGTCGCCGTTGCGTCCGTTCATGTTCCACATAGGCTTGCCGTTCTCATAGATAATGGCTCCTGTCTCGGGATCGTGGGCATAGTACGGGAAGATAGGCGCGTAGTACATGGTGGCGAAAGGATTGACAACGGTAGATTCACCTGCGTTGTCGTTGTACTCGGAATTCTGGTAGGAGGCGTTGAGGTTGACACCTAAGCGCAGATAGCTTGTAGGCTCCACATTGACGTTGAAACGTGCGTTGTAGCGCTCGAAGTCGGTGCGGAGGAGGTAACCTTTCTCATTGAGGTAGCCCACGGAAGCGAACATGTTGTATTTGTCGCCGGCGGAAGCGATGTTGAGGTTGTACTCCTGACGCAGACCTGTGCGGTGGATCGCATCCCACCAGTCGAGGTCGGTGTATCCGGGAAGCACTTTGCCCTGGAAGCGGCCGTCGGCGGAGAAGAGCTGATCGGCGGGAAGATTGAAGATATTGACACCCTTGAGCATATCGTTGATGAGGGCGCCACCGGCCAGATACTCGTTGGCGACCGCTGCCGTAGGATATGAGTTGGGGTTGGAGTCCATGAGGTAGTTGCGGGCCTGGATAAAGGTAGTGTTCATCCAGTCGGTCACACCGAGGCGGTCATACTCGGCAAGTCCGCGGGTGTACATACCCTCGCGCACCTGGAGCGTAACCTCCACATTGTCTTTCTTCTTGGCCTTCTTGGTCGTGATGAGGACGACACCATTGGCGGCACGCACACCGTAGATGGCGCAGGAAGCGGCATCCTTGAGGACGGTCATGGACTCGATGTCGTTGGGGTTAAGGTCGGAGATGTCGCCGTTGAAGATCACGTTGTCCACAACATAGCAGACAGCGGCAGAACCTGTGATGGTGCCTATACCGCGGATGACGATGGAGGGAGAGGATCCGGGCTGGCCGGTGGAACCGTTGACCTGCACACCGGGAGCGTTACCCTCAAGAGCGGAAGTCACGGATGTGACGGGGCGTTCCTCGATCTGCTTGCTGTCGACTACAGAGACGGAACCTGTGAGAGATTCCTTGGTTGCCTTACCGTAACCGATCACAACGAGGTCTTCGAGAGTCGCACCCTCGGCGGCCAGATAGACGGTCATGCCGTTTGTAAGTGCGAGAGTCTTGGGAGTGTAGCCTACATAGGAGAAGGTGGCACTCTTTACATTGTCCGGCACATTGATAGTGAACTTACCGTCAATGTCGGCAGCCGTACCGTTGCCGCCTCCGAGAGGCAGTACGGAAGCGCCAACCAACGGCTCGTTGTTTGCCGCGTCAACGATTGTACCGGTGATTGTGCGCGCCTGTACGGAAGCGCTACAAACAGCCGCTACAGCCATTGTGGTTAAGAACAGTTTTCTCATACTCTTGATAGTTTAGTGATATAAAATAAATGTCTACTTAATATTCCATCTCTGACAATTTTGCGAAAACCGCGATCAGGCACTGTGAATTGCCGGGATGGAGGGTTGTCAACTAATCTGTGTCTATTTCAATCCGATCTGGCGCAAGCCGAAGTCCCAAAGAGACTTCACGCCACGCTAAAAAACAGTCTATCTTGTTGTCTTCAAGCGAAATAAGCCGTATCATCCGACTACATTGATGCATTAGCCCACTGCGCTTTAATACATTTTAGGATAGGCAAAATTAATAGTTTTTTTCATACAAGCAAGAATCACACTAAAATTTAACACTTGATAGGGTATTTTTCGGGTTGGTAAGGGGTAGCATCTTTGTTGACGCAACAACAGCACTTCTGACATTATGTCAATTTTAAGAACCAATACTGGCTATTTTCGAGTATGCGACCGAATATTCAGCATTTGCACATTCCAAAAAACTTTCAAGATGATAGAGCCGGATTTTTCAGTGATGAAATACCCGCAAAGAATTTTATATGTTCTACAACATACTTTTATAACACATCCAGATTTTAAGTTAAAAAAATCCGGATTTTAACATTTAAAAAGAACCAAAGAAAACGACAGATCGTATTATAAGTTAATAAAATTATCCAAATGCCCCAACGGTTAAACCTTTTGCTTCCGGAATTGTCAGATAAGAGAAGAAAGGGCAAGACAAACTCCTTGGCAAAGCCCTTACACATTAATATATAAGTATCACCTTCTAAAACCTGACCGGCATGAACAAAACTACACGAATCCTCATGGCGACAGCGATGGCGGCAATGCTCGCTATCCCATCGTCGGCCTTGGCTCAGCGCCGAAGCTCAGGCTCCAACAGCCACCGCGGCCAAGCAACAGAACGCACCCGTACCTCAACGGCGAAACAATCACGTCCGGCGACTCAGGCACGTCCCGCAACCCAGGCTCGCCCCTCAACAAAGACTCGTCCGGCGACTCAGGCACGTCCCGCAACCCAGGCTCGCCCCTCAACAAAGACTCGTCCGGCAACTCAGGCACGCCCCTCAACAAAGACTCGTCCGGCAACTCAGGCACGCCCCGCAACTCAGGCTCGTCCGGCGACTCAGGCACGACCCTCGACACAGACTCGTCCCGGATACAACGGCAACCACAACAACAGCGACAAGCGCCCTGGAACCACAAGCCGTCCCGGCAACAACGGCCACGGCAATATGCGTCCCGGTCACGGACGTCCGCCCCACGGAGGCAACAGTGCTTCACGCCCCGGAACCTCTTACCGTCCCGGCCCGCGCCCCAACTACAACTATATGCACCACGGCTACAGACCGCCACGTCCCGGCGGAGGCTACTGGGGAGCTCCTCCCGTGAACGTCTATCGCCCTGTCTATTGGCTGCCCCCGCGCCCCCCGCGTCCTGTGTATATAAGCTACGCCGTTCCCTCGATCGGAACGATCTTAGGACTGACCTTCGGATCGTTCATTGACGCCGGCATCAACATGCTCTTCAACACAGGCTACAATGTGCTGGGCTATGCCAACAACGCCGTCTATCTCGGCAACGTCTCGCAGCTCGGTCTCCTCTGGCCCGAAGCCACTGTCTACTATACGGACGGTCTGATGAGCAACACGCAGTTCCAGTATTGGACTCAGGCTCCCGACGTGGCACGTTTCAACAATGTCTACGCGCAGCTTGCGGCCACCTACGGCGCCCCGGTGAGCAGCAACACATATAACGGTGTCACCACAGTGAGCTGGTGGGGAGGCAACAACACCGGCTACATCACCCTCCAGTACGGTCCCGGCAATTCCGCATCCGGACTTGCCAACTACTACACCACCCTCACCTACAGCGACGATTATTGACTTACGACCTCAGGCAAATGCCTGAGGTTTTTTTGTAAAAGAACGACGCATCGAAAAGCGCGGAACCGCGTAAGTCCGGCAATCTCAACACCATGAAAAAAGGCGGAAGCCGCGTCCATTTGGTAAGCCCCACGCGATACCGCGCAGCGGCAATGGAAATAATCAAAATCAAAAAAGCGGCGTAGCCGCGTCCATTTGGTAAGCCCCACGCGATGCCGCATAGCGGTAAGCGTGGGGAATGCAGAAGCCGCGTCCATTTGGTAAGCCCCCCGCGAAGCCGCGCGGCAGCAATGGAAATAATCAAAATCAAAAAAGCGGCGTAGCCGCGTCCATTTGGTAAGCCCCACGCGATGCCGCATAGCGGCAAGCGTGGGGTTAAAAGGATAAGAGTAAATAAGAGCGTCGTAGACGCGATGTCATTGTTTGTCGGCAAATAATAAGGCTGCAATGATTCTTCGACGCACATTGTCTGTATTTCGTCGACGTAACATCTCGTATTGTGATGCGTCTTTTGGTTGTTTATGTAGGAAACTACCGCATCCTTGTCTCTTGCAGAAACAGAGGCTGCGAAATATTCGCGTTCCCAACCTTTGAATGAATAAAATCGAGGATCCGATTTCATCCATCCGCTGGAAATGGATTTGATGTCTCTGACCATCTCTGCAAGCGGACACGAAGGATGAAGATCCAGAAGTATGTGGATATGATTAGAGATGCCTCCAATGCGCAGAAGGCGACTGCCATTGTGTTTTTTGATAATGCTCCAGATCACGCCGTAGAGATCTCTTTCATACTGGAGAGGTATGGTGTCCTCGCGCATTTTGGTGCTGAAAACGATATGATACAAGGCGCTTACTCTGCTCATAGGACAAAGGTATGGATTTTTCACGACATATCGCGTCTACGACGCTCCTTTTTTCATTTCCGACCCCTTTCCCCACGCTTGCCGCTATGCGGCATCGCATGGGGCTTACAAGATCGACGCAGCTACGCCGCTTTTGGCACAGTTTCTCAGACACCACGCAAACACGTCGCCGCTTCTTATCGGCGGGTGCGGACGATCGGGGCGTCGGAACCGACGGTGCGCAGCCCTTTTTCCCTGAAGAGACGAAGCGTGGGGAGCAATGCTTCTACGGAATCGCCGTGGGCGATGGCGACGTAATAATGTTCGTCGGAACCTTGCTCGAGTACCATAGGATACCATTCCCAGCCGTCGGGCACGGAATCAGCTTTCACCGGCATGCCCTTCTTGTGCTTCGGACGGTTTTTCTCGTCGACAGGGGGCATATACTGCATGGCGTGCGCGCGCGCGTTCGCAGGATTGCGGTAGTCGCCGATCACGAGATTATACGGAGGCGCGGTTGTCACCGACGTGTTGGTCGAGCCTGGCTGCCAGAGAATCAAAAGGGGCTCTTTCGGAGCGAGATAGACGCTGTCCGTGCCGTATGTCACGAGTTTGGGCATACCTTCGGTCTTAAGCTTGACGTAGATGTCGTCGTCAAGATTCTCGCGGTCGCGCTGTTGCGCAAGGTCGTATGCCGCCTTATAGTTCTTTTCGGAAGGCTTGCATGACGGCAGCAGCGTCGCAATCGCGAGCGCCGCTACCGTTGCAAATGTCAGTGGATTTCTGAATATTCTCATTTTTTATTTCGTTGAAGCACGCGGACAGTGCGTCCGGGGAAACTCATCTTCGGCTCGATGACTACCTCCTCGCCGGTGACGACGTCGCGGAAACGGTCGCCGGGACGTATCACCTCGGCATAGCGGCTCATGTCGGCCTCGCCGGGCTTGTCGCTGCCGTACATCACCACGACGACTTCCTCGCCCGACGCGGGATCGAGGCGTTGATAGAGGTAGAGGGGTCCGTTGGGTGAGAAATGTTTCATGGTGCCGTCGGCCACAGCCTTCGAGCCGCGACGCCACTTGAGCAGCGCGGCAAGATAGTCGAACGCCTCGTTCTGCATGTCGTCGCGTCCTGTTCGGATGAACTTGTTACCCTCATCGCCGGGGAATCCGCCCGGCATCGGGAGACGTACATTGCCGTCACCGCCCTGGCGCGTGCCGTACATCAGAAGCTCAGTGCCGTAATAAAGCTGAGGTATGCCGGGGATTGTAAGGAGAAGGGTCACGGCCTGTTTCCAGCCGTCGAGATTCTCCGGCATGGTTGTGATGAAACGTTCCGTGTCGTGGTTGTCGAGGAAACGGAGCACCTTGGAGGGATCAGGATAGATGAAGTCGAGTCCGAGATGGCCGTAGACCTTATGGAAACCGCCATCCCAGTCGCCGGTCTCCTCGTTGTAGACCTTCGCCTCGCGACTGAGTATCATCAGCGGGAAGTCCATAACGGTGGGAAGTTCACTCTCGAAACCGTCGGCATTTTCGTGACCTTTCTGCCAGTATGCCTCGCGACCCGGAGCGTCATACCAACATTCTCCCACGATGTTGAACGAGGGATACTCTGCAAGGACATCCTTCACCCACCGGTTCATGGCGTATTTGTCGGCGTAGGGGTAAGTGTCCATTCGGATTCCGTCGATTCCGGCCTCCTCAATCCACCAGACGGAGTTCTGTATCAGATACTTCATCAGATGGGGATTGCGCTGATTGAGGTCGGGCATCTCGGGCACGAAGCAGCCGTCTGTGGTGCGCACTCGGTCGTAGTCGGCGCCGTAGGGATCCATCAGCGAACCGAGCTTGTGACTGGTGACGATGACTGTGTCAGGGAAATTGAACCAGTCATGCGACGGTCGGTCTGTGAACCAGACATGACCGGAACCGGAATGGTTGAAGATCATGTCCATCACTGTCTTCATGCCGTGATTGTGGAGAGTGTCGATGAGAGCCGCATATTCGGCATTGGAGCCGAAACGCGGATCTACTTTGTAGTAGTCGGTCGTGGCATAGCCATGGTAGGAACCTCGGGGCATGTCGTTCTCCAGCACGGGATTGAGCCAGATGGCCGTGACTCCGAGCGAGTCGAGATAACCGACATGGTCGGCTATACCCTTAAGATCGCCTCCCTGACGCAGATTGATGTCGCTGCGGTCAGCACCGACGGGATAGTGCATACTCGGATCGATGTTGTTGCCCGGATTGCCGTCGGCAAATCGGTCGGGCATGATCATGTAGAGCACATCGGAGGAATCGAATCCCTGAGCGCCGCGCTGAGGCGTGCGCTGCAGGAGCTTGTATCCCACCTTTTTGCTCTTCTTGCCCTCGGTGAAAGTGAGCGACAGATTGCCGGGCTTTGCCTCGGGCGTCACGTCGAGATAGAGAAAGAGATAGTTGTCGGAGCCGTCAAGCCTCGCCACGGAATCGAGCTTCACTCCGGGGTAGTCGGCAAGAGACACCTGAGCATTTTTGATTCCAGGTCCGTAAACCTGGAGCTGAAGAGAAGGATTGTGCATTCCCGCCCACCAATGGGGAGGATCGATGCGGTCGACCTTCACGGGCGCCGCAAGAGCGCAGGCCGCGAAGCCTGCCGCTGCAAAAGCTGCTACGAGTCTTTTCATGATAATGTTGATATTATTTAATAAAGCATAGGAAGCCTCCGGAACCGCTGGATTCCGAAGGCTGAGCCAATAAGTCGTTATTTTGTCAAAAGAGTAGCCAAATCTTAGCCGACTTTGATTACGAGATAGCGCGAAGCGTTCCAGAAACGGTCGGGATTGGTGATGACAAGAGTCTTAATCTTGTTGGCATCAACCTCGAAACGATAGGAATCGGCCGGCTGATTGCTGAGCACCTCCGCTTTCTTGTTCTTGCAGTTGATGTATTTCAGCGAGCGCTTGTCGGCCTGAGTGAAATAGTTCTGGTTGTAGTTGCCCTGAAGCACCTTGTTGCCTTTGCCGAGGATCTGGTTGTTTTTCAGCTCTTTCTTGGTTCCGAGCGCATAATAGACCTTGTTCATGTCGACCTCGTTCTTCTTAAGCTCGGTGCTCTGGCGCACAGTCTCGTTGGTGAGGGAATCGTTGGCGGAAGTCACCGTGCGCACCTGCTCCTGCGAGGTGGCGAGATCCTGACGAAGCACTCCGTTCTCGGCCTGAAGGCTTTCTACCTGTTTGCGCAGTTCGGAAACGCGGGACTCGGAGTTGGCAAGCTTGCTCTGGAGCGACTTCACCTGATTGCGGAGCATGTTGTTGCGGTCGTTGCCGTCGTTGAGCTGGGAGCTGTATTTGTCGAGCATCTCCTGCTTGTTCTTCAGCTCCTGCTGAATGCGTGCAAGATTTTCGATGATTGTCTGGCGCTGCATGGCCTGATCGCCGTTGCCACGGATATTATAGAGGAGTTCCTCCTGCTCGTTGATCTGCTCGATGCCGCTGTAGATGTCGTTCATCATGAAGATGAGCGAATCCTTGCTGTCCTGAGCTGTGGCGAGCTGGGTGCTCAGCTTGACGTTCTCGGTTTCGAGCTGCCGGCTCTTTTCTTCAGCTTTCTTGTCGCAGGCCGAGAACACGAGGAGTGTCACTGCGGCGATAGCTAATAGTGTTTTTTTCATAATCGAGATATGGATGTTTTTAGTTATTAATATTCAATCATTAAGACTCTCAGAGATATTATCGACGATATTATCGGCGGCATAATTTTTGCCGGATATTATGATAACAATCTCTCCTTTCGGTTTGTTTAGATCGAAATATCCGGCGAGTTCGCCGAGGGTGCCTTTATGGATAGTCTCATGAAGCTTGGAGATCTCCCGCGCCACGGCTGCCGGTCGGTCGGCGCCGAACGACTCGGCAAGCTGCCGCAATGTGCGCGGAAGCCTGACGGGCGACTCATAGATCACGACAGTGCGCGGGTCTTCGGCAAGGAGCTGCAGACGTGTGGCGCGACCTTTCTTCGGCGGCAGGAAACCCTCGAAGACGAATCTGTCGCAGGGCAGTCCCGAGGCCACGAGCGCCGGCACAAAAGCAGTGGCGCCGGGAAGGCATTCCACATCCACGCCTCTGCGGCGGCATTCGCGCGATAGCATGAATCCGGGATCCGAAATACCGGGAGTTCCGGCGTCGCTGACGAGCGCGACGTCACTCCCCCCTTCGATGAGATCCACGACGCCCGAGACAGCCTCATGTTCGTTGTATTTGTGGTGGCTCCGCATCGGAGTCTTAATGTCGAAATGCTTCATCAGCACGCTGCTTGTGCGCGTGTCTTCGGCCAGAATCAGATCGACCTTGCCGAGGACTTCCACGGCACGATACGTCATGTCGGCCAGATTGCCCACAGGCGTGGGCACGATATAGAGTTTACCTGCCATCAGGATTTGAAATAGCGGTCAATGATTTTGCAGAAGAGCTTCACTTCGGGACTTTCCATGTCCCACTGGAGATCGTCGGCCATGTAGTCTGCGGCCTGCTCCATCGAGTCGAGCGACTCGATTACGGCGACAGACTCCAGAAGCCGCGGATTGCTGCCCTCAAACAAGGAACGGCGGAAACGGAAGCGGTCGTTGATAGTGAAGAAAGACAGCAACGGCGCACGTTCGCGGCGTGCAGGGGGAAGCTCCTCCTCTGCCACCTCATCCTCGCGGTCGGAGTCGCCACCGGAAGCCATATCGTCTTCCTCGACAAACTCTACGTTGCCCGGAGGCGTCACGAGCACCTGCGGCGCGTCGGGAGCGTCAAATCCGGCCGGAGGATCGATTCTCGCCTCTGTGGCGTCCTCACTGATCTCCGGATCCAGCTCCGGCGAGACAAGCTCCAGATTCCGGGGCGTCCTGTCCTCGGGAGAGGATGAAGAAGCGTCGGACTTGTCGGCATTCTCGGGATCCTCGGAAGCCATGGCGACGATCTCCTGCATCTCGCTCTCGGCAAGGGCGACGTCGTCAGCCGCATCGGGATCGGAGGGAGAAACCGTGCGGACAGTCGATGCGTCGTAGCAGCGGTTGTCGGCGCCGTCGCCGGATGCCGGCGGCATCTCAGTGTCCGGCAGCTGCCAGCTGTCGGCAATAGCCATCATCTGCCGACACTTGTCGGCCACGAGCCTCTTTACCGTGTCGGTCGAGGAATTCTGCTTGCGTCTGAGAGCCATCTCGATGAGAGCTTCCGCCTCATAGACAGTGTCAAGCATCTTGCGAAGGTCTTTCTCCATAATATTTATCTGTTCTGTCCAAAAATTTCAAGCAGCATGTCGGCCACACCTTTCTTAACATCGGCTCTCGATCCCCGGAAACCATTGACAATCACGACCACCACATGCGTCGGAGCGTAATTGTCGTCAAGGAGGTATCCGGCGTAGCACTGGATGCCGTTCATACTTCCGGTCTTCAGCGCCATATAACTGTCCAGGGACGTACCCTTGAGGAAATTGCGCAATGTGCCCTCCTGACCGGCCAGAGGGAAGAAAGATGCGAAATCGACATTGTCCGCCATATATTTCAACACCCGAGCCATGAAATCGGCCGTCATACGGTTGGAGCGTGACAGCCCGCTGCCATCCACTACCTTGATATCTCCGACCGGAAGACGTTTGCGTCGCCAGAAATCAATCTCTGACGCCGCACCGGCCTCCGGGCTGCCATCCTTGCCGTTGAGGCGTCCGAGGGTGCGTATGAACGCCTCGGCATAGAGATTGTCTGAACGCATCATGCAGCTGCGCATTATCTCGTCGATCGTAGGCGACTTGTGGTTGAGCAGCATCTTGTGTTTGGCGGAGGGATAGTAAACCTCACCTACTACCGTGATCCCGGCGTCTGTCAGGGTCTTCTGCAAGCGTGCTATAAAGACCTTGGCCGGATCCGCCACGGCGGCGCTTCCGGAAGCGTTGCGGCAATAATTGAGACTGTGGCATCCGGTGCCGTAAGCCTGACGGAGATCGCCCGACTGCCATGACGGCGGTGTCGCAGGTAGAGCGAAAAAGCCTTCCTCTATCTCTATGTTGCCGGCAACGGTGTCAATACCGTTTTCGCGCAAGGCAGCCACGATCTCGCCCATTATGTCGGTGCCTTTCGGCTCGACATTGGCGCCGAGCGACGGATCGCCGCCCCCCACGACAATGAGATTGCCGTCAAGCACGCCATTCGAGATACGTCCGCCGGCATACACCTTTGTCTCATACTGATAGCCTATGCCCGACTTCTCAAGCAGTGAGGCGATAGTCACAACCTTGTTGATAGAGGCGGGCACGAGCGGCTTTTTGGAATTGTGCTCCCCGATCACCCTGCCGTCGCCAAGATCCATAATGAACACGGAACATTTCTCGGGGTCTACAGCACCGCCGTTCACAAAACGCGCCACTGCGTCATTTGCCTGCAATATGGCGGATGTGGCTGCAAGCAGCGACATGATCGCCACCAATCCAAACAGTCGAAGACATCGTGATAGTTGGTTTATGTTCTGACTCATAGCCGCAAAATTACAAAAATATATACTTTCTTTTATGCCGTTCGAGATTATTTTCCTAATTTTACGCCATAAAGCATTGCGGCATGGCTCCCCCCGAGCGCGCCGGAAAACATTTGTAACTTCCCCAAAATGAGCTATAGACGACCATATACATTCGACCGTGTGGCGCGCATTTTCTTCACGGTGTGCGGCATCATTGCATTGCTCCTCCTCCTCGACACACTGAAGGGCGTGCTTCTCCCCTTCCTTGTGTCGTGTCTGATAGCCTACACGCTGGAGCCTGTGGTGCTCTGGAACCGCAAGATCCTGAAAACCAGAGGACGTGTGATTCCGGTCATCATCACTCTGTTTGAAATCACGGTGCTCACCGTGATTCTGGGCATAGTGTTCATCCCCTACATCATCAACGAGGCCGCGCATATGGGCGATCTGCTCAAACGCTACGCATCGGCCACGATGAACACACCTTACCTTCCACCGGAAATCCACGAATTCCTGAAAGAAAACCTCGACTTCAACCGCATAAGCAAGCTCTTTACTCCGGAGGAATGGAAAGAGATCCTGACGCAGGCTGTCTCAAGCAGCTGGACATTCCTCAGCAGCGGGCTAAGCTTCATCATAGGTCTGTGCAGCTGGCTCATCGTGATTCTTTACGTGATCTTCATCATGATCGACTACGAGAAACTGATGCTGAGCTTCAAGCAGCTGATTCCCCACACCCATCGCTCCAGAGTCATGGAGGTAGCCAACGACGTGCGCAATGCCATGCACAACTATTTCCGCGGCCAGTTTCTCATCGCCATGATCGTCGGCATCCTCTTTGCCATCGGCTTCGCCATCATCGATCTGCCGATGGGCGTAGCGCTCGGCCTGACAATCGGCGTGATGAACATGGTGCCTTATCTGCAGCTTGTCTCTCTCCCCATCACGGCTCTGCTCTGCCTCATCAGTTCCGTGGACACCGGCATAGACTTCTGGGTGATCTTCTGGGAGAGCATGGCCGTCTACATCATCGTACAGTCGATCCAGGACCTTTACCTCACCCCCAAGATCATGGGAAAAGCCATGGGTCTGAATCCTGCCATCATCCTCCTCTCGCTCTCCATCTGGGGATGTCTGCTCGGATTCTTAGGCCTTATCATAGCCCTCCCGCTCACCACCCTCATCCTCTCCTACTACGACCGCTATGTTGTTGAGCCTTACAGGCGGCGCGACAAACTTGACGACACCTCAAAAGCCGACAACAACGGCTCGCCGCTCGACACTCCTTTCTGAGACGCGTCAAAACCAGATCAAATCAACATGGACAGAATAGGCAAACTATATTTCCGCTACGGCACCATGGGCTCGGCCAAGACAGCCCTGCTCCTCACCACAGCCTACAATTTTGAAGAGCGCAACATGCCGTATATATGTTTCAAACCGGTAGTCGACACCCGCGAGGAGCGCAACGTGATCCGTTCGCGCATCGGCATCGAGCGCGCCTGCCACTGGATCTATGCCGAGACCAACCTCTACGCCTTTATCAGCCACATCTTCGAAAAGGTAGAGGTCAGGCCGCTGTGGATCCTCGTCGACGAGGCGCAGTTCCTCTCGGAAGCTCAGGTAGACCAACTCGCAGCCGTGGTCGACGATTTCGGCTGCAACGTGATCTGCTTCGGACTCCGCACTGACTTCCGCACCCACCTCTTCGAGGGAAGCCGCCGACTCTTCGAGATCGCCGACAGCATCGAGGAAGTAAAGTCGACCTGCAACTGCGGGCGCAAGACAATCGTCAATGCCCGAATCGACTCCAAAGGGGAGATAATCACCGAGGGCGAACAGGTGGAGATCGGCGGCAACGACAAGTATGTGGCGGTATGCCGCAAATGCTGGCGCAACCGCCGCATCGAGAGCGGAAGCCGTTTCCGTCTGCCGCTGGAGTTCCCCGACGACGACGGATCCGCCGACACCCCGGACTGACCAACACAATATCAGATACCATGCTAAAACAATCTTTACGCGATGCCATCACCTCGCTGATCAAGCGCGAGGTCGTCCCGGCCATCGGATGCACCGAACCGATGGCGGTGGCTCTCTGTGTGGCGAAGGCCACAGCAACACTTGGCCGCCGGCCTGACAGCATCGGCGTCACGCTCAGCGGCAACATGCTCAAGAACGCCATGGGAGTCGGCATACCGGGCACCGGCATGACCGGTCTTCCGGTAGCTATTGCCTTAGGCGCCATTGCCGGCAACGCCGACTATGGTCTCGAAGTGCTCCGCGACATCACGCCGCAGGATGTGGAGAAGGCCCGAGACTACATGTCATCAGGCGCGATCTCGATCAATGTGGCTTCCGACGCACAGTCGAAGCTTTTTATCGAGGTTGTGGCGAAGTGCGCCGGAGGACATGAATGCAGAGCCGTAATCGCGGGAAGCCACACCAATTTCATCGACATAGAATCCGACGGAAGAAGCATCCTGCACAAGACATTCGACAGCGAGAACTGCGACGAGTCCGATGCTCCGAGACTGGATCTCAGGACTGTGTGGGAATATGCCGTGGAATCTCCTGTCGAAGAGCTGACCTTCATCCTCGAAGCTAAACGCCTGAACATGGCGGCGGCGGAGATGGCGCTGGAGAAAGGTTTCGGCCACGCATTAGGCTACACCGTGCGCACATGCGGGAAGAAGTATTTCGGCGACACGCCGGTGGAACACATCATTGCCTACACGTCGGCGGCTTGCGACGCACGCATGGCCGGAGTGCTCGTGCCGGTGATGTCCAATTCCGGCAGCGGCAATCAGGGTATCACGGCCACAATGCCGGTGGTCAGTTTCGCAATCGACTGCGGTGCCGACGAGGAGCACACGGTGAGAGCGCTTATCCTCTCCCACCTCACGAGCATCTACATCAAGCAGAGCCTCGGACGTCTGTCGGCGCTGTGCGGATGTGTGGTCGCCTCGACCGGTGCTTCGAGCGGCATCGTCTACCTCATGGGCGGCGACTATCCGCAAGTGGCGGCAGCGGTGAAAAACATGGTGGCTAACCTCACCGGAATGATCTGCGACGGCGCCAAGCCATCATGCGCCATGAAGATTTCCAGCGGCGTGAGCACAGCCCTGATGTCGGCGCTGCTTGCCATGAACGGCCAGTGCGTCAGATCCACCGAGGGGATCGTGGACGACGATGTCGACGAGACGATCCACAATCTCACCTCCATCGGGCGCGATGCCATGCGTGAGACAGACGACCTTGTCCTCCGCATAATGACAACCAAGAGTTGCTGACTCCACCACAGGATATAGCAGATCGGCCGGACGAATTCCCGCCCGGCCGATCCGTTTGTATTTCCGTATCGTTTTGCTATCTGACAATTTTGGCTGCCGAGACCTTGTCGCCGGATGTCACGACAATCATATAGACGCCGGATCTGGCGGCGCTGATGTCGACTGCGTCACCGATGGCGTCCACCACGAGGATGCCGTCGGCTGAGTAGACACGCGTGCGGGCGCCGGATTCAGCGCCTGCGACACGAAGCATGTCACCGTTGACGGTATAGTCGAGATCGCCGGCCTTCACCATAGTTGCCGAGCTACCGCCCTGCGTCTTCACATACAGCAGCTCGTTGAGCTGCACGTTGTTTAGGAAGAATCCGATCATGTATTCCGTATTCTCCTCCGCAGCGCTATACGCACCTTCAAAATTCACCGTAGCCGAGGCGCCTTCCGCGAGAAGATTGAACGACTGCCCCACTCCGGCAAGCGCCGTTCCGCCCGTGATGTTGAAGATATAGGCTCTGACAGGATCGCTGAGATAACCCTGCGTGCAGGTGACATTGCCGGAAATCTTTATGTCGGATGGATCTACCGTATAGACTGTGTTGCCGTTGTTGTCGTCGGAGGTCTCGATAGCGTTCGTGACCTTAAGGTCGGAAAGCACGGCTTTCGCATCCTCGGCCGGAGCCTCCTGTATCGTCACGTTCACGGGTCCGGCATAGACCTGACTGTAATAATTGACAAGGTAGAGATAGTAGTCGCCGGGATCTACAGCCGAGAGGAATTCGGTATAGACAGTGCGGTTCTCGCTCTCCCCGGGTGCAAGGTCGACGGTAAAGAAGCTTGTGTTGGTCAGCGAGTTCGCATCGTCTGTAAGCACAAGCACCATGTCGCCGTAATAATCCTTTGTGCCTACATTGGCGGCGTCGAATTTCACGGAGAAAGGCTTACCCTCATAGATCGGTGATGTCACCTCGAAATCGGTGATGTCAAGCTGTGCCTCGGAATTGACTCTGGCGAACGACACAGTGCCGTCGGCAACGGTGCATTGCAGATCCCATGAATAGATGCGGCTCATCTCAACGTCATGCCATTCTCCGTCGGAATAGAGCGAAGGAACCACGATATATTTGCCTGAAGCAGGGAAATTATCTACAGGCACCCTGAATGACGCCTGGCTGTAGTCGCCCGAGCGGACTGTACCGAAAGTCAGAGTGTTCTGTCCCTGCACATAGACAGGCTCGCCCTCGGCCGGAATAAGCTTCAGGCCCATGACACCGCTGACGCTCTCCACCGAATAGTTGTTGATTGACACACCTCCGAACCTCACGGATGATCCCGCGGTGTATGAGTCGTTTCTCGGATATAACGATCCCATGGCGGCCAGCACGATACCGAGCTTGCTGTCAGCCTCGGGACGGCGCATCGACACGACGACCGACTGGTTGGAATTGAAATTGCTGTCGTTGCCGCCGATGCCCTGGATGCCGGGAGCGAGTGCGGACAGACGGAAATAGCCGTCGCTGACGCCACCCCAGCCCCAGTTGAAATGGAAATAGCCTTCGGAGCTGTAGCCGTCGCACACGAAGCAATGGCCTCCCGCCTCGCCCGAGCCGCAATAGATCACGGGACGTCCGGCGGCCACCTCCTCATAGACCATCGAGGTCCACTCGTCGGTGTAGAAATATTCCCTCTGTTCGAAACGTATGCTGCGGTCATAGTCAAAGAATTCGTAGAGCGCCGAAGGGATATAGACATCCTGCGCGCCGCTGGCTCTCGGAGAATAGTTCATTCCGACCGAGTATCCGCAATCGCGCATCAGCATTGCGACCGCGGTGCGCTCCTCTCTCGACGCGTGACCGGTGTAGCTGTCGAGCATCTTGTCCCAGGCATAGACGGATTCGGAAAAGTCAGCCGAAAGGATCTCGCCACCGTTGGACCAGCGATAGCTTATTTCCCCTTTGCCCTTTTCCGGCCAGTTGAACACCTTTATGGCCTGAGCCATGCCGGTGGCGACACATCCGGTGACACTGCGCGCGTCTCCGAGCATCGGACAAAGATTGTTGTAGGGAGATCCCTGATTCCATGTAGTCTTGACAAAAGGCTCGACAGCGGCATAATCCTGCTGCGCATTCAGGAGGTGACGACGCACCTTGCCTTCTCGGAGCTGCCGGATCTCATTGGCATAATAGTCTATCCAGTAAAGCATTGCGTCGGGCATTCTCTCCCCCTCCGCCATCGGGGCGTCGAGATAGCCGAGAAGCGCCGGAGTCTCGGATTCGGCAGAAGCCACGAGGCATCCATTATCGCCGGAAAAGACGTAGACGGCGGCATCGCCGGCAGCTTTGACGGTGAGTATCGGAACGACGGCCTGCGCCGATTTCTGTCGGGAAAGGCCGGGGACATTCGTCTGTCGCATTGCAGCCTCGTAGGCTTGCTGCGGCGTGAGGACATCGGCATTGACTGCTGTCACACATGTGCCGGCCAATAATAGTAGGTAGTATCTTGTCTTCATATACTGTTTTTATGGGTGTTTCATTGTGGGCAGGGAATATATCAGCTTACAACCGGAAAGCCCGGAGGTGATGAAGCGGTTGACGGCAGCGGTGTCGGAGGCGGCCTCGGATGTTGTCATTGGCAGCTCGCGTATCTCTATGATCCGGCAGTCGCGGTCAAGACTCGAGAGAAGTTTCGAAGGGTCGGGCGCCTTATCCAGAGACCTATACTCCGTATAGGTAAACGTAGTGAATCTGGTGGTAGAGGTTATTCCGCGGCGGTCGAGCCACCATCCGTCGGTAAGACTCAGCGGCATTGAGGAGGGTGTCAGGTCGGAAGGCGCCGGATAGGAAATCAGTTCGCGTCCGTTCGGCGCAACACTCACTGGCACGAGGTCGGGACAGTCGCATGTAGTTTTGTAAATCAGGGCCTTTGGCATGTAGGATGCCGTCGGTTCGTGACTCGCCGCCGGAGTCGCGGAAGGCACACTGTTGCGGGTGCACCCGGAGGTGACTAACAGACCTCCCGGCAATGACAGGATTGCCATTGTCCGGAGGCTCGTCGTAAGGATTGTTCGGGTTAGTTTCATCAGCAATATGGAGTTTTTGCAAGGCCGCAGGCGATCAGTACATTGGCTTGAAAGGCTCCGACTTCCGTAGCTTCTTGGTGACATCGCCGACGTAAGTGGAGCTTACGGAGGTGTCAAGCTTCAGGACAGGAGCGCCTGGACGCAGATCCAGAGCCTTGAGGTCGATATAGAATAGTCCGGGATTCGTGACAATGTCGAAGTAATAGCATCTGTCGCGCAAGTCAGCGAAAGAACGCCACTGCGTGGAGCTTACATTGGGTTCGCCGTCGACTGTGTAGAGATACGGCACGGAAGCTACCCCAAGCACGGAGCGAGTGATGCTCACTCCGGTCGGACGGTCGCCCACGGCCTCGACATTGCGTATGAAGAACGCGGCACGGGCGTATCTGTCAGAACTGCGCACGGTGCCGGGAAGCATGTTGGTGCCTCCCACGGCTTTCCAGTAGTCTTCGATGGCCTGCATCGCCGGCCACTGTGGGTCATTGGTGAGCACCCGGCAAGCCTCACCTTCATAAATCCTGATAGTGCCATGGTCAAATTCAAACACGGCAGAACGTCCCTGAGCGTCAGAGACACCCCAATGGAGCGTGCTGACTGTGCCCCCGTCGAAAGTGGCGCCGCTGATGTTGAAATCATGCTTTCTCACAGCCTCCAGCACTTCGGGGACGGTGGCGTTCATGTCAAGAAGCCATGCCGTAAAGACAGAAAGAGACATGGGAGCACGATTTTCAGTGGAGTCGTTGGTGTAGATCGTCCCTTTGCAAAATAGGCCGTTGACTGCGAGTCCCTTCTCGTT
The DNA here is from genome assembly GCA_902491625.1 of uncultured Porphyromonadaceae bacterium. Taxonomy (GTDB): domain Bacteria; phylum Bacteroidota; class Bacteroidia; order Bacteroidales; family Muribaculaceae; genus Lepagella. The sequence goes on along the minus strand of CABUIO010000007.1, from coordinate 13,617 downwards.
CATCCCTTCCGTGACGCCGCCATCGTAGCCCACGGCGTAAACCGCGCCGTATTTGGATGTCCATTTCACGGAATTTTCCTGAACGTTGCCCTGCTTATCTATGCCTGCGGGATAGACATAGAGATTGGTCGGAATCGGAGTTTTCCAGTCCAGCGAACGACCGACAATGTAGAGGCTGTCCTTCCCCTCGTAGACCACACGTGTGCATGCCGAAGCCTCATGAGGCAACGACGCGGCGCCCGCAATGACAGCGGTCGCCAACATAGTATCAATCAAGAATTTCTTAACCATGACATTTACAATAGATAAGATTCATAATATCCGGAGCCGCGGATGGCGCCGATACCTTATTAACGACTATTGACATTCTAATGTTTTTACTTACAGTAGAATTTGTTAACTTTGCCGAGTTAAGTGACTCGCAAAAATCAGATGACACATAATTGCGAACTGTTTTTGAGTGATTTAGTCGGTGAAGCGAAGGAGTGTAGCAGGCTATATGACTGAGCGAGAACGGCTAAAGCGCCAAAAAGACGAGCAAGGATGTATCAGAAAATGTGAGTTAAATGAACTGCTTTAACATTAACTAATTTTTAAGAGTTACTTTTGGAAAAGGACAACAGAAAGTCGGTATACCGCTATGGAGCCGAAGACGGACGCTACATGGGGCTGTATTTCATCGCCATGTCGGCATGTCTGATAGCGAGTCCGCGTGTGCCGGCGCTGCTTCTGCTCATGTCGGCGCTTCTTGCCGGAGTGCCGGTGATGCTCTATCTGATGCTGCGGCGCATGTATCGCGAGGCGCCACACAACAGGACATTCTCGGCTATCTGGACTGCCGGAATAATGATCACGCTGTGCGGCTCGCTGATCTGCGCTCTCGTCACGGCGGCATGGCTCATCTACGTGCAACCTGACTTCTTCGCCGAATATCTGCGCACAGCCATCGCCACAGTGCAGCAATCCGGACAAAGCGCACAATATCAGGAACAGATGATAATGATGCAACGCGCGCTCGACAGCGGAACCGTACCCTCTCCGATGCAGCTCGTGCTCTCGATGGTATGGTCTACGGTTTTCTTCGGCAGCATTCTGTCGATGGTATGCGCCTGGGCACTAATGTTCCGCGGGCGACGCTCAATGAGAGGATCTGCCGACGTGCTGTGACATTTATTCTATACAATCCGCTAAGAAAAAATGGACATTTCGATCATAATACCCTTATATAACGAGGCCGAATCGCTCCCGGAACTCACCGCATGGATCGAGCGCGTGATGGACGCCAACAAGTTCTCCTACGAGATCATCTTCGTCAACGACGGCAGCTCCGACAATTCCTGGGAGGTCATAAGGCAACTTGCTGAAAAAAATCCCTGCATCCACGCCGTCTCTTTCTCGCGCAACTACGGCAAGTCGCCGGCTCTCAACACAGGATTCCAGCGTGCCAAGGGCGATGTCGTCATCACCATGGACGCCGACCTGCAGGACTGCCCCGACGAGATTCCCGAACTCTACCGCATGATCACGCAGGACGGTTTCGACCTCGTCTCCGGATGGAAAAAGAAACGCTACGATCCCCTCTCGAAAACCATTCCCACAAAGCTCTTCAACGCTACGGCCCGCAAGGTCAGCGGCATCGGCAACCTACACGATTTCAACTGCGGGCTCAAGGCTTACCGCAATGAGGTCGTCAAGCATATCGAGGTCTATGGCGACATGCACCGCTACATTCCCTACCTTGCCAAGAACGCAGGCTACAGACGTATCGGCGAGAAGGTCGTCCACCATCAGGCACGCAAATACGGCAAGACCAAATTCGGCCTCGACCGTTTCGTCAACGGATACCTCGACCTCGGCACGCTATGGTTCCAGAGCAAATTCGGTGTAAAACCGATGCACATCTTCGGCCTCATGGGCTCGCTGATGTTCCTTCTCGGTTTTCTGGCCGTTTTCATCATCCTGATCCTCAAGATGGTGGCGCTTGTCTGCGACTCGTTCCATTTCTACGTCACCAACTCGATCTATTTCTATCTCGCCCTGACGGCAATGGTGCTCGGCACGCAATTTTTCCTCACCGGATTCATGGGCGAACTCATCGCACGCAACGCCGCGGAGCGCAATGTCTACGGCATCAAGGAGGAGATATGACACGACGCAGACATCTCACCGGACTCAGGCATCTTCCGGCCGTAGCGCTGACAGCGGCGATCCTCGGAGCAGTCGCAGCATCCTGCGGCACCGACGAATGCTACGACAACCGCAATTCGCTACCCCTTGCCGACCTCTACTCATCATCGGAAGCTCCTCAGGCAATCACCATCGACAGCATTTCGGTCTGGGGAGTCGGTGTGCCCCGCGACTCAATGATTCTTGACACCGCACGCAACGTCTCGCAGATCTACTTCCCCTTCCGCATCGACGAGGAGAAGACATCGTTCGTCATCCGATACGACGCAATACGTCGCATTCTACCCTCCGCACCTGACGACACTATTTCCTTCACCTACCGCAATGTCCCCGTCTTTGAATCGCAGGCATGCGGTGTCTTCTATCGATTCGACGACGTGAAAATCTCCCACACATCATTTCTCATCGACTCGGTTGTCTGCCCGCAGGGATACATCGACAACCTCCCCAAAGCCAACCTTCGGATATACTTCCGAACCCAAGAACAATAAGAGACATGCTTCGACACATCCTTTTCATATCGATCATCCTCTGCACATGCTTTTCTGTCGCGGCACAACGCAAGGTCACACCTGTCGAGACCGACGACAAAAAGCCGCCCACGCCAACGCTCCACTATTACGACAAACACGGCAAACCTCTCGACGAGCCGGTCCTTTTCCTTGCCACACTTGACACTGTCGACGCAAAAAAAGTCTCTCCCGGTCCTGTATATCCCAAATTTTCGGAGATTAATGTCGGAATCAATTTCTTCGACGGCATTCTCGCCATCGCAGGCAGTCATTACGGCGGCGCCGACATCTGGGCAAACATCGGACTATGGAACTGGCTTTTCCCCACCGTGGAACTCGGCATCGGAGCGGCAAGCAAGCAGCCCGACGGCAACAACTACACCTACAAAGGCTCACCGGCTTTCTACGCCAAAATCGGCGCCGACTACAATTTCCTCTACAAAAGCAACCCGCGCTATCAGCTCCTCGGAGGACTACGCCTGGGATTATCCTCCTTCCACTACTCGCTTGAAGACGTCACGGTCAACAGCGACTATTGGGACGAGACTCAGAAACTCGACTTCAAATCGCTCAACAGCACCGCGCTCTACGGCGAAGCACTTCTTGGCCTCAAAGTAAACCTCTGGCGCAACCTATCCATGGGCTGGACAGCACGCTACCGCTTCATCCTCAGCAACAAAGCCACCAAAACCGCCCCCACGCAGGCATCCCCCTTCGGCGGCGAATTCACCCCATGGTACATTCCCGGCTACGGTCCGCGCACCACCCACTTCGGCTTCACCTTCTCCGTCATCTACACCCTTCCCCTCCACAAAGAGACCACCCCTTCCCCCACCCCCGAACCCTGACCAACCCCAAGGATTATGTTTGACAAATCCCTAACAGCGTAGAGGGAAAGTCCCCGATCCAAAATGACTCCATCCGAGCATGGAAATGTCCACGATCAAAAATGACTCCATCCGAGCGTAGGGCTGCACCATGGTGCAGCCGCCACACCACATATCGCCCTACTGCACGTATCTCGCCACACATATATAACACTAAGACACATGGCCATAGGCAACGGCGGCTGGACCATGGTCCAGCCCTACGTTAGGGTGGGTGTCTCTCCGTCACACGAGATACTCGCCTCCAAGCGTAGGCAGACGCGGTGATAGCACAGTATACGATAAACGGCCTCGGAGAGGTCGAGCGACAGCACAAGTATTCTCATGTTCACAAAAAACGACGCGAGTGAAAAACCGCGCAAGCGGTTGCTTTATTGATAGGAGGCTGTGTCAAAAGCGCCGGACCGGAGGTTCGGCCGTTTTGCCAACCGCGGCCTTCAGGCCGTGGAAGGAGATCACACCGGAAAATCAGTCGCGGAGCGACGTCGTACGGTATCGACATCACCACACACGCATCGCTCCGCGACGCGTTATGCTATATGGCAGCCTGTCCACGGCCTGAAGGCCGCGGTTAGCAACACAGACAGACCTCCGGCCTGTCCTTACTTCTCCACCGCTTTTGATTCCAGCTCTACATACAACAGTTTACGGTTGCTTTGTCGTGATACTGCCGTCACGTCAACGAAAGGCCTTTTCGTATCCGTCCGAAAAAAATGATTCCTCAATGTCCCCCTTGTTCGGAATCCGCCTCAAAAGCAATCCCTCACAAACAACAGGGACGACGCCCTTAAAGGCACCGTCCCTGCTTTTCATCAGGTTTTCAACTGATGTGTATTGTTATTTGGCGGGATGGGGCTGCACGTTGATATATCTGCGGCCTTCCTTGCCGGTGGTAAACATCACCACACCGTCGATAAGAGCGAAGAGAGTGTGATCCTTGCCCATACCCACATTCAGACCGGGATGATGCTGTGTGCCACGCTGACGCTTGATGATATTGCCGGCCTTGCAGTTGCTGCCGCCGAATATCTTGACACCTAATCGTTTGCTTTCTGATTCACGGCCGTTCTTCGAACTACCGACACCTTTTTTATGAGCCATTTCTGAATAGAGGATTAAGCTTTTACTATAGTTTTGATTATCACTTTGGAGAACTGCTGGCGGTGGCCGTTTTTACGACGGTAGCCTTTGCGACGTTTTTTCTTGAATACGATCACTTTGTCTCCTTTCACGAGCGGCTCGACAACCTCGCAGGCCACTTTGGAACCTTCGACTGTGGGAGCGCCCACCTTGACATCACCGTCGACATCAAGCAGCAACACTTTCTCAAACTCAACAGCGTCGCCGGCTTTCACATCGCCGAGGTGGTGGACATACAGATATTTACCCTCTTCGGCTTTGAACTGCTGTCCTTTGATTTCTACGATAGCGTACATCTAATAATTTGATTATCAAGTTTTACCGTTGGGCGGATACTCTTAAAGCATCACTTATAAATGCCTTGGCGGCCTAATTTTGCGGTGCAAAGATAGCATTTTCTGTCCGTTCCCGCAAATTTTTCCTCCTTATTTTCAATTATTTCCTGCAGAGAAATAGCAAAATCAGCGCGGTCAGAGCCAGCGGACGCGGCGGAGCCAGTACCAGATGAGGGCGGAGACGGACATCGAGGCGAGCACGATGACCCAGAAGGCTCCGGCGGATGTACCGTGCCATACGGCGACATTCATGCCATAGAAACTCGCCACAAGAGTCGGTATCATGAGGATGATGGAGATACTCGTCATCTTTTTCATTATGTCGTTGACGTTGTTGCTGATTACTGATGCGAAAGTGTCCATGCTGTTACTGAGTATCTCGGTGTAGATGGCCACGGTGTTGCACGCCTGACGCAGCTCGATCTCGACATCCTCAAGAAGATCGGCGTCGCAGTCGTCGGCATAGACCTTGTTAAGGCGTTCGACGAGCATACTGTTCCCCTGCAGCGACGTGTTGAAATAGACAAGCGACTTCTGCAGACGCATCATGTTGAGCAGCATTTCGTTGCGCACGCTCTTCTCAAGCTGGCGCGTGAAGTCGGTCTCCGTGTCGTTGATGATCTCAAGATACCTGAGAAACCAGAACGTGGAGGAGTAGATGATGCGCAGCACGAAGTCAGGCTGATTGTCGATGTCTATGTGCCGCTTGTTGCAGTGGTTGATAAAGTCCGGGATCATCTCTGTCTGATCCATGCATACGGTGATGATGATGTCGTCTTTCGTCATTATGCCTAACGGTACGGTGGCGAAACTCAACGGATCGTTCTTGTCTCGGAGCGGTATGCGCACGATTGTCAGCAGCCAGCCGTCCTCATGTTCGAAGCGGGGACGTTCGTCGATATCCTGAACATAATCCAGAAACGATTCCGGAACACACAGCGACTCACGCAGAAACGCCTTGTTCTGATCGTCCGGAGCCTCCACATTTATCCAGTAGTGAGGCATCCATTCATCCTTTTCGACAAGGCCGCCGGTTTCGCATGAGTAGAATTTCAGCATGGCTATTTAGGCAGAAGAAGCACGAAGGAGGTGTTACGGCGTGTCGTTCCGGGCACACGCCTCCAGCTGTAATATGGATAATGTGTCGAACCGCCCTTCACCCCGGCTATAGTCAGCGACGTATGGCGTGTGCAGAGATCCGACTGATAGAAATTGACGGCCGGAATCCCCATCTCGGAGAGTATGGTTCTGTTGGCCTTTACGAGATTGATGTGTGGCTTTGCCTGATCCATTCCTTCCATCGTGAGGGGATCGGCTTTTGGCGCATTGGAGATACACGCCTCAAGTCCGGCGTTCGCAAACATGCCGGCGAGATCATCATCCACTTCGTAGCACAGGCCGCAGATCGCGGGAGCGAATCTCACGAATATGTTTTCAGGTCTCGCGCCGGCCTCCTCCAAAGCTGCAACGGCGTTTCTCGCTATGCCGTCAAGTGTGCCTCGCCATCCGGCGTGTACGGCTCCGACAGCCTGAATGTCGCGGGCATACATGAGTATCGGCAGACAGTCTGCGGTACGGACACCGATAGCGACGCCACGCATTCGTGTCAGAAGGGCGTCGGTACCCGGAAAAAGTCGCCGCGTCTCGTTGAGCGACATTCCGGACGAAACATCCGCAAGGCTTTCATCATCTACCCAGCCGACCTTTGTGCCGTGAGTCTGGTCGGGAAGCACGATCGGATACTCGGCCATCGGACCCAGACGCGTGGAGTCGTCGCGACGCATAAGATCCGCCGGGATGTAGGTGGTTCCGGCCACGGCACGCGGATCCGTGTTCAGGAAAGGTGTGAATCTTATAGGCTCGATCTGCGAGATTTTCATCTTTCATTCTCATTAACCGACGATTCCTCGTCCCAGAACATATCGTTCCATTCCTCGTCCGTCATTTCCTCTTCCATGGCATCTTCGTCGTCGGGAGTCTCCTCCTGCTCGAAGATGAAGGTATCCTCTTCCGGCACACGATGGCGTATGTCGAGATTGCGGTGCGTGAGGGTCGTGACCTTGTTCTCCTCGCTGTTGATAAGCCTCCAGAGTATGTCCTTCAGCTCCTGCAGTCCCTGGCCTGTCACGGACGATATGAAAAGTGTCGGCAGGTCGTCGGGCAATTCCGAGGCTATGGCATCGCGCAGCTCGTCGTCGAGCATGTCGCTTTTCGAAACAGCCAGCACACGGCATTTGTCGGCAAGGTCTGGATTGAACGTGCGCACCTCGTTGAGCAGCACTTCGTAGTCGTGTCTGATGTCGGGAGAATCGGCCGGCACGAGGAAAAGGAGCACGGCGTTGCGCTCGATGTGACGCAGGAAACGCAGTCCGAGACCTTTGCCCTCGCTCGCCCCCTCGATGATGCCGGGAATGTCGGCCATGACAAACGATTTGTCGCCGCGATACTGCACGATGCCGAGGCTCGGCTCCATGGTCGTGAAGGGATAGTCAGCGATCTTCGGGCGTGCAGCCGAGAGAGACGAAAGGAGTGTGGATTTTCCGGCATTCGGAAATCCCACAAGGCCGACGTCGCCAAGAAGTTTGAGCTCAAGTATCACGGTTTTCTCTATAGCCGGCTGTCCGGGCTGCGCATAGCGCGGCGTGCGGTTGGTGGCAGTGGCGAAATGCCAGTTACCCAGACCGCCCTTGCCACCCCTAAGGAGCTTGATCTCCTGACCGTCCGCAGTAACCTCACACAGAAACTCGCCGGTCTCGGCATCAAACACAGCCGTGCCTACAGGCACCTCTATGATCTTGTCCTCGCCGTCCTTGCCATGCGAACGGCCGGCACCGCCCGACTCGCCGTTGCCGGCGAAGATATGTCGCTGATAGCGAAGCGGCAAAAGGGTCCACAGATGGCTGTTGCCGCGCAGGATGATGTGTCCGCCGCGACCGCCGTCGCCACCGTCGGGACCTCCCTTGGGCACGTATTTGGCTCGATGGAAATGGCGCGAGCCTGCACCGCCCTTGCCTGAGCGGCACATTATCTTAACATAGTCGATGAAGTTGGAGTCTGCCATGGATGTATCCGGGTTAAGTAACTCGCAAAAATTAGATGATACATAATTGCGAAGAATTTTTGAGTGATTTAGTCGGGTGAGCGAAGGAGTGTAGCGGGCTACATGACTGAGCGAGAACGGCTAAAGCGCCAAAAAGGCGAGCAAGGATGTGTCAGAAATGTGAGTTACATGATTGGTTTTAACATTAACTGATTTTTAAGAGTTACTTTATATTTTTATGACTTTCGCGCAAGCAGCTCGCAGACACAGCGGTAGTCGTCAGGCGACCCAATGTCGGTCCACATACCCTCGATCGGGAAATATGCCACCTTATCGCCGCGCCGCAGAAGCAGCTCTATGAAGTCGGGAGCGTCGAGACGCTCAGCCTTCTTCATGCTGCCGATCATCTCCCGACGCATTATATAAACACCTGCATTGGCAAAATAGTTGTAGGTCGGCTTCTCCTCAATGGCGTCTATACTGTCCGCTCCGGCGGTGTGCAGGATAGCGTACGGCACCGAGACTGTATATGGCACGGCAGCAATGGTCAGAGACGCTCTGCTCTCCGTATGGCGGCGGTACATCGCCTCGAAGTCTATGTCAGTGAAAAGATCGGCGTTCATCACCACGAGATTGTCGTGGCGCAACCCCTCGACAAGTGTAAGGGAACCGAATGTGCCTAACGCACAAGGCTCCGGCACACACCTCACCGGCTGCACACCATCCCCCCCGGACATTGAGAAATGCTCCTCGATCATCTCGTGCAGATAGTTGACAGTCGCGAAAATATTGTCGATGCCGAAGCGGCGAAGAAGATCCACGTTATGGTCGATGATCGGCTTGCCTCCGACAGGGAGCAGAGGCTTGGGCGTCGTGAGCGTTAACGGACGCAGCCTCATCCCTTTTCCTCCGGCCATAAGAACGGCGTCGAGCGGAAGCACCGAACGCATCGAACGCAGATCCGCGATACCAGCGAGACGCCCCTCGGCATCAAGACGCGGCAACAGCGAGACACCGCGACGCCGCGCCCGATCCGTGACAACAAGCGAGTCCTCCCCTTCTCCGAGAAAAAGAAACTCACGGTGCATGACTTCGCCGACATCCGTAGCCAGCGACGCACCGGCAAGTAGGCCGCGGCGGATGTCGCCGTCGGTCAGCGTACCCTCGATTTTTCCGTCATTATTCGCCACAAAAAGCGTCATAGAGCCGCCCCTCAGGGAATTCATACGTGTGAGAGCCTCGCGAAGATTGCTCCCCACCCTGATAATATGTTGCTCAATCCGATCCATAAAAATTGCGCTATAGCACAGTTTCTCAGGTCGATGCGCAAACGTCGGCATCATCACCCGAAGCACTATAGCACGTAAAATTACAAAAAAATCCCGACACACAACCTATTATTACCACTTCCTGAAGCAAATGGAAGCAAACGATTAGTAGCGTTGTGTGGGAAACCGCGTCAGTGGTTGCTTTGTCATCTCCGGCACTCAGTAGTGTGTGAGCTCTTTTCCGGCAGTTCCGCTCATTTACGCCCGCTCCTCAACTGTTTAATTACAATATCGGCGTTCTGCGAATCTGTAAAATTGTTCGTTATTGTTCATGATTGTTCGAAAGTCTGTTCCTGATTGTTTGCGGAAAAGATTATTTCAAATGATTTGTTTTCAGGAGGATAGGGACGAGGCGGAGTGAAGCTGCAAAATTTTATTTTGCGGGATTGAAAAAATGTTGTACCTTTGCAGTCGGGTAAGTCCTACACGACTTGCTCCCCCTTAATCCCCCAGGTCTTGACCGAAGCAAGGGTCGGGGGTTGAGCGGTGCGATGTAGTAAGCTTACCCTTTTTTGCCTCTTTAGCTCAGTTGGCCAGAGCACGTGATTTGTAATCTCGGGGTCGTTGGTTCGAATCCGACAAGAGGCTCCTCTATAAGCGGCTTTTTCAGGCCGCTTTTTTATATTGTCACACTTCAAAGTTCATTTTTTCGTATGGACTACATCTACAATATCACTTTTTTTGTGGGTAAGGAACGTCTGGAAACGCTTTTGTCGTTTCTTCGCGGAGAGTTTCTTGAGACTGCTCTTTCGGGCGCCGGCGTCGAGCTCCTGCATCTGACCCGCGTGGTTAACAATCAGGCTATGGGCATGATGGAGGGTGAGGAACAGGCTGTCAGTATCGGCATGCAGTTCTCCGCCGCAGACAAGACGGCGCTCGACGGCTGGTGTGCCGGTGCGCTCCATCAGGCGTTTGAAAGTCTTTCGGCACGTTTTGGCGAAGAAGTTCTCCATTTCGACACGCTTCTTGAGGTGCTGTAGATGTTCCTCCACCGGCCGTGATGCCGCCCGTACCGATCTATCACCGCTATCGAATCAAATTGTAGAAAACATTGTTTTTGAGAGTGTCAGGATTGTTTACTTTGCAGAAAATTTCAAAGCAATCCGAACATGTTACAGACAAATCTACCTTTGATCATCTGGTTTGTGATCCTTACAGCGGTCATCCTGCTTATTATCGCGACAACTTTTGGCAAGAGAAGACATGGAGCCACGCACAGAACGAAGTTTCTCAGTTTCGGCAGCGAGAGTGAGGAGTTTTTCGTTCCGGGCGACGAATCAATAGATTATGAGGAGTTCTGAAGAGACCCAGACGCAGTCTCCGTCTGTGGAGAGTAAATGTGTTGATGCCGACGGTGTGTCGGCAAAGGATATCTGTGTGTTCCTCTGCGAATACGCCTCGACTCTCCTCGGCAGCGGCGCCACGTGCATACGTGTGGAGCGCAACGTCGGGCGCATGGCCACGGCGCTCGGATGCAAGGCCGTGATGACGGTGCTTCCGCGCCATATTCATCTCACTGTGAGTCGCCACGGATGTGCCGATAGCTACACATATATGTGTGACACGGCTCATGGTCCGATCAGTTTCGATGTCAACACGCGGTTGAGCCGACTGAGCTGGGCATTTGCCGACGGTGAAGTCGATTTTAAGGGTGTCAGGGAACGGTATGCGGAAATACTGCGCACCCCCGTGGCGCCGCCACTGTGGGTGCTTTTTGCCGCCTCATGTGCCAACGGAGCGTTCTGTCGTCTGTTCAACGGCGACATGTATGCCGTCGGCGTGGTGTTTCTCTCTACGCTTGCGGGATTCTGTGTCAGGCAGTTGCTGTGCGGCAGGAAGATCGACATCAGGCTTGTGGTGATTCTCTGCGCGTTCATCTCGTCGGTGCTTGCCGCCGGAGCAGCCCTTTTCCACATCGGCGACACCCCGGAGATCGCCGTCGCCACAAGCGTGCTTTATCTTGTGCCCGGCATCCCTTTCCTCAACTCCTTCAGCGACCTTCTGTCGGGCAACTATATCTGTTGCTACTGCCGCTTCGCGCAGGCCGTGATACTGACCTGCTGCCTCTCCGTCGGACTGTGCTGCGGGCTTTTTCTTATGAATATGGGAATGTTTTGAGACTATGATAGCTGAGATTTTACAAGACGGATTGTTTGCGGCGATAGCTGCTATAGGTTTTGCCGCTATCAGCAATCCTCCGCGCCGTGCATATCTGTATTGTGCCGCGATTGCCGCCGCAGGACATATCTCGCGTTTCCTGCTGATGAACACCGCAGGTCTGGAGTGCCACATCGTGATTGCGAGCACCGTTGCCGCGCTCATTGTCGGCGTGCTCGCCGTGCTGCTCTCCCCCGTTGCCTCCGTTCCGGCCGAGACATGCCTTTTCCCCTCGTTGCTGCCGATGATTCCGGGCATCTACGCCTACAAGACTTTCGGCGGTCTGGTGATGTGCATGTATCGGGGTAGCGAAGGGGAGTTCAACCATTATTTCTACCTTTTCGCAAGCAACGGAATCACATGCCTCTTCATCCTGCTTGGCATGGTGGTAGGGGCCACTCTGCCGATTTTCCTGATGAAGCACATATCATTTCAGGCAACACGGCGTTCTCTATATTAAGAGGTGTTTTTATGGAACTACGACAGCTGAGATATTTCGTTCAGGTAGCCACGACGCTCAATTTCTCCGAAGCGTCGCGCAACCTTTTCATAACCCAGAGCACACTTTCGCAGCAGATCAAACAGCTCGAACAGGAGATCGGCTCACAACTTTTCCGCCGCAACAGCCACAGCGTCAGCCTCACCGAGGCCGGCTCCGAGCTGCTGCCGTTCGCCAGAAAGACCCTGAGCGACGCTCAACTCTGCCTTGACCGCATGACCGACCTCGACAAGCTTCTCACCGGCACGCTCAACATCGGCGTGACATATTCCTTCAGCCCTATACTCACCGAGACCGTACTCGATTTCATGAAGCTTTATCCCGGAGTGAAGCTCAACATCTACTACAAGCCTGTGGCGGAACTGCTCGGAATGTTGCGCGGGCAGGAGATCGACTTCCTGCTTGCCTTCCGCGGCCGTCAGGAGGTCGAGGGCGTGGAGTCGCATGTGCTTTTTCAGAACTATCTCGCCGCCATCGTCGGTGAGGGGCATCCGCTTGCCTCGCGCCATAGCGTCACGATCGAGGAACTCTCACGCTACGATCTCGCGCTCCCGACAGTCGGACTTCAGGCCCGCAACTATTTCGACTCCATCTTCCCGGGGCGTGTGTCCGATCTGCGAGTGCGTCTTGAGCTTAACGAGGTCAACATCCTGCTCAAGCTCGTGAAAGGCGGCAACCTCGCCAGTGTGCTCGCCGAAGCCACCACCCACAATTTCAGCGGAGTCAAGGCCGTTCGCCTTGATTTCGGAGGCAACGACATGGCCGGATGCGTCCACACACTGCGCAACAGCTACCGCAAACGCTCCATGAAGAAATTTGTGGAGATGCTCAGCGAGTCTGCCGCCATCAGGGAACGCGTCAACGCGTGGCTATGACGCTTAAGTAAATCGAATCATCATCATGGAACTGAAAGACTACGAACGCATCATAATGGGCATCGATCCCGGCACCAACGTCATGGGCTATGCAATGCTCGGCGTCAACGGCAAAAAACCTTCGGTCATCGTCATGGGCGTGCTGCAACTCAACCGCTTTGACGACCATTATCTCCGTCTGCGGCGCATCTTCGAGCGAGTCACGCAGCTCGTCACGCAATATCTCCCCGATGAACTCGCCATCGAAGCACCCTTCTTCGGCAAGAACGTGCAGTCCATGCTCAAGCTCGGACGTGCGCAGGGCGTAGCCATGGCTGCCGCGCTCGCGCGCGACATTCCGATCAAGGAGTACGCGCCGTTGAGCATCAAGCAGTCCGTGACGGGCAACGGTCAGGCATCCAAGGAGCAGGTTGCAAACATGTTGCAGCATATCCTCCATATTCCCGACGACAAAATGCCCTCCGTGCTCGATGCCTCCGACGCTCTTGCCGTTGCGCTCACGCACTTCTACGAGAGCGGCAAGCCGCAGATCGCCCGCGGCGTCTCTTCCTGGGCGGAGTTCCTGCGCCAGAATCCCGACCGCCTCCGCAAATAGAGGTATTTTAGAGGTTGTTTAATAATCATTGTTAATGACAGGGTGGTGTATTTTATGATTAA
>CABUIO010000006.1 GCA_902491625.1 uncultured Porphyromonadaceae bacterium | reverse complement strand
ATTTTTCCTCATGCCACCATCTTTGTGACTGTCTGAAAATCGGGGAGTATTATACGTTGAATCAGTCCCCAGCATTTGCTCAGATTTGTGCCTCCCTTGAATGAAATGTGGTCGGCGTATGGCAAAGAGAATATTGCCCGAAGGACAGACGTGACCCACCAATCTTTTTCAACAACATTGCCAAGGAAGCCGGTTCTGTCGCTTACGTAGTCTATAATATCCCGACGGTCATCATCTGTCAGATCAGTAAAAATCATATTATTTCTCTATTTTTTTCCTAACCCATACAGGCGCAAGCCTTATGTCATGCTTATATATTTCCGGCGAAACGTTTCCGACAATCTTTCTTATGACACTTAAAATTTCATCAGCAATTTTGCCTTCTCCAATGCTTCGCATTGCAGAGACAACAAGCATCATAACATTTGACTTGAAATCAAACAGCCGAAACTCATTGCTCTCTCTAAACACTATGCTGCGACCGTTGCCAAGACTTATCTTTTTTCTTGCTCCATTAGTTATATACACAGCATTTCCGGGGACTTGCGTGGACAGTCCGAGCTGATTGAGAGCCTGATCTCCGGTGGGAATTATTTTCACTTTGTCTCTCTCGGCAATTCTTTGTGCAATGTCCTCTGCGGAGGGCGGAATGACATCAAGTCCCAGCGCAGGATTAGAACGCGGATAACAATATATGCCGCGACTAACCCTGATGATCTCTCCGCGTTTTACCATACGACTTAGCGTCTGACGAATTGCCGTGTCAGAGGCAATGTCATTAAAATCCGAAGGAAAGAAAATTGATCCTCGCTCAAGGTTCAATATCCTCTTACGCACCGTATTTTCAGCAGCATACATCGTTTTTTTACAATTTAGAGACGTCACAAAATTACGGTATTTTTGTGACATATCCAAAAGAAAACATCAAAAATTAGTTTCACGATCAAATAACCGATGACAGCCTAACTAAACAGGAGGGTTAGGTGGGCGGGAGGAGGCGGGTGAGGAGGCGGGAGCGATAGGTGGCGCCGATGGCGATTTCCTGTGTGCCGATATAGACGTCGTTGCTGTCGAAGGAGTCGATGGCGTCGAGGTTGACAATGTAGGATTTGTTGATGCGCACGAATTTCGCCGCCGGAAGCTGTTCCTCAATCCCCTTGATGGTGATGCGTGTCACGATCTTCCTCCCATCAAGATGCAGTATGACGTAGTCTTTCAAGCCCTCGACATAGAGTATGTCGGAGGTGCGCAGCCGCATGAACCGACGGTCGGCCTTGACGACGATATGTTCCGGCGTGACGGCTGCGGGAGGAAGCACTTCCTCCTCGACGGCAGACATCTTCCTGTAGCTTCTTGCCTTCTCCACGGCGCGGTCAAAGCGTTCGGGGTCGATCGGCTTGACAAGGTCGTCGAGGGCGTCGACCTCGTAGCTTTCGAGGGCATATTCGGAGTATGCGGTGGTGAAAATGACCATCGCGGTGTCAGGGATGTGTGCGGCAAATTCCATTCCGGTCATCCCCTGCATCCTGATGTCGAGGAAGATAAGATCTACGGTATTGTTCGTCAGAAATTCGGCGGCTTCTTCCGCAGAGGAGAGCATTGCTGCGATCTCAAGGTCGGCGTGACGTCCGACAAGGCGCTTCATTCCGAGGCGTGCGATGGGTTCGTCATCGACAATAAGGCATTTCATAATGGAATCGTGAGGGTTACTTTATATAAAGGTCATATTCACGGCGTGCGGAGAGAGCGTAATCGTCGCCGTAGATGAGGCCGAGGCGGCGGCGGGTGTTGGCTATTCCGAGACCTCCGGAGTCGGATTCATGCCGTTCAGACCCGCAGATATTGCTGACGATGAAGGTCTGGCATTTTCCGGTGCGACGGAGACAGATACGGATGTCGCGGTGTCCGGTGGAGTGCTTGGCTGCATTCTCCACGAAAGGAATCAGCAGCAGCGAGGGTATCTCGGCGTGGAGGCAGTCGTCGGCCACATCTATCGAGAATTCGAATCCGGACTTTCGCGACTGTTCAAGAAGGAGATAGTTGCGCATGAACTCAACCTCGTCGGCCACCTCCACCCTTTCCTTATCGGCGATACGTTCCTGATATTCAAACATCTGCCGTAACTGTGCAATCATCTCCACCGACGCCTCGGGTTCTTCGTAGATTAGTATGCCGACATTATTGAGCACATTGAAGAGGAAATGCGGATTGATCTGCGATTGCAGGAAGGTCAGCTCGGCTTTCGCGGTCTCGGACTGCAGCGAGGCGACACGCCGCACCGTGCGCAGCCAGTTGTGGAGGAGAATCAGCGCCGTGATGCCGCCGAAGTAGAGTAGTATAGTGCAGAAAGAACTGAAGGTGCCGATAACGGAATAGAGCGGCGGAAGGGAGCCGTTGTGGAGCGTAGGATTGTAGCTAAGAATCTGGAAGAGGATTGCGACAGCGGTGATTGCCACGAGGAGACCGAAGGCGGCGGTGAGATAGAGGCGTATGCGTCCCTTGTTGAGGAAATGCTTGCATAGCGATTTGTTGCCGTAGGTCAGCAGGGAGATGATGACGAACATCCCAACAAACGCCACGAACCCGGAGAGCGAGAAATCGGGGCGGTCGGGAGCCTCGAAAAACGCCGTGACGGAGACGCAGGCGATGAGAAGTTTCAGCGAGATGTCGCGCAAGAGTGTGTAGCGCTTTGCCGAGACAAACTCCTCCAGTCGGCTGAACGCCGGTTTTCCGGGCGAGGGAAAGTTCATGCGCGGGATGTCGTACAGCTCGTGGCGCAGACGTTCGGAGAGGGTGCGCAGGGTGCGGTTCGCAGCGTCAGGGTCTGCCGTGGCTTCCGCGCCGATACGACGCAGCGAGGCAAGTATCTCGGAGGGCCGGAGACGCGACTTGTAGAGTCTGATGGCGTCGGCATAGCGGCGCGCGGCCTCGTCGCAGAGGCGCGTCTGACGGCGCCAGCGGCGGTAGACCTGAGCCATGCCCATTCCGGCCATGATGACACAGAGGAGCGATGCGGTCGAAAGGGAGTCAAGCAAGATCCAGGGGGAGAGATAGTCGTGAATTCTGTGCGTCGCTCCGAGGAAGTCTCTGACCGCGGCTTCCAGCACTACGCCGAGAAGCGGCACGGCGAGGGAAAGCATCACACACCACGCGGCATAGACCGCATAGCGCTGACGAAGGAAATAGCGCGGCACAAGGATATGGTAATTGACCAACGCAAGGGTAAGTATCAGCACCCCGGGAACGATGGCCCAGAGCAACACCTGAGGCCCTGCGGAGGCCGACACATCGGCAAAGGCCACATTGACCGCACCCAATGAAAGCATCATCGAAAAGAGTGCGAATGCGGTGTATGTCAATATCTTATTTCGCATATTCCATATTGTCAGGGCGGAAGACAACCGAACGGGCATCTGCCGATGAGGCGAGGAAATAGCCGAGACATAACCCTCCGTCGAAGAGCGCGGGACCGTCGCTGTCGTTGAGCAACGCGATCAGATAGTCAAACATGCGGCGGTCCACCGGAGTGACACTCACCCTCACCTCGTCGCCGTCGAATAGAAGCGACTTCTCGTCGTCCTCCTGCGAAGGGTCGCGGTGGGTGGTGGTGATATTCTCCTCAATCACTCCGCCGACGGCGCCGTGGTCAGTGATGACGTCCCAGGCGTAGAACTCGCCGTTGCGGTAGACGCGCACCCAATAGTAGTCGGCACTCTGCGGCGAGTCGGTGAAATGTACCTGCAGGATCGCCATGTCGTCGCCCGGCATCTTCATCCAGCGGAAGCCGACGCCGGTGATTTCGCAGGCGGCAAGCATCCGTGCGGAGGACTCGTAGACCTTGCCGTCCATGCTGACACTCAGGGAGTAGTCATGGCCAGTGACGCCGGGGGTCGCGTCGCGGAAAATGCCGTCCTCTCCGGCTGTCAGCAGGCGGCTCTCGCCGGAAGTGAGGTCGGTGAGGCGCACTTCGGCGTCAGTGAGGCACAAAGTGTCCATCGGCTCATCCATCGCCACGCTGCGGGTCAGGGACACTTCCGCGCCATGCTCCGTCAGGGAAGCCTCGACCACAGGGATAGGGTCGATGTCGTGGTATTCAAAATCGAGTTCCTTCTCGCAGGAAGCCATGCAGAGCGCGACCGAGGCCGCTAAAATGAAAACGCCGCTGTTTTTGAAATATTTTCTCATAAACTATAGTAGTTGCTTAGAATTTCAGAGTGTAGGAAACCGAGGGAATGATGCCGTAGAGCGACTGTTGCACCGCTCGTGTGCCGGAAGGCTTCGAGGCGTCGTCCTCAAAATAGATCACGTATGGATTATAGTGATTGTAAAGGTTGTATAAGCCGACCGTCACCTCCTGCGTGAAATGTCTGCCGGACTTTCTGTAGGTGGCCGAGACGTCAAGATGGTGGGTCGCGGGAGTGCGGTAGCCGTTGCGCTGCGAATAGCAGTAGCACGTGCGTCCGTCAAGCTGATACTTCGCGTCGGGAGCCGTTAGAGGCGTTCCGGAGCTGCATACCCACGAGGCCGACATGCTCCACCGCGGATTGAAGCTGTAGATGGCGGCGACATTGAAGTCGTGGCGGCGGTCGTTGGATGAGTCATACCAGCGTCCGTCGTTGATTCCGGGAATCTTCGTCTGCGTCTTCGAGAGCGTGTAGGAGATCCATCCGGTGATCCGGCCGCTGTTTTTGCGCACCATAAGTTCCAGACCGTAGCTTCGTCCTTTTCCCCCTAATATGAGGCTTTCGAGATTGATGGATGAAAACATCGAGACACCGTCGCGATAGTCGTAGACATTCCTCAGTTCGCGGTGATAAAGTTCCGCCGACCAGTCGTAGTCGCCCGAAGAGGTCATTCCGCTGTAGCCGAGACCGAACTGTAAGGATCGCTCCGGCTCCACCGTGGCCGAGGTCAGCGCATAGCGGTCGAACGGAAAACTAACGCTGCCCGAACGGATGGCATGAAGGTTCTGCGTGACGTCGCCGATGCCGAACTTGACATTGTGGCGGTCGTTGAAGGCGTATTTGAGGCTCAAGCGGAATTCAGTGTCAAAGTGCAGTCTGTTGCCTAACTCAGGCTCCGCATCGTCGGGCGCACAGTCGTAGATGTGACGTTTCAGCGCCTCGAAAAAGGAGAAGCGCACTCCGGCCTCGGTGCTCCACCGGTCGTTGAAGACACCCTCATAACTCGTCCAGACCACGTTCTGCCATCCGTTGCGCACCTCGCGCAGCCGCGAGTCGTTCATAACCATCTCGCCCGACATGACCTGCAGGAATTCCGACCGCAGGCCGAACTGAAGATTGTGGTTGTCCGCCACGGCGTAGTCCATTTTCTCCGTAATGTTTGCGTTGCGGATATGCTGACGCAGTCTCTGGTCTGTATCCATCACCGACATCCACATCGTGGGACGAAAGAAAGTGTAGGAGGCAGTGGTCGTGAATCGCGGTCCGGAGCAGAGAGTATGGAGCCAGTTGAGCGAGGCGGCGCAGTTGCCCCAGTCCATCCCCATTACGCCGTTGACCGCCATGTTGTCGTGGGTGAGGATAAAGGAGAGGTCGACGATGTCGGACGCGGTCGGGCGGTAGCGCACCTTTTCCGTTATGTCATAGAAATTCAGGCGAGTGTCCTTGTAGTCGTCGGTCATCTTCAGAAACATGTCCAGATACGAGCGCCGCGCCGAGAGGGCGAACGAAAGCTTGTCTTTCACGACCGGACCTTCGACAAAGAGCTTCGCGGCAAGAAGCCCGATGGTGGCGCTTCCGCCGTAGCGCTCCATGTCTCCGACCGAGAGTCCGGCGTCGAGCACCGACGAAATCGCCTCGCCGTAGGTCGCGGGGATAGGGCCTTTGTAGAGTGTGGCGCGGCTCAGGGCGTCGGAATTGAACGTAGAGAAGATGCCCAGGACGTGGCTGGGATTGTAGAGCGCCATGCCGTCAAGGAGCATCAGGTTCTGCGAGGCGTTGCCGCCGCGCACCCCGAAGCCTCCTCCGCCCTCCCCCTCGCTGTGCACTCCCGGCATCAGGCTGACCGATTTCACAATGTCGCGCTCTCCGAAAAGCGCCGGCAGACTGTTGAGCTTGCCGAGTTCAAGTTTCTCGGCGCCAAGCCGCACGTCGTCGATTCTCGAACGCGCACCCTGACCCGAGACAACCACTTCATCGAGTTCTTCGACACGCGCCGTATCGGCAGGCTCCTGAGCGGCGGAATCGAGTGCGCCGGCGGCAAGCATCGCGAGAGTAAACATATATTTCGTCATATTCCTTGTTTTTACGACAAAGGTAGTCCGCAAAACCACGGCGCGCGGAAAATAGCGACAAACCGACGAATTTTGTAGACAACCGACGCTTACGTCAAGTCCGAAGATGAGATAGCCACCGCCGAGGTGTGTGGGTAGACAGTAGAACAGTAGAATTTTGGGCTGCGACAAAAAAATCCTCCTGTTCTCCTGTCTTTCCTTGCTGCGGCAAAAAATTCCTCCTATGCTCCTGTCTCCGCACCCTTTTGCAGCAATAATTCAAAGCCTAAGTGCGTTTCTAAGACATGTCCAAGACTCGTCATAACACTGCGCGCAAGAGCCTTCTCGTGCGTATGCTTCCGGCATTGCTTCTGCTATCGCCGGTGCTTCTCCTTCCCACAGCCTGCAAGACACCGAAAATCACGGTCGCCGACCAACAGATGGAGCGCGGCGAATATTTCGATGCCTCCAACACATACAAGAAAGTCTACAGTAAGCTCAAAAGCCGCGAGGAACGCCCGCTGCGCGGCGAGGTGGCATATAAGCTCGCCACATGCTACCGCAAGCTCAACCGTTTCGCCAACGCCTCGGCCGCATACCAGAATGCCATCCGCTACGAATATCCCGACTCCATGGCTTACTACTACCTCGGCCGTTCGCTGCAGGCCGAAGGGAAATACAAGCAGGCCATCGACGCCTATAACACATTCCTCGAATGGCGTCCGAAAGACGAACTGGCCAAGGAGGGAGTTTCCGGCTGCGAGAAGGCGATCCGCGCCAAGGAAGGACGCAACACCCGATATATCGTGAAGGAGGCCAAGCTCTTCAACTCGCGCCGCGCCGACTTCGCGCCCATGTATCTCGACCGCTCGCTCGACCAGCTCTATTTCACCTCATCCAACGAGAAGGCTACCGGCACCACCAAATCCGGCATCACAGGCACCAAGAACTCCGACATCTTCGTCTCGCGCAAAAACGAGCGCGGCGAGTGGACACGTCCCGAGGCCGTGGAGGGTGAGCTTAACACCGAGATGGACGAGGGTGTGGTCTCCTTCACTCCCGACGGACAGACAATGTACTATTCCAAGGCACGCATCGACCCGGCGGCCAACACCTCGGTGGAGATCTACACCTCGCACCGCAGCGAGGCTTCCTGGAGCGCCGGTCAGAAATATGAGATAACCGCCGACACGATCTCTGCCGTGGGACATCCCGCCGTCTCTCCCGACGGTAAATGGCTCTATTTCACGTCCGACATGCCCGGCGGCTACGGCGGCAAGGACATCTGGCGCGTCAACCTCCTCGACAAGGTCGGATCGCTCGAAAACATGGGACCGCAGATCAACACTCCCGGCGACGAGATGTTCCCCTACTGCCGCGCCGACTCGCTCCTCTATTTCTCCTCCGACGGACACCCCGGATTCGGTGGCCTCGACATCTTCAAGGCCCACCTCAACTCCACGGGCGACCGCTGGAGCGTCGAGAATATGGGCAAGCCTGTCAACTCCTCGGCCGACGACTTCGGCATCACCTTCGGAGAGGGTGAGTCGGGATTCTTCAGCTCCAACCGCAACGACGGCAAGGGCTACGACCACATCTATTCCTTCATGCTCCCGGAACTCAACATCTCCATCAGCGGATGGGTCGTGGACCACGACGACGAGCCTGTCCCCAATGCCGTCATCCGCATCGTGGGCGACGACGGATCGAACCAGAAGGAGGTGGCACGCGACGACGGATCGTTCCGTTTCAAGCTCTCCCGAGGGGTGAAGTATGTGATGATGGCCGGAGCCAAGGGCTATCTCAACCAGAAGCAGGAGTTTGAGAGCGACTCGGCGGAGGAGGACGCCGAGTATGGCGTCGACTTCGTGCTCTCCTCCATCAGCAAGCCCAATGTAGTGGAAAACATCTTCTATGACTTCGACAAGGCCACGCTGCGTCCCGAATCGAAGACCGCGCTCGACGAGCTGGCGCAGATGCTGCGCGACAATCCCAACGTGGCCATCGAGATGTCGTCGCACACCGACCGCTGGGGTACCGACGCCTACAACAACGATCTCAGCGACCGCCGTGCCAAGAGCGTGGTGGACTACCTCGTGGCGGCCGGAATACCCAAGGAACGCCTCACCTGGACAGGCTACGGCGAGTCGCGCCCCAAGACCGTGACAAAGCGCGTCAACAAGGAGTATCCGCAGTTCCCCGAAGGCACCGTGCTCACCGAAGAATTCATCCTGACCCTCAGCGAGGAGGACCAGGAGGCCGCCGACCAGATTAACCGCCGCACCGAGTTCCTTGTTACAGCCATAGACTACGACATGTACTGACGATGAGATTCCGCACCGAAATAGCACCCGGAACCGCGCCGTTCCGTCTCGACCTTTCCTCGCATCTGCTGCTCGTCGGCTCATGCTTCTCCGACAACATCGGAGCACGCCTCATGCAGCACGGATGTATCGCCACGGTCAATCCCTGCGGCGTGCAATATAACCCGCAGTCGATAGCCACGCTGTTCCGCGCGGCGCTCGATCCCGAATCGGTGCCCGACACTCTCTTTGAACACGACAGACGCATGCGCTCCTGGCTACTTCCGCAGATATTCTCCGCCCCGACTCGGGAGGAGGCGCGAGGAAATTTCGACGCTGCGGTCGGCACATTGCGGCGCTCGCTCGCGGGCTGCGGCGCCGTGATCCTCACTTTCGGCACCGCACAAGTGTGGCACCACATCCCTTCCGCCATATCTGCTTTCGAGGGAACAGTTGGCAACTGCCACAAGGTTCCGACCAGGGAATTCACCCACACCATGCTCACGCCCGACGAGATAGCCGGAGAATGGCTCGCACTCACGAAGCAGATACGCACCCTCAATTCTGAAGTAAAACTGATCTACACAGTCAGTCCGGTACGCCACCTCAACCCTTCCCCACGGCTAAACACACTCTCCAAGGCCACGCTTCATCTCGCCGTGGAGCGACTTGTCGATGCCGACCCTGAAGGAAGCGTCTATTTCCCGGCCTACGAACTGCTTATGGACGACCTGCGCGACTATCGTTTTTATTCCGCCGACATGACGCATCCTTCCGATCAGGCCGCCGACTACATCTTTGAGAAATTCGCGGAGACATTTTACACCGCCGCCGACCGCGAGCAGATGCGCCTCGCCCGCGCCGCCACCCTCCGCGCCTCCCACCGCACGCTCCTCCCCTGAGCGACGAATCAATTCTAAAATCACTGCCAAACAAGCCATTGATCCGCAGCTAATTTCAATTCGTGTTAACATGTTTTAATCTTTGTTAACAACTCGCGAGGGCTAGTGAAACACTTTTTAATTAATTTTGCAAATTAAGTAACTCGTAAAAATTAGATGATACATAATTGCGAAGGATTTTTGAGTGATTTAGTCGGGGGAGCGAAGGAGTGTAGCGGGCTACATGACTGAGCGACAACGGCTAAAGCGCCAAAAAGACGAGCAAGGATGTGTCAGAAATGTGAGTTACATCAACCATTTTAACATTAACTAATTTTTAAGAGTTACTTAAACCTTGCAAACTAATTTATGAAACGATCCTTTCTTGTCAGACTCGCCGCCATAGCGGCACTTTGTCTGAACAGTGTCGCCGGATTCGCCCAGGCCGACATATTCACATACATGCAATATTATGACGACGCAGACGGCTCAAAGACTGTCGTGCTGGACGGCATGTGCGGCTGCCCTTCCGACGGAGTGCTGAGAGTCCCGGCATACGTCACCATTTCTGACGAGACTTACCGGGTGGTGGGTATGGACGCCCGATTCTATTTTTCGGACGAATATACAAGGGAAAGTGCGAGAAAATGATACTTCCCGAGACTTTCCGCGAGCTCGGGCCCAATGTGGATGGCTCCTACAATCCCTACGTCCTGCTGCAGTTTGCGGACAAAGGACTTAAATCCATCGAGATAAGCGAGAAGAACCCTTGGTTCCGCATTCGGGACGGCTTCATGCTCTCGGCCGACGGAAAGAACCTGTATTATATGTCGGACGCCGCAGCGACCAACTCCGACATAACGGTAACGGAGGGAGTGGAACAGATCTATTTCTGGAAAAGTTACTCTAATGATTATGTGGCCTACGAAAAGTATCTGTCCACTCGCGGGTGCATCACGCTCCCATCCACCCTCAAGGCATCCTGCCCGATTTATTACGGCTACAGAACCATCATTATGAAGTCGGCAACCGCCCCTGAACCACTCAACGGCGCCGGCAACTACACCAACCGAGTGAGCGAAATCTTTGTCCCCGAGGGTTCACTCGAATCATACCGTTACTCTTCTGTGTGGGGTTATGCCAGCAGCTGCGGCCGACTCCACGAGACGGACATGAACGCGGACAAGACCGTCACGCTCGATCTCAAATTCTACGACTCGCCCCAACCGCAGGTATATGTCAACGGAAAACAGGTATCCTCCACCGAGACTTTCACACTCCCGGCGCTGGAGCGATTCAGTCTGCGGATAACCGGACGCGACGGACTCGGGTATTTCAACGACAGCAGCCGCCCCGACGCCTCATATGAGGCAGACGGCGACAACAGTGAGGTCACATATGCTTTCTATCCATTTGAGAACACCCTCCTGCGCGCCGGCGACACACAACATTTTGGGAACAACGTTTTCCTGGTCCGTACCACATACGACGGCATGTGCATAATGGACTACTTCGGAAGCGACACGGAAGCTCCGGAGATTCCCTCCACCATCACCACTCCCACCGAAACATACGATGTGACCGAACTCGGGGACGGTCTATTCTCGGGACGACAGTTCACCCGCATCGAGCTTCCCGCCTCCCTCAAACGTATTGGCGCGGGGTGTTTCAGCGACGGCAACCTCGCTGAAATCACTCTTCCCGAAGGTCTTGAGAGAATAGGAGGCGGCGCTTTCTCGAATCAGAAGAATCTCCGCGACATCATCTTGCCCTCCAGCCTGCGCAGACTCGCGGACAACGCTTTCAGCGGCTGCGACCTGAGAAGCATCAATCTGCCCGCGGGCATAGCAACCATAGGAACCACTCTGTTTGACCAAGCAGGAGGCGACGACGGACTGGTGGATCTCATCACCATAGATGCGGGGGCCGACCCGCTGAGGGCAGAGATATACCCAGCGCGTCGTATCGTGGTCAACAGACCGTGGCTTCCCGACCTCATCGCCGCACGCGAGCTGGAGTTCCACGGCGACAGAATCCTCGTGGATCTCGACGCCATATCGAGAGGCGGCCGCGACCTGACCGAGAAAATCACCGTGAGGGGAGGCGAATGTACCTTATCCGGCAGGCTCGGATCCTGTCTCCCGACAAAGGACAACGTCATCTATCCTTTCAGAGGCAAGGAAAACATCCTTAAGGAGATCGACGTGGAATGTTCTTACCTTTCGGTCGGCAACGGCGCCCTGGCGGATTCGCGCGCCCTGACATCGGTCAAGATAGAATGCGCGGACGCGCTTGAGATAGGCGACAGCTCCTTCGAGAGCTGCACGGGTCTCACTGCTGTCCCCCTCAGCGGAGTGGAGGAAGGTTTCGGACCCGCTGTCTTCCGCAATTGCAGCGGACTAAAGAGCATCGCGGTCGACGGAGGAGTGGACTTCATCAACAGCGTAACCTTCGACGGCTGCACCTCGCTCAGACGCGTGGAGTTCAGCCACAGCAACACCCCTCTCTTCATAGGCACGGGAGCGTTCGACACCTGTCCGGTAGAGGAGATTGCCCTGGATCGCGACATTACCGACCCGGAGCCGACATTCTTCCGTTGCGAGACACTGCGCCGCCTGGAGATTGGCGCAAACGTCACCCACATTCCCAATTTCGCATTCAGCGACTGCCGCAATCTCAGCGAGATATATTGCTCCACATCCACTCCTCCCTCCATCGAGGAGAACACTTTCCGCAACGTGCCGACTGACAAATGCACGGTCTACGTGAAGGGCGACGACGGCGAATACCGCCAGGCAGGAGGATGGAAAGAGTTCTTCCCTGTAGTCTCCGTGGATGCGGCTGAGATTTCCCGGATCACAGTGAAAAGCGCCGGAGGCGTGCTGACGATAGAGGGCGCCGAGGGCAAACCGGTGGCCGTCTACAGCGTCTCGGGCGTGCGTCCATTCTACAAGGCCGACGCATCCTGTCAGGAAACGGTGACCCTCGCGCCGGGACTCTACATCGTGGTGGCCGGAACCGAAACTTTCAAAATCAACCATAAGTAAGCGGAACCATGCAAGCAAGACACAACATAGCCCTTCTCCTCGCAATCTGCGTTTCCGGCCTTCTCGCGTCGGCACAGGCACGTCCGACAGACGCAACGGCTCATATGCGTAAAGACTCTGTAGCTCCGGTAATGATCCTCAGCGACGAGGCTCCCCTGCTCCGGCAAGCCGCCGGAGAGGAAGCGATCCACGGCCCCGTGGTGGATCGCCGCTATAAGATGGGATGCAGATTCCTCACCTTACCCGACAATCCCGACCTGTTCATCGTCTACCACCTGACAGGCACCGCCGAGTATGCCGACGGATACAAGCTGGAGGAAAGCAAGACACACGAGGGATCCCTCTCCATAGGCGACCTGCTCCAGTGTACCTGGATGGGATCCGACCCCACATACGGTTATGTCAGAGATCTTTCCTCCTCCCGCTCGTCCGTCCTTCCCACGGAAGAAAACCAAAACTACCTCCTCTCCGCTTCGAAAGAGTTCGAATTCACCGACGAAGTTTATCATAGAAGCCGGAGTTACGGATGCGAGAATCCCTACGTGATGTTGCGCGGTCTCTCCTCCGGGAATCTTCATGTGACGACCTACAGGCAAGCCAGCTATTTTATGTGGGAAGGCAACAGCGCCAATGACCTGAGTGTTCTCACGGACTATTTCAGGGAGCGGATGCTCGCCACAGGCGAGGATCCCGAGAACTTCAAGTCGATGCTGGGCGGCTGGAATCCCACCTGCGCACTTAAGATAGAGGGAGCAGACTACGAGGGATTCACATATCCCTTCCTCACGGCACGTCTCGAATTCGGACTCTTCGGCAAGCTATATGCGGAGGGAGGATTAGGCAAGAACTGCACACTGATGGTGGTGAGCGAGCCTCCCGCCAAACCTACAGGCACCGTTGACGTGACACACCTCGGCAAGACCGGCAGCTATATGGATGCCTGGGAAGTGACCTCGACACTTAAGACATCGCAATACGGCGTGAACTACACAATGACATGCCGTGACAGATACTATCTTCCTTATCCTACTGACGACGAGATGAAGGAGGCCGCCCGCGCGGCCGGCTACAACGTCCCGTAAGTCAGATCCGCCACTAAGAGGTCGTTTAATAATGCTTGTTAACGACAGGGGCGAGAATTTTGGAGCTGATTTATTCCTGAGTTGAAGGAGCATAGCAGGCTATGTGACTGAAACGAAGGGATAAAGACGCCCGAAAGTCTCGGGACAACCTTTGAAATCAGAAGATGCATCAGTAATACAATATTCTTAAGAAATTTAAGAATTGCCTTATCATGGTGTCTTTTATGTTAATGCGCGTTTATTCGTCGGTCATTATGCCCGCATAACTCCCTCCTCATAAACAGCACCTTAATCATAAAATACACCACCCTGTCATTAACAATGATTATTAAACAACCTCTAAAGCTCTCGGCGCAGACGCGAGGGCGGGAAATAGAGGGTTAAAGGAAAATGGACATGACTGTCGGTAGTAAAAGTATCTCACCATCTTTTCGCAAATCCTTGTTATAGATCAGATAGCTCTGGGCTATTCTCGACGAGAACTTCTTTATGAATGCGTCAAGAGACGCATGTGTCTTATACCCGGACGATTTAACTTCCACAGGACAGATCTTACTTTCTCTTGAAAGGATAAAATCAATCTCGAAATTATGATTGCTGCTGTCCTTAGGCCATGTGTAATAAAAAAGCCTGTTGCCCGACGCAGTCAATATCTGGGCAACAACATTTTCGTAAACATAGCCGAGATCTGCCGAAAGCTTATCCGACAATAATTTCTGATAAATCAGGTTGTCAATGGCGCTTTTATCCATGAATGCCAACGTGATGAAAAGTCCGGTATCGGCAAGATACATCTTATAGACATCATAGTCCGCATGTAGAGCCAACCCGACATTCGGATCGTTGGCATGATGAGAGACATTCACCGTCATGCTGTCTTCCATCTCTCTTATCAGTTGTGCAGTCTTGTCAGCACTTTCATTTCTTCCGATGACGCTCGTCACCTTGTATCTGGAAGCGTTTCCTGTCAGCTGCGAAGGAATGGATCTGAAAAGGGCCGCAGCCTTTCCTGTCGGATCAATCTTCTCGAAATCATCAAAATACAGTTCTATAATCTCACGCTTTGTCTCATCTGTTACTGCAAGATTGTTGGTTTGCAGATACGTGTCGACCGCCTGAGGCATTCCCCCGATCAACATGTAGAGCCGGAAATCCCTCAGAAGTTTTCGAATCACGAAGTCGCCCAAAGATCTTCTTTCCTCAAACATACGACGTAGAAGAGGGACTGTGGCAGTATCATTCATTGCCCATCGGAATTCCTCATAGTCAAGCGGATACAGTGTCAGGCGCGTCTCCTCGCTCGGAATCACTATATCCTTGGTATTCTTGCGGATGGAAAGAAGCGAGCCTGTCTCTATGTAGTCATAGCGATGATCCTTTACAAGATATTTTATAGCCTGTCTGACAGCCGGACACTTCTGTATCTCATCAAAGATAATTACCGATTTTCGTTCCTTCAGCGTGACCCCATATATAAACTGGAGCTGCATGAAAAAATAGTCTCTGTCTGATATGTTTTCCACAGCCTCCCACAATTCAGATGGAGCATCTGCAAAGTCTACAATTATATAACACTCATACTCGTTTTTGGCAAATTCCTCCGCAATAGTGGACTTTCCTACGCGACGAGCACCCTTTATAAGAAGGGCTGTAGAGCCATCTTTGGTACGCTTCCAATCGAGCATTCGATCATATATTTTACGCCTGAATATCGTCGCCATATTATCTTATTGATTTCCAGCGCAAATATAGACACTTCCGTCGGAATCCCCAAATTTTTTCAGATGATTTCCGTCCTTTCCCCAAAATTTTTTCAGGTGATTTCCGTCCTTTTCCCCATTTTTTGAAGGAAAGATCAGAGCTTGCGGCGCAGGCGCGAAGGCGGGATGTTGAGTAGTTCGCGGTATTTGGCGACGGTACGGCGCTTCACGGCGTGGCCTGCCTCGACGAGTCGGGCAGTGAGTTCTTCGTCGCTTAGCGGATGGAGTTTGTCTTCAGCTTCCACAAGCGCCTTGAGTGCGGCCTGGATGCTGCGCGCGGATCCTCCGGAGGCAGATTCTCCCGACGCTTCGCCGCTGCCCATGCGTTCGCTGAACAGATGGCGCAGCGGGATGATCCCCCACGATGTCGCCACATATTTTCCGGCGGTGGCGCGAGAGACTGTCGAGAGGTCGTAGCCGGTGAGTTCGGCAATGTCGCGAAGAGCCATCGGACGCAGATCGCTGTCGTCGGAGGTGAGGAAATAGCGCCGCTGGAGTTTCACGATGGCGGTCATCACAGACATGAGTGTGGTCTGCCGCTGCTTCCATATTTCAATGAAATCGCGCGCGTCACGATAGAGCTGAAACACGTAGGCCGAGTCCTCATCTTTACCGTTTTTTTCCTTCTGTTTCCTCGAGACCGCGTTGCGCTCCATGTCGGCGACAGCCGTGGCAAAAGATTCGTCAATGGCAAGCTCCGGCACATGAGTCGGAATGCTGATGTGAAGTTCGCCGGATTCGTCCTCCTCGACAGCGAAATCCGGCACCACGACACCGGGTTTGTCGGCGTCGCCCGAGCCGAAGGAGGCACCGGGACGCGGATTGAGACTACGTATCAGTCGAATAGCCTCGTCGTAGGCATCTTTCTTTAGTTTGAGAGCAGATATTATGCGATGGGGATGGTGCATGATCAGAGCCTCAAACGCACGGCGGATGATTGCGAGAGCGTTGTCGCGCACTTCGCTCTGCGGCATCGCCTCAAGCTGCATGCCGAGAGCGTCCTGAAGGTCAGACGCGCCGACACCCACAGGGTCGAGTCCACGCACGATGGCAAGAGCCTTGCGCATGTCGTCGGGTTCGACAATGACACCAGACGTGAATGCCATGTCGTCGACCATCGCCTCGGGTGAACGGCGCAGATAGCCGCTCGTGTCGAGATTGCCGACGATGTAGTCGGCGGCCTGATGCACCTCCGGCGTCATATCGCGCTCGTCGAGCTGCGAACGCAGATGGTCGTAGAGCGACTCCGATTCCGAAGCGACCATAAGGGCGATGTCGCGGGCCGTAGGCGCCTCGTCGTCATGGCGGCGGTTGACGGCACGCAACCTATAGGAAGGTATGTCGCCGTTGGCGGCGTCAAAACGCGAGGCAAGACCCTCGTCGACATGATTGTCGACACTTTCAAGCGCCGGGTTGGCCTCCAGCTCACGGTCGACAGTGTCCTCGGCCTCCTGACGCGTCATCTCCAGCAGACGCACGAAACGCACCTGCTGCGACGTCAGACGCTGCACAAGTCGCTGTCCTATATGTTGCTCCAGCTGCTGGCTCATGGTTCGCTGCCCTATTTTAACGCGAATTTACAAATTTTATGCCGTCCCGCCCAAAATATCCCGCTGAAAATTTCCTGCCAACACAAAATTTTGCTAATTTTGCACGTTGTAAAAAAACTGTACAACCAACACAGCGAAATACTTTTACCATCATGGCAAATTCAAATAAGAAACACGAAGCCGACGAGAAGACAAAAATCGATGAACTCAACGAATCGCTGACCAACGCCGGCACCAAAATCGAGCAGAACAAGAAAAAGGTCGGCTTGATTGTCTGCGGCGTGCTCATTGTGGCCGCCGCCGTGCTCGGATTCATCTTCTTCCGCAACAACAGCAACAAGCAGTCCGCTCAGGCCTACGCAAAAGCAGAACAGACAGCCTACAAGGCCACAATGAAGGACAAAAATCCCAACGACTCTGTCTTCAACGCCAAGCTTCTGGCCGAATATGAGAAAGTCATCGCTTCCGAAGGCAGCAAGACAGGAGGCAACCTCGCCCGTATCGCCGCCGCCGAGAAATACTACGACAATGGCCAGTATCAGAAAACCATCGACTATCTCGCCAAGGCCGACATCAACGAGCCTGTGCTTAAAGCCCAGTGCCTGATCCTCACCGGCGACAGCTACGTAGGACTCAACAAACTCGGCGACGCCCTCAAATGCTTCGACGATGCCGCAGCCGACGCCAAGGACTATCCTCTCGTAGTTGTCCGTGCGCTTCTCAAGAAAGCCATCGTGCTTGACGCCCAGAAGAAATATGGCGACGCCCTCGCAGTCTACAAGCAGATCAAGAAAGACTATCCCCGCGAGATGGAAGAGATCAGCGCCACCAGCACTCAGGGAGGCAGCGAGACAGCGTTCAGCATCGACGCCTTCATCTCACGCGAGGAAGCCCGCATGGGCAAATAAAGCCTGACGCAACGCCTTAAGTCCTTAAAAGTCCCTAACAACCTTAAAGTCCTTAAAGACTTTAAAGATCCGAAAGAAATAGAATAATAAAACAGCTTTGCTTATTTTATGAAAGGTCCGGTACCCGAGGGTATCGGACCTTTTGCTTTCAGACATGCCAACGACCCTGAGGTCTTTAAAGTCGTTAAAGACCCTAAGACCCCGTTCCCAAATATTTGTTAAAGCAGGGGGCGCAGGCTTTAGATGGTTTTTGTCATGCAGGGTCAGGAGCATAGCGGGCTTCTATGTTGCTGTACAAATAATTTTCAGATTTTAACACTTATTTAACATAATTCTCCACAACTTCTATTAATTTTGCTGTCAGAGGGTTGAAGAGGAAACAGGCTCTGCTGTGGAGCAACCTGTCAGCAATAGTCCCTTCGCGTTACGCCGTAACGAATATGGGGCTGAGATTTCTCAGTCCCTTTTTCTGTATGGACAAGTATATCGTTCAGCAGAGCGTTACGGCTTTCGCCCTATGGCTAAGAAAACCCATACAGAAAAAAATCTTAACCGACAACCTTCAATAAGCGGACACAAATTGCCGCAGTTTCCTGTTTCAGTGGTAAGAAAAATAATCCGCAGACTATGAAAAGCAGACCAAAGGCTGCAAGCTCGCTATTGCGGTATTATATACTGGTTGTCAGTAAGAAATTCTTTATTGTACGACAGCCTTGACATACGGCTTTCGTGTTCTGAGGACATATGCGACTCTGTTGAGAAGCTTGCGTCCGATTCTTATTATGGCCTTGTTTGGTTCCATTCTTGAAACAAGTTTTGTGTATGCAAGAGTCAAAGCCGGATCCTGTCGTATCGCAGACCATGCGCTTTCTATAAACATGGTTCGTAGACGGTGGTTGCTTCGTGAGGTGACCCCGATTGCAATATCCTTTTCCCCTGTTGATCTTGTATCGGGGACAAAACCCACAAATGATGCTAGATGATCGTTGCTTGCGAATCTTGAGATGTCCCCGGCCTCCAATAGGAAGGTGGCGGCGGTAAGAAACCCTATGCCCGGTATGGACATCAAAAGCTTGTATGAATCTTGGTATCGGGGTTGCGTCATGATTTTTCTGAGTTCCCGTGTGGCCTTTAAAATCTGATTGTGGATAAACCGCAGGTTCTCTATCTGGATGAGAAGAGAGCGTCCTCCCTCATGAGGCAATAAGGACGCTTCATTCTCTATCCACGACACGAAATTTCTTGACCAGTGTGTGCCCGGTTTTTCAAATGTGTCAGGATATCGTATGCCTTTGATATAAAGCAGTGATTTTATGCGCATTTTTGTCTGTACGCACATCTTCACATGTGTCATTCTTGTTCTCAGGACCTCTCTGTCGGAAATTTCCTGTTCCGATGGCACATGTATTGCTGAAAGCTCTCCCTTTCTTAGATTCCGCGCTATCTTGGAAGAGTCTGTAGAATCTGTTTTCCTCATCCGCTCCTTAGAAGTGTCACTTATATCGGCGGCATTGAATACGATATTGTTGATTCCATGTCGCAATAACTCATAATGGACAGAAAAACCGCAGAACCCCGATTCATACGCAGAATAATATGTGCCACCAGGATAGTTTGTTTCAAGATGGCTTTTCAGCACGGCTGCCGATGGAGTTTGCGAGAAAGGCTTGATTTTCAATCTTCCGACATAAACACAGACATTCCAACTTTTAAGATGGACATCAATTCCTATATAGATATTTTGTCCTTTGAAATTTAATTCGTTACTTTGTATCGGCATATGTTTATCGTTAGTTTGTTATATCCTTTACAAAATTAAAACTAACGGGGCATATGCCCTTATTTTTAAGGACTTTTTTTTAGCCGCGCATCGTTAGTTCCGCTTTGCGAATGCAAACATAGGAACTATGTGACTGAACCAAAGGGCAAAAAGCATCAAAGCATGCGATTCAGCGCCGATTCATGGGAAATGTACCAGGGTTGATATGTGAAATTGTTTAACATGTTTTTATTACTTGCCCCTTTCCGGGGTCTTTCCGGTAAATTCCGACAAGTCTCATCGGTCACGATGCCCGCATTCCTTTCAGGCACTATGTGACTGAACCAAAGGGCAAAAAGCATCAAAGCATGCGATTCAGCGCCGATTCATGGGAAATGTACCAGGGTTGATATGTGAAATTGTTTAACATGTTTTTATTACTTGCCCCTTTCCGGGGTCTTTCCGGTAAATTCCGACAAGTCTCATCGGTCACGATGCCCGCATTCCTTTCAGGCACTCCTCCACGCTCGGCATAATCCAAGCAAGCTTGGCTTTCTGCTCTCGCTTAATGGAGTTGTCTCCCGCTTCAACTTGCGGAATTTCCTCGAAAATCCACCGCCCCTGCATTAACAAATATTGGGGAACGGGGTCTAAGTGCGCCGGAAGGGTCAGTGTTTGCCGGTGGCGTGGGTGCTGATGGCGTCGGTCTCGGCGGCATCAACTTCGGCTTCGGTTGGCTCGTAGCCTACGGGCCATTTGCTCACCTGATCCGGACGGCGTCCCTCTATCTGCCAGTCGAAGGGATAGAAGTGTACGTCGGGATTGCGCCACGAGGGCTTGCGCAACGAGTAGACGATCAGTGGTATGGCGACAAACAACGCTACTCCGGCCACTATTATGCCGACATAGACCACCGGGGAGCCTGTCGCTATCTGTGATGGTGGAAGGAAACTCAACACGAGCGCAAGGAGCGCGCCGAGGATGCCGAGTCCGCAGACAATCGCTACTCCGAGCTTTCCGCCGGGAACCTTGAAGCCGCGTTTTCGATTGGGTGAAGTGTGGCGCAGGCGTATGAAGGCGAGATAAATCATCAGCACCATTATAAGGTAGATTATCGTTGCCATCTGCGACATGATCTGATAGGCCGACTCCACGGTGGGAAGGACGATAAGAACCATACACAGTATGCTAACAAAGATGCCCTCGACCCATAGTATCGGCTTATTGACGCCGTTCTTGTTGACACGCTGCAGGGAGCGCGGCAGATAGCCGGACTGTGCGACGGCCATAAGTCCGGTCGCGGGACCCGTGACAAGCGCGCTGATCTGACCTACTACGCCGAACATGATCAGGAGCGCCATCACGTTGCCGAGCCATCCGATTCCGAAAGAGGCGAACAATCCTTTATAGGCCACAAGCAGCGACTGCAGCAGATCGATATCGTCAGACCGGATCACCATACCGATAACCAGTGTGCCCAAAGCGTAGACCGCTACGATGATGATTATGGCCAGAAAGACGGAACGCGGGAAATCGCGCGCCGGATTGCGCATGTCGTTTATGTGTACCGCCTGAATCTCCATGCCGGCGTAGAACAGGAATATAGATGCCGCAAGCACGACAGTACCCATGTTGTTGAAATCCGGAAAGAACGATATGTGGTCGAGATAGTCGTGCTTTCCAAGCGCCACATATAGGATTCCGAGGAGAATAAGCACGATTCCGGGTATGATCGTGCCGACGGTGCCTCCGTAGGTGCTCAGCAGGTTGGCCGAGCGCTGTCCACGGAAGGCGTTGAAAGTAGATAGCCAGTACATCAGCATGGCTATGACGAGGGTGTAGATCTTGTTGGAGGCAAGGGCTGCGTCAAAACTCTCCGGCCAGAAGATGTATGCCAGCGATGCGGCGCCGAACATAAGGACTGTGGGAAACCATATCACTATGGTCTGCCATTCAAGATACATGGCCGTCCATCCCCATCGCGGACCGAAGGCTTCCGAGACCCAACGGTAGAGGCCGCCGCTCCTGGTGTAGGTCGAGGCAAGCTCGGCGCAGACGAGGGAGAATGGAAGCAGAAAGACTATGGCCGCAAACAGATAATAGAAAATCGACTGCACGCCGTATTTGGCTTCCGAAGGAAGTCCTCGCAGACTTAGAATCGAGGTCGTGATAAGCACGGCCATGGCTGCCATGGTGATGGTGCCTCCCGCCGTGGATATGATTTTCTTGCGCCCGGAAAGCGTTGTAGGCGCTTCGACGGTCGAAGTGGTTTTAAGACTCATGGGCTGAGATGTTTTAGAAAGTGTGTGTTTCAATCAGTATGTGCTGTTAGAACACACCCGCAGCCACTGATGTTCACGCTTTGACACACGTCGCCACCTCTCGCCCTTCACTACTCGGCGAGGGACTGCATATCGACAAGGCGGCGGTAGCGTCCGCCTTCCAAAGCCATGAGCTGATCGTGGGTGCCGCGCTCAACGATTCGTCCTTCAGAGAGCACGCAGATAAGGTCGGCATTGGCTATGGTGCTGAGCCTATGGGCGATGACGAGGGTGGTGCGGTTGCGCATGAGCCGTTCGAGCGCTTCCTGCACGAGCCGTTCGCTTTCGGTGTCGAGCGCGGAAGTTGCCTCGTCGAGTATGAGGATGGCGGGATTCTTCAGTATGGCACGCGCTATGCTGATGCGCTGGCGCTGGCCTCCGGAGAGCTTGCAGCCGCGGTCGCCTATGTTGGTCTGATAGCCGTGTTCTGAGGCCATGATGAAGTCGTGGGCGTTGGCAATGCGTGCCGCCTCCTCGACAGCTTCGGGAGTGGCGTCGTCGACTCCGAAGGTTATGTTGTTGTAGAAGCTGTCGTTGAAGAGGATGGCCTCCTGATTGACATTACCCATCAGCGAGCGAAGATCGCGCACGCGAAGATCGCGCACGTCGACACCTCCGATAGTGACCGAGCCTTCGTCGGGATCCCAGAAGCGTGGCAACAGGTCGGCCATCGTCGATTTGCCGCTTCCCGATTCGCCGACGAGGGCGACGGTAGTGCCCGGCTCGATGCGCAGATTGATGTCGGTCAGGATGCGACGTCCCCCGGCGTCGTAGCTGAAATTGACATTGTTGTAGGAGATAACGGCCTTGGAGGTGTCGATGGAGGATAGTTCCACGGGATTCTCAGGATCAGTGATGGGATTGTGGGCCATCAGGATCTTGTCGATGCGCTGCATCGAAGCCATGCCTTTCTGGATGGAATATCCGGCTTTGGAAAATTCCTTGGCAGGATTGATGATGCTGTAGAAGATCACCATATAATAGATGAACGCGGGGGCGTCGATGGTGTTGGTGCCGCCAAGGATCAGTGTGCCGCCGAACCACAGCACGATGGCGATGGCTGCTGTGCCCAGAAACTCGCTCATCGGATGCGCCAGATTGTAGCGGCGCTGGATATTGTTGCTGAGACGATAGAAATCCTCGTTCTGCTTTCGATAGCGTTCATCCATCTTGCGCTCGGCGTTGAAGGCCTTGACTATGCGCAGGCCTCCGAGCGTCTCCTCGGTGATAGAGAGGATCTGACCCCAGAGCTGCTGGGCCTCGAGACTCTTGCGCTTCAGCTTGCGGCCGACGCGTCCCATGATGTATCCGGCGACAGGGAGAAGAATCAGCACGAATACAGTGAGCTGCCAGCTTACGAGTATCATGGAGACGAGGCAGACAAGAATCATGATGGGATTCTTGAAAAGCATGTCGATGCTGGACATGACAGATGCCTCGATCTCAGTGACGTCGCCTGAGATACGCGCCATGACGTCCCCCTTGCGCTCCTCGGTGAAGAATCCGATAGGGAGAGCGAGGATCTTGCGGTTCATCTCGTTGCGGATGTCGCGCACGATGCCGTTGCGCATCGGCACGATGAAGAAGGAGCTGAGATAGGCCACTCCGGTTTTCAACAGAGTCATCAGCACGAGTCCGAGGGCGAGGAGGGCGAGTGTGGCCGACTGTCCGTAGAGATCGATGACCTGTTGCGTGTAGTAGTAGAAGTTGTTGAACGCGACATCCTTCAGCGAACCGTCGGAGAGGTTCATGTAGACATAGCGCACCGTGTTGATCTTGAAGAGCATCTGCAAGATCGGCATGATGAACGCGAATGAGAATATGGTAAGGAATGCCGCCAACATATTGAACAATACGTTGAGGACGACATTCCACTTATACGGTGCCGCAAAGCGGCGGAGCATCCGAAAAAAGTCTTTCACCTTTTACTTCTTTTTCCCTTTCTTGGATTTGGAGGATTTGGAGCCTTTCGACGACTTCGAAGTTTTAGAGGATTTAGAGCCTTTAGACTTGGAAGTTGTCGCCTTGGCGGGAATATTGATCTTGTCGCCGGGACGGATCATGTCTCCCTTCAGGTTGGGATTCGACTTGCGCAGAGCCTCGACGGTAGTGCCGTTGCTCTTCGCGATCTTCTCCAGACTGTCGCCGCTCTTTACCGTGTGGGTCTCGGGCTTGGCAGGCTTGGCCTTCTGCCGCTTCCCGGAGTTTTTGCCATTGTTCTTCTTGCCCTTGGAAGTGGCGCTCTTGTCTTTGCCTTTAGCCTTGTCCTTGCCGCTGTTCTTCTCCTTTGCTACTGCGGGAGACGCCTTTTCGGACTTGTCTGCCTTGGAAGTTTTGGGAGCCTTTGAGGTCTTTGCCGGAGCTGCGGGAGTCTCGGCTGCCGAATTGTCGGCCACGAGGATACGGAGCTGCTGTCCGGTGCGGACGGCATTGCGACGAAGATTGTTCCAGCTCTTGATGTCGGACTGCTCGACGTCGTAGTTCTTGGCGATGGAGGCAAGGGTCTCGCCGGCGGCCACCTTGTGGATGACAGTCTTCTTAGGAGTCTCCTTCTCCGTCTTTGCGGCCTGGGGCGTCGTGGAACGGTCGGCGGTCTCCTTCCTGCTGTCGATGATGGCCTGCTCCTCGCGTTCGCGCTCTGAGGCATCCACCGGAATGTTGTCTACCTCGGATGGATTGAAGGCCACGTCGCCCGGTTCAGCAGTTTCGCGGCGGGTGTATTTGTCGGCGTCATGGGCTATGATGTCCTCCTCGCTGACGATGTAGGCCTGCACCTGCTGCGAGGGGAGGATGAGATGGTAGGTGCGTTCGGGTGTGCCGGGGATGATGTCGGCGCGGAACTGGGGATTGAGGATGCGCAGTTCGCCGACGGGGATATTGAGCACCTCGCCGATCTGATTGAAATGCAGACGGCAGTTCACGGCCACGGTGTCCGTGACGAGAGGCTTGGTGGCGAGCACCGGAGAGATATTGTGCTCGGGATAGTATTCCATCACATAGTTGGCGGCTATGAACATCGGGACATATCCGCGTGTCTCCTCGGGAAGGAAGCGGTAGATGCTCCAGAAGTCGTGGGTCTTGGGGTCGCCTCCGGCCCGTCGGAGAGCCTTGTTGACGGCTCCGGGGCCGCAGTTGTAGGCGGCAATGGCCAGCGACCAGTCGCCGTAGGTGGCGTAGAGATCCTTAAGATAGCCCACGGCCTTCTCGCTGCTCATGTAGGGATCGCGACGCTCGTCGACAAGGGAGTTGACCTCCAGACCGAGACCTTTGCCGGTGCCGAGCATCAGCTGCCAGAGTCCGGCGGCTCCGTGGCGGCTGACGGCGTTGGGATCAAGTCCGGACTCGATGACGGGGAGGTATTTGAGTTCCAGAGGGAGTCCCTGGGCTTCGAGAGCCTGTTCGAAAATCGGGCCGTAGTAGGTGTTGAGACCGAGGATCGCGGCGACCTGCTGGCGCGAGCGCTTGGTGTAGCGGTCGATGTAGGAGCGCACGATCTGGTTGTAGGGCATGTCGATGACAGTGGGAAGATCTGCCAGACGCTTGCGCATCTCGGCGTCGGAGACATCAGGGTCGCCGAGACGCTCGTAGCGGTCGTCGGTGGTGGTGTAGTTCTTCAGATACCATCCTTCGAGGAGTTTCTGGGTGTTGGCTTCGAACGTCTCGGGGTAGACGATGGCGTTGTCTGTGATGCTCTCGCGCAGATCGAGCACATTGGGCGACGACTGGCGGGCGAAGGCCGGGGAAGAGAGAGTCAGCAATGCTGCGGCCAATATTTTTATTGTGCTTATTTTGCTTCTTTTACTCATATTGTATCTTGCATGGTTGAGAGTGCGGGGAGATTGTTGTCAGAAACTGAACGCCCAGTTAAGCCCGAGCGAGGGCTTGCGGTCTATCGGGTCGAGAAACATAGCGGGCTGCACGTCCATCGACAGGTCGGGCGAGATGTCGAAGTGAGCCAGCGAGGCATCGACGTAGGCGTCGAGCATACAGAGGAGATAGAGGGCTGCGATGCAGATGATGCAGAGATCGCGGTTGCGGCGGTAGAAATCCTTGCGCGAGCGCATGGTGTTCTGCAGCCACGATTTATCGAGATCGCTCTCGGAGGTCGTCGGAGGGAAGAAATTCATGTACGAGTTTGTGGACGGATCGTTGTCCATCAGATCGCGATAGGCGCGGGTATAGTCGGAGAGCTGGGTATTGTTCCACGCTGTGGCATAGCCCAGACCCATGAATCCGCCCACGATGATCGGGAGCTTCCAGTAACGGCGGTTGTAGATCTGGCCGAGTCCGGGAAGGAGGGCCGACATCCAGACGGCACGCGTCGGGTCGGGGTTGAAAGGTCGTTTGAGTCCGTATTCGGGAGAATAGCCGGCGGCAGTGACCTCCACGAGCGCCGAGTCGGGCACCTCGCTGCGCACGGAGTCGGGCATCTCGACCTCGATAGGCTTGCGGCCGACACGAAGAAGAACCTCGGCTTCGGCCACGCTGTCGACAGCCTCGGACTTTCCCGATGGCATCGGCAGAATGTCCTGACGCGAGACCAGGGCCGACGCCACCGATGTCAGCGTCGGGAGCAGAGCCATCGCGGTGAGCACACAGGCGGCCATTCCGCGCGAACATCTGCCGTCAGCACTGACCGCGCGACGAAGCTTTCCGGCTATGTATCTTCTTATTTCCACCTTTTTTCGCCTCGATCAGGATTTGAGTTTCTCAAAGAGAGCCACAAGGCTTTGCAGCTCGTCGTCGTTGTTGAAACGCAGCGTGATGGAGCCGCGGCCTTCCACGTTGCGCGAGAACTTCACCGGAGTGGAGAAGTATTTCTCCAGATCGCGGCGGAAGAAATCGTAGTCGGCCGAAGGGGCGGCGGCCACACTTTTCGCCGTGATGCGCGGTTTCTCTCCGGCGGCGGCCTTGTCGCGGGCGGCGGCGGCGACCTCCTCCACCTTTCTCACCGACAGACCTTCCTTGACGGTGAGATTGTATAGACGGAGCTGCTGCGCAGGATCGTCAACCGTGAGGATGGCGCGGGCATGGCCCATGTCGATGCGGCCGTCGCGCAGACCGAGCTGCACCTCCGCCGGCAGACGCAGCAGACGCAGATGGTTGGTGACGGTGGCGCGCTTCTTGCCCACACGCTCGGCCAGACGCTCCTGCGTGAGGCCGTACTGGTCGATAAGCTTGCGGAAAGTCAGGGCGATCTCTATGGCGTTGAGATCCTCACGCTGGATATTCTCGATGAGCGCCATCTCCGTGATCTCGGCGTCGGTGGCGGTGCGCACGTAGGCAGGCACGGAAGCAAGTCCGGCCTTCTTGGCGGCACGCCAGCGGCGCTCGCCGGCGATGATCTGATATGTGCCGTCCTCAAGGCGGCGCAGCGAGAGCGGCTGGATGACACCCAGCTCGCGGATCGAGGCCGCAAGCTCGTCGAGAGCCTCCTCCGAAAAAGTCGTGCGCGGCTGGTCGGGATTGGGCGAGATGAGCGAGAGAGCGATATTGTTGATTTGCGAGGAGCCGGCGGTCTGGATGTCATTCATCTGAATGAGCGAGTCGAGGCCGCGGCCCAGAGCGTTACGTTTCATTTGCAGACTGTGTGATAATAATAATTAAGAGAGGCCGCGGGCATCGCGTCAATGCTTGCGGCAACGGCGCAACAGCTCCTTGGCAAGCTGCCGGTGGGCTATGGCGCCGCGGCATTCGGGATCATAGAGCGTCACGGGCAGACCGTGGCTCGGCGCCTCCGACAGGCGGATGTTGCGCGGAATCACGGTCGAGAACACCATGTCGCCGAAATGAGTCTTCAGCTCCTCATAGATCTGGTTGGCCAGACGCAGACGCGCGTCGTACATCGTGACAAGGAAGCCCTCAATCTCAAGCTCCGGATTCAACCGGCTCTTGATGATGCGTATGGTGTTCAGCAGCTGCGTGATGCCGTCGAGAGCGAAATATTCCGCCTGCACCGGAATCAGCACAGCGTCGGCCGCCGTCAGGGCGTTGACCGTGGTGCTTCCCAGCGAAGGGCTGCAATCAATGAGGATAATGTCGTAATCGTCCTTTACGGGCAACAGCGCCCTGCGGAGCACCTTCTCGCGCTC
The DNA here is from genome assembly GCA_902491625.1 of uncultured Porphyromonadaceae bacterium. Classification (GTDB taxonomy): domain Bacteria; phylum Bacteroidota; class Bacteroidia; order Bacteroidales; family Muribaculaceae; genus Lepagella. Next base: position 59,534 of record CABUIO010000006.1, on the reverse strand, counting down.
CGGCTTGTTGATCAGCTCAAGCTCGGCGCCCACAAGGTCTATGCGCGAACTCACCAGACTCAGACCCTCGACACACGTCTTCTGTTCGGATCCCCGGACAGGATAGTCGTCGACCAGACACTCGTAGATGCTCACGGGAGCCTCGCGGGGGTCAATGCCCAGACCTGAAGTGGCGTTAGCCTGCGGATCGGCATCGATGAGAAGCACCTTGCTCCCCTGCTCCGCCAGACTCGCAGCCAGATTGATGGCGGTAGTGGTCTTGCCCACACCACCTTTCTGATTGGCAATAGCTATGATTTTACCCATAAGTAAGAATTAGAGGCACATAGACCGCCCTTTTACGGTAAAGTCCCGGCCTGATTCAACTTGCAAAGTAACAAAAATTTGCCGACATTACCAATCCTTAATATATTAAAGTCTCTTAAAATCCACAGACGAAGCCCAGACGAAGCCGCACGCCTATCTCAACTCCTCACACGTCCACGAACAAGTCATCGGCTGTGAGTTGCGAATGGATATTGTTCATCGAATAGGAGTTTTTTACAAGGCCGGAACTTGTTATCATTGTCAGGGCAATTCCTTTACGTGTCTTTGTGATCTGGCGAAACAAAGCTGCCTTATTACGCAGATTCACCATATATTTTTTATCGATGGTGTAAGCATTGTCGGAATATTTAATTTCACAGAGATTAATCACTTTGTCGCTTCGGTCAATCAATAGGTCTATCTGCGCTCCGGGATGTTCATCATTAGCAGCGGTACGCCATGAGTATTCATTTGTGATTACACCGCTTATGCCAAGAGCCTTCTTTAGCTGTTCGGAGTGCAAAAGGCAAACCCTCTCGAAAGCGAGACCACTCCATGTGTGAAAGGCTGGAGTCATCTGTATCTTCGACCAATAATTGACATCCGTATTCTTGCGACCTTCCATAAACTTGAAGTAGAACAGAGTGAAGTTATCAATAAGTTGATAGAGAGAGTTCTTCGTTCTAGCTCCGATTGCCTGATAACGGCGTATGAAACCACAATTCTCTAAATCTTCCAGATACTTGGTAAGCAGACCGCTGGTTGCGATATTAGCATTTTCAATTATCTCATCCCGTGTCATCCCAATTTTCCTTTTTGCCAAGACGGTGATGATTTCAAGGTATGCATCTGGCTGTCTAAAGAGAGATGAATATAATTCTTTAAACTCATTCTTTAACTTAGGGTCTTTTCCAAAGAACAATGCATCAATGTTTTGCGGTAAGCTAAGCGATTTATTGAGCAATGACCAATAGAACGGGATGCCTCCGAATACCATATATGCCTCCATTATCTCTTGCCGTTCCAGAGGCAAATGGATACTCTTTGCATATAGTTCGCACTCATGCAAGTTGAAAGGCTGTAGATGAATTTGATTATTTAACCTATTGTGTAACCCTCCCCTATTCTTCAATATCTTCTTTACCATCCAAGAAGTGGCGGAGCCACATACAATAAGAAGGATGTCTTTTCTCGCCGATGCCCAAGCATTCCAGAAATTCTCAAACGCCGGCATAAAACTTGATTTAGGCGCATCCATCCAAGGCAGTTCATCTAAGAACACAATCTTTTTACCTTCCGGAAGCTCTTTGAGATACTGTTCAAGCATATAGAAAGCCTCAATCCAATTATTTGGTTTTACGGCACTCTTATAGCCGTAGTCTTTCAGAGACAAATAGAATCTCTGAAGTTGTTCTTTCGTTGAGGCATTCGCCATTCCGGAGTAGGTAAACGCGAATCTATCTTGAAAAACCTCTCTCACGATATAAGTCTTTCCAATTCTTCTGCGTCCGAAGATAGCGACAAACTTAGACTCGTCCGAATTGTAGGCCTGTTGGAGCTCCCGTATCTCTTTATCTCTTCCTATCAACATACGTATGGATTTAGGCTTCAAAGATAATAAAAAACCTGTATCACAGTTCCAAATCTCGATATTTTTATAAGATTTGGAAGCGTGATGTATCATCGCAGTTCTTTCAGACGAGGTGGCCGAGGAGGGTAGCGGAGGTGGCGCCGGTCACCTCAACCTCGACGAAGTCGCCGGGCTTGGCGTTGCCGCGCGGAAAGACCACGACTTTGTTCTGCGACGTGCGGCCGTAAAGGTCGGCGGCCGACCGCTTGCTCCTCCCTTCGACAAGAACCTCGAAGCGTTTGCCGACGTCGCGGCGGTTGCTCTCGGCGGAGAGTTCGTTCTGCAGTTCTATCATGCGGTTCAGGCGCTCGGTCTTTACCTCGTCGGGGATGTCGTCGGGAAGATGTTTCGAGGCGAAAGTGCCCGGGCGCTCCGAGTATTTGAACATGAAGGCGCTGTCGAATCCGGCCTCACGCATCAGCTTGAGCGTCAGCTGGAAATCCTCCTCAGTCTCGCCGCTGAAGCCGGTGAACATGTCGGAACTGAGCCCGCAGCCGGGAAGGATGCGGCGGATCGACTCGACACGCTCCATATACCATGCGGAGGTGTATTTTCGGTTCATGCGCTTTAGCACGGCGTCGCTGCCGCTCTGCACCGGGAGGTGGATGTGGCGCGCTATGTTGGAGTGGCGCGCCATGGCCTCAAGTGTCGCGTCGCTCATGTCCTTTGGATGCGAGGTAGTGAAGCGTATCCTCATGTCGGGCGCGGCCACGGCCACCATCTCCAGCAGAGCGGGGAAATCGGTGGTCTCGCCTGTCGCCTCGTCCTTATAATTGTATGAATTGACATTCTGCCCCAGCAGCGTCGCTTCACTGAATCCGCGGCTGCGCAGATCGGCAAGCTCGCGCAGAATGCTTTGCGGCTCGCGGCTGCGTTCGCGGCCGCGTGTGTAAGGCACGATGCAATAGCTGCAGAAATTGTTGCATCCTCTCATTATGGAGATAAATCCGGCCACGCCGCTGCCGAGCCTCTTCGGCACGATGTCGCGGTATGTCTCCGTGGTGCTCAGCTCCACATTCACGGCCTTCTCCCCCTTTTCGGCGGAAGCGACGAGCGACGGAAGGTCGAGGTAGGCGTCGGGGCCGGCCACGATGTCGACACCGTAATCCTCCACGAGCCGTTCGCGCAGACGCTCGGCCATGCAGCCGATCACACCCACGATGATTCGGCTTCCCGAGTGACGGCGAAGACTGTTCCAGTAGTTGAGACGGGCAATGATCCGCTGCTCGGCGTTATCGCGTATGGAGCATGTGTTGATAAGCACGGCCTGCGCCTCGGCGTCATTGTCGGTCAGTTCATAGCCCGCCATCTCCATCATCGCGGCAACCACCTCACTGTCAGCCACATTCATCTGACAGCCGTACGTTTCGATGCGCACTTTGGGTTGTTGTGTGCAATTTTCTGCGTTCTCAGGTAAAAAAAATGGCTCCATAATTTTGTGGTAAGGGATGTAATACTTAGTTTTGTGCAAAATTACCATAAAATCTAACACGTTACACATGAGCATTCCATTTATTTCAGCAGAAGAGGCCGCCTCTGTGATAAAAAACGGTGATAATGTGGGATTGTCGGGCTTCACGGCATCCGGTACACCGAAAGTTGTGACGGTGGCATTGGCCGAGCGCGCAAAGGCGCTCCATGAGAAGGGGGAAGAATTCAAGATCAACCTTTTTTCGGGCGCAAGCACCAACGACCATGTCGACGGTGAGCTCTCTCGCGCCAACGCAGTGAACCTGCGCACACCCTACCAGTCTCACCCCGATTCGCGCAAGGCCATCAACGCCGGACAGATCCGCTATATCGACGCCCATCTGTCGCATCTGGCTCAGGATCTGCGCTACGGCTTCTACGGCCCGATCGACGTGGCCATCATCGAAGCTACCGAGATGAGCCCCAACGGCGAGGTGATCCTCGGCGCCGGTCTCGGCATGGCTCCTACCGTCGCCCAGATGGCCAAGAAAGTCATCATCGAGTACTCCTCCTACTACCACACATCCTTCCGCGGATTCCACGACAACTACATACCGGCTGATCCTCCTCATCGCCGCGAGATTCCCATCTACCGCCCCAACGACCGCATCGGCTCCACAGTGCTTAAGATCGACCCGGCCAAGATCGTCGGCGTCGTGCCCTCCAATGCCTCGGAGAGCATCAAGCCTTTCACCGCCGGCGACGAGATCACCCAGCGCATCGGCGACAACGTCTGCCATTTCCTCGCCACAGAGCTCCGCGAAGGCCGCATACCCAAGGAGTTCCTGCCGCTGCAGTCCGGCGTGGGCAACGTCGCCAACGCCGTGCTCTACGGTCTGGGCGAGAATCCCGAGATCCCTCAGTTCGAGATGTATACCGAAGTCATCCAGGACGCCGTCATGCACCTCATGGAAGAAGGAAAATGCAAGTTCGCATCCACATGCGCCCTCACCTTCTCCGACGACGCCATGCTCCGCTTCATGAGCAACATCGACTTCTTCCGCGACAAGATACTCATGCGTCCCGGCGAGATCAGCAACCATCCCGAAGTCGTGCGCCGTCTGGGTCTCATCGCCATGAACACAGCGCTCGAAGCCGACATCTTCGGCAACGTCAACTCCACCCACGTGCTCGGAACCAAGATGATGAACGGCATCGGAGGCTCGGCCGACTTCTCGCGCAACGCCTACCTCTCCATCTTCTCCTGCCCCTCGATGCAGAAAGGGGGCAAGATCTCCGCTATCGTCCCCATGGTCAGCCATGTCGACCACAGCGAGCACTCCGTCAAGATTCTCGTCACAGAGCAGGGCGTAGCCGACCTTCGCGGCAAGGATCCGATGCAGCGCGCCGAATGCATCATCGAGAACTGCGCGCACCCCGACTACCGCGAACTTCTCTGGGACTACCTCAAGATCGCCAAGAAAGGCCACACGCCCCACAGTCTGCGCTCCGCCTTCGCTTTCCACGACGCCTTCGCCTGCACAGGCGACATGCGCAACGCCAACTACGCCGCCTACGAGCAGTGTGAGCCGGCGACGGCAAAAGCCTGATTGCGTTAAAAATGAAAAATTTGACGCGGCAATTAAACTTTTGCGCGTCTAAGATGTCTATAATATGTAGGTCGGCCGAAAAGCCCCCTGCACATAATAGAGCCGGAAGAGATTCCGGACAAGCTTAGGATTTAATGTCGTAAAACCATGAATCTTTTGCTTCATTAACCTTAAAGCGCCGAGAGCCGAGGCTCCCGGCGCTTTTTGGTTGCGTAGTGTCAGCGGGCGTTGAAGGCCATGTAGGTCTGCATGTCTTTGTCGCCGCGGCCGGAAAGATTGATGACCACTACGTCGTCTGCCTTGAACCGCATCAGGTCGAGGGCGGCAAGGGCGTGGGAGCTCTCGACTGCGGGGATGATACCTTCCATGCGTGCGAGGCGGAAAGCAGCGGCAAGTGCTTGATCATCGGTAGCGGCCAGCACTTTCATGCGCCCGGATGTTGCGAGCGTCGCCATCAGCGGTCCCACACCGGGATAGTCGAGTCCGGCGGAAACGCTGTATGGCGCCATGACCTCGCCGGAGGCATCCTTGATGGCGAGTGTGCGCGATCCGTGGAGCACGGTGTCGCTGCCTACGCTCATGGTGGCGGCATGTTCGCCGGAGGCTATGCCGTGGCCGGCAGCCTCGACAGCCACAAGGCGGACATCCTCACAGTCAAGGAAATGATAGAAGGCGCCGGAGGCGTTGCTGCCGCCTCCGACACAGGCGATGACGTAGTCGGGTCGTACCTTGGGTGTGCATTGCGGCACCTGAACGGTGAGTTCCTCGCTGATGACCGACTGGAACGTGGCCACCATCTCAGGGAAAGGATGAGGACCGACGGCTGAACCGATGAGATAGAATGTGTCGTCGCGACGACGCACCCACTCGTCGAGGGCAGCGTCCACGGCGTCCTGAAGCGTGGCACCTCCCGAGGTCACTGCCACGACTTCGGCGCCGAGCATCTTCATGCGTTCCACGTTCGGGCGCTGGCGCTCCACATCGACTGCGCCCATGAAGACGGTGCATTCCAGACCGAGAAGGGCACAGACAGTGGCCGTCGCCACACCGTGCTGTCCCGCTCCGGTCTCGGCGATGACGCGGCGTTTGCCCATGCGGCGCGCGAGCATGGCCAGACCGATGGCATTGTTGATCTTGTGTGCGCCGGTATGGTTGAGATCCTCACGTTTGAGGTAGACGTTGGTGCCGTAGTGTTCGCTGAGCTTGCGGGCATGATAGAGCGGCGACGGACGACCGACATAATCGCGCAGCAACGCGCGGTATTCCTCCATGAAGCTCTCGTCGGCGATGGCCTCATAATAAGCCTCTGCCACCTCGTCGAGATTTTTCTTGAGGACATCCGGCACGTGGCAACCGCCGAAATGTCTGTCGGATCCGTAATATCCGTTATCGTCCACAGGAAGAAGACCGTGGCGGGATTTTACCTTGGGGGAGAGAGTTACGTCTGCGAAAGTTGTTTCCATTGTATCTTTGGATTTAAAAAGCGTTTTAAAAGCAGCGCCATCGGAAAAGTCGTTGCGACTCAACCGATGGCGCCGTGAAAGTTAATCACTTATATTGTCTGTTCCGAACTATGCTATAGGGAAAGAGATCCGAATGCTCTCAGCCACACATATAGCAGGAGCCACACCATCGCATTGAGCCGAGGCGCCACCACCAACTGATATATCTTGAAGCTAAGAAAGTCATAATCTTCGGATTCTGATATTATAAACCGTCGGAACGAACTTGTTGTTCATTTTCGACACGGCAAAATTACAAAATAATTTTCACTACCGCAACTCTTTTACCCAGAATTTTTCAAAGTTTATAAAAAAGCATATCAAGATGAATAAAAGGGTACAAGTCACAGGGCACAAGTCAGGGCACAAGTCAACCAAACCGTGTCAAAAGCGCCGGACCGGAGGTTCGGCTATATTGCCAACCGCGGCCTTCAGGCCGTGGAAGGAGATCACCCCGGAAAATCAGTCGCGGAGCGACGTCGTGCGGTAAAGTCTTTACCATACACGCTTCGCTCCGCGACGCGTTATCCTATATGACAGCCAGTCCACGGCCTGAAGGCCGCGGTTGGCAACACAGACAGACCTACGGCCTGTCTATAGTATGCCTCCTTAGGTTATACCTATTACCGAGTTGTCGGGCAAAAACGGAATCGGCGGAAGTCTCCGTAGAGAGACAACCGCCGGTCGGTGTTTCATAATATTCAGACTTGCAATGCGATGGCTTCTCGCGCGTTGCATGACAGATCTTTAAAGATCCATGTCAAGAGCACGATAGTGCTGGTAGGGATGGTCGCAGGCAGGACATACTTTCGGTGGCTCGGTGCCTTCGAAGATGTAGCCGCAGACCAGACATTGCCATTTGATCGGTTTGTCGCGTTTCCAGACTGTGCCGTCATCCACCTGCTTCTTGTATTCCAGGAAACGCTCTCTGTGATGGCGTTCGATCGCGGCGATGGCATCGAAATGGTCGGCCACTTCGTCGAAGCCCTCCTCGCGGGCGACCTCGGCAAACTTGGTGTAAGCCTCGTATCCCTCAAGCTCCTCCTCTCGGGCGGCCTCACCAAGATTCTCGGAAGTTGTGCCGATGACTCCGGCGGTGACACCTACAGGGATATTGTAATCACCGAAGTCGACAAGATACTTAAAGTAAATCTTGGCGTGGCGGAGCTCGTTCTGTGCCGTCTCGTTGAAGATATTGGCAATTTCGAAGTATTTTTCTTTCTCGGCCTGTCCGGCATAGAATGTATAGCGGCTGAACGCTGTGGACTCTGCTATGTAGGAGGTCAGAAGATTTGTAAAGGTCTTGCTGCCGGCCAGAGATTTCTTTGTGGGTGTGAAGCTTACTGGTTTCATAGTTTTATAATAGAATTAAAATAAGGATTGATAGTTGATGATCACGGCGGATCTTTCCGCGTTCAAAGGTGTAAACAATAGCAAGATAAAATAGTTCAGACAAACGCCCTGCATATGGCAACGACGATACCGGACGACAAGGAGCCACGCCGTAGGTCGACCGAATAACAGTACGGAGCTTGGATGCTCCGGACAATGAACTATCTCCGGAGGGAGCCATTATATATAATGTGGAACAAGGGGCGAAAATCGGAAATTAAAATTTTTTACTAATTTTGCAGCCGATTACGCGAGGGCGCGGCATTTTCACCGGTTAAATAAGCCTGAGCCACAATCGGATTGAAGCGAAACACTGAGTTATATATGAAAAACCTGATAATAGTTGAGTCGCCGGCCAAGGCCAAGACTATCGAGAAGTTTCTGGGCAGCGACTATAAGGTGATGTCGAGCGTGGGTCATGTCCGCGACCTTCGCAAGAAGGACTTCAGCATTGATGTCGACGACGATTTCAAGCCTGTATATGAGATACCGGCAGATCATCGCGAGATCGTCAAGAAGCTGAAGAGCGCGGCTTCGGAGGCCTCGACCGTGTGGCTGGCGTCTGATGAGGACCGCGAGGGAGAGGCTATAGCATGGCATCTGTATGAGGTGCTGGGGCTGAAGCCCGACAACACACGCCGAATCGTTTTTCATGAGATCACGAAGCCGGCGATTCTCCACGCCATCGAGAATCCGCGCGGCATCGACATCGACAAGGTGAACGCACAACAGGCGCGCCGCGTGCTCGACCGTATCGTGGGTTTCGAGCTTTCGCCGGTTCTGTGGCGCAAGATCAAGCCGGCGCTGTCGGCGGGACGTGTCCAGAGTGTGGCAGTGAGACTTATATGCGAGCGCGAGAAAGAGGTGAAGGCGTTTGTCGCAGAGCCGTTCTTCCGTGTGACCGGCGAGTTCAGCACCGCTTCGGGCAACGCGAAGCTCAAGGGTGAGCTCAACACCCGCTTCCACACCGAGCGCGAGGCTTCCGACTTCCTTGAGGCTTGCGGAGGCGCCACATTCAGTGTGCGCGACGTGGTGGCCAAGCCGGTGAAGCGCTCTCCGCTACCGCCGTTCACGACCTCCACTCTCCAGCAGGAGGCGGCGCGCAGACTGTCCATGAGCGTGACGCGCACCATGATGGTCGCGCAGCAGCTCTACGAGGCCGGTCACATCACCTACATGCGTACCGACTCACTTAACCTTTCCGACCTTGCCATCCGTGACATAGCGGCGCAGATCACGTCGGATTTCGGAGCGCAATACAGCAAGCCCCGCCACTGGCACACACACTCCAAGGGCGCCCAGGAGGCTCACGAAGCCATACGTCCCACCTACATAAACTGCGAGACTCTCGCCGACGCCACACCGCAGATGCAGAGCCTCTACAACCTCATACGCCGCCGCACGCTCGCCTCGCAGATGAGCGACGCCGAACTCCAGAAGACCAACGTGGAGATCGCCGTCTCGTCGCGCAAGGAGCATTTCATGGCTTCGGGTGAGCGCGTCGTGTTCCCCGGATTCCTCAAGGTCTATGGCGAAGACGACGAGAAGGCTGAAAAACAGCGCGAAAGCGCCAATGCCAACGAGACTGTGTCGCCGGGCAGCGTGCTGCTCGCCGACACCATCACGGCTACCGAGCGTTTCACTCAGGCGCCTCCGCGCTATTCAGAGGCTTCGCTGGTCAAGAAGATGGAGGAGTTAGGTATCGGACGTCCTTCGACCTACGCCCCCACGATTTCCACAGTGCAGAGCCGAGGATATGTGGAGAAAGGTGAAAAGGAGGGTGAACCGCGCCAATACGTCCGCCTCACTCTCGCCGACGGCAACGTAGCCACGGAGCGCCTGACAGAGAACACAGGCTCTGAACGCGGCAAGCTCATTCCGACCGACGTCGGCATGGTTGTCAACGATTTCCTGACGCAGTATTTCCCCGACATCCTCGACTATAACTTCACGGCCCGCGTGGAGGAGAAATTTGACGAAATAGCCGAAGGGAAGCTTCAGTGGGACGACGAGATAAAGGATTTCTACCACAATTTCCATCCGGGCATCGAGAAAGTGAGCGCCATGCGCATGGAGCACAAGGTCGGCGAACGTATGCTCGGCACCGACCCCAAGACCGGCAAGCCCGTGAGCGTGAAGATCGGGCGCTATGGTCCGCTGGTTCAGATCGGCGACCCCGCCGACGAGGAGAAGCCTCAGTTCGCGTCGCTGCTCAAAGGGCAGAGCGTGGGCACCATCACACTTGAGGAAGCCCTGCGCCTCTTCGACCTTCCGCGCACTGTGGGAGAATTCGAAGGAAAGACCGTGGTGGCCGCAATCGGACGTTTCGGTCCTTATCTGCGCCATGACGGCAAATTCGTCTCCATTCCCAAGGATCTCGCGCCGCTGACCATAACCCTCGACGAAGCCATAGGCCTCATCGAGGCAAAGCGCAAGAGCGAAGCCGACAGAATCGTGAAGAGCTTCCCCGAGGAACCGGGACTGGAGATCGTCAACGGCCGTTTCGGCGTCTATATAGCCTACAAGCCGCAGGGCGCGAAAAAGGCCAAAAACTACAAGATACCCAAAGGCACCGATGCCTCGGCACTTACACTCGACGAAGTGCGCAGGATGATGGAGGAGCAGGACAAGGCTCCCGCCGCGCCACGCCGCGCCAGAACCAAAAAGAGCTGAGGTTGTTAGTATTATGAGGATGTTAGTATTATTAGTATTATAAGATCGAAATTCAAGAAAGCAGAGGCATGGCAGAAAAGACACCAGTAATGTGCGTATCTCTCGACAACTGCATTGTCGGGGGTGACAGTCTACACAAACTCGCATCCTTCCTCAAGGGATACGGACTTCGACACGGCAAACTCGGGCTCGTGCGCCGCATCTATTCCCTCAGCCACAGCCGCAAGAATCTCGAAATCTCTCAACGACGCTTCAAGTTCGAGCTTTCGCGTACGCTCCGCGCCATCAAAGACAAGACATTGGCCGAGAAGTTCGCCCGGAAGCTACTGCCGTCGCTCAATCCCAAAGTCATCGGCATGATGGAGGAGTATCGCAAAAAAGGGGGCAAGGTCGCCGTCGTGACATCCGCTCCTGCAGAATATGCCGTGCCCCTCTGCGCCCATGTCGAGGCCGACATCTGCATAGCCACCCCCTCGCTGTCCGAATTCCGTATGCGCTATCCCCACGACCCCATAGACTACGAGGAGTGTGCCGGCACGGAGAAAATCGTCAGACTGCAGGAATGGGCTGACGGCAACGGACTCGTGCTCCGGACAATAGTAAGCGGCGAGCCCGACGAACTCCCCCTGCTGCTGCTTCCGGATGTCGAGTCGCGCTATCTCGTGTCTCCCACAAATCACATGCGCCGCCATCTGCGCCGCTACAACGTATTTTACGAGACGCTCTGACACTGCTATGTCAAATGAAAAACACACACTCCATAATCCACATTGCTATGAAAAAGACACTGCTACCATTGCTCGGTATAATGATTGCCGCCCTTGCCGCTCCATCGACAGCCGAAGCCTTTCAGGTCTCGCGCCTACCGTCCGATTCCGCAGCGCAGATGACACTCTCCACCCACACAGCTGACGAGATAAAGACTCAGCGACTGAAGCAGGACGTGAAAATCATCACCACCGGCTCGGATGCCCTTAGCGGCTCCGAAAGCCATCTTGACTCTGTCCGCGACATCGTCGATCTTTTCTTTTTCGACCAGTACCACCACTTTCAGGATCCCCTTGCGCCCTACTTCATGCTCATGAGCAAGGATGCCAAACTTGCGCTCGGCATCGGAGGCGCCATCAGGCTCCGCGGCTGGTATGACTTCGCAGGCTCTATTCCAAACCGAGGTTTCGCACCTTATCTGATTCCGGTGCCGTCGGATCCGGAAAACCGTCGCCGTCTTGACGGCACCCCCGCAGGAACGGCACTCTTCCTGCGCGTCATAGGAAGGAATCCGGTGCTGGGCGACATCATCGGCTATATCCAGACCGAATTTTCCGCCGCCGACAACACGCTGAAACTCAAGAAAGCCTATGTGACAATATCCGACTGGACTATCGGCTACACCCAGACAGCCTTCAACGATCCTGCGGCCGAAGCGCCCACCATTGACGGAGCCGGGCAGTCCGGCAAAGCGGGACGGTCGGCGCTGCAGGTGCGCTGGGATCACGACTTCAAACGACCCTGGAGCATCGGCGCCGGCATAGCCATGCCTAAGGGACAGGTCGCCGCCGACGACGTGACCACAAAGACCATAGGCGACTGGTTTCCCGATATAGCGGCCTACGTCTCCTACAGGCTTCCCCACAGCGGCCATATCAGGCTTGCCGGCATGGCGAGGGTGCTCCCCTACCGCGATCTCATGACCTCGCGCAACCGCAACAGATTCGGCTGGGGCGCGCAGCTGTCGGCCGTGATCTATCCCCTCACAAGGCTTGCCATCTACGCCGAGGCCAACACCGGACAGGGCTATTCCTCCTATATGGGGGATCTCTCCATCGGCCAGTATGACCTCATCAACGACTCCAAGAAGCCCGGCACCATGTACGCTCCCTGGTCTATGGGACTCAACATCGGCTGCAAATACAACTTCCTGCCAAACGTCTATGCATGCATGGCGCTGGCCGAGGCGCGCTATTTCGACCGCTCCGGCGCATCGCCCGATGAATATAAATATGGACTCTACGGTTCGTGGAGCATTTTCTACGAACCGACTCCCCGGATGCAGTTAGGAGCCGAATATCTCCACGGACGGCGCAACAACGTCGACCACAGCCACGGCTCCGCCAACCGCATCGACCTCCTCTTCCAGTTCTCCTTCTGAGAATCCGCTTCCGGAGGGGAACAAAAAAAAGACAGGAGGCATCCTCACGACGTCTCCTGACATTCGATTGCCGCAGATTGCGGAATCAAGTGATAGAAATTATTAATGTATATAACCCAAAATTATAACTGCGTTTTTACATGGTCGGTATGTCCGCCCTTTGACAGTCCCGCTGCCGCGACGGATTCATACACAAAAACGACGCCAAGTGTCTAAATATTAGTTTTTAAAACTTAATTATCCGTTAAAAAGCGCAGTCAAAAAAAGTACATTCAATCAGTCATGCAGGAAAACAATATAGAAAAAGATACGGAATATCCTATCGTTCCGGTCGAGGGCACTCCCGAGCCTTCCACTTTCGCGGAATTAGGGGTCTCCGAGCCTCTTCTGCGCGCCATCACGGAGCTTGGCTTCGAACATCCGATGCCTATCCAGCGACTCGTCATTCCACACCTTCTGGACAAGGAGGGGGACGTCATCGGTCTTGCCCAGACCGGCACAGGCAAGACGGCGGCGTTCGGACTGCCGGTGCTCCAGCGCATCGACACCTCGTCTGACGCGACGCAGGCGCTCGTCATCGCGCCCACGCGCGAGCTGTGTCTACAGATAGCGGGCGACCTCGCCGACTTCGCCAAATACATCGACTCGCTGCGCATCCTTCCGGTCTACGGCGGATCGAGCATCGAGAGCCAGATACGCTCCCTGCGCAAGGGTGTGCAGGTCATCGTGGCCACTCCCGGACGCCTCATCGACCTCATCAAGCGCGGCGAAGTCAGTCTGGAGCATGTCCACACCGTCATTCTCGACGAGGCCGACGAGATGCTCAACATGGGCTTCCTCGACGACATCAACGAGATCCTGACGCATGTACCCGAAGACCGCAAGATGCTTATGTTCTCAGCCACGATGCCGACCGAGATCGCGAAGATCTCGCGCCGCTTCATGCACAATCCGGTGGAGTTCGTGGCCGGAAGCCGCAACGAAGGCTCGGCCAACGTGCGCCACATCTACTACATGGTGAAGGCTCACGACAAATACCTCGCACTCAAGCGCGTAGCCGACAACAATCCGCAGATCTACGGACTCATCTTCTGCCGTACGCGCCGCGAGACGCAGGAGATCGCCGACAAGCTGATAGCCGACGGCTACAATGCAGACTGCCTGCACGGCGACCTGAGCCAGCAGCAACGCGACCTGGCCATGAAGAAATTCCGCGACCACGTCACACAGCTCCTCGTGGCCACCGACGTGGCCGCACGAGGCCTTGACGTCGACGATCTCACCCACGTCATCAACTACGGGCTGCCCGACGACGTCGCCGTCTACACCCACCGCAGCGGGCGCACCGGACGCGCCAACAAGACCGGCGTATCGATCGCCATCATCCACTCGCGCGAGAAGAGCCGCCTGCGCCAGATCGAAAAGACGATCGGCAAGACCTTCGAATACCGCCCCGTGCCCACGCCCGAGCATATCATCGAGAAGCAGCTATATTACATGGCCGACCGTCTGGAGCGCGTGGAGGTCAATGAAGAGGCCATGGCCAAATATCTCACCGGTGTGCGCAAGAAGCTCGAATGGCTTTCTGCCGAAGACCTTCTTAAACGCGTCATGTCGCTGGAGTTCAACCGCCTGCTGAAATACTACAGCAACATGCCCGACATCAACCTTGACGCCGACGGCGAGTCGCGCCGCTCGGAACGCCGCAAGAGTCGCGGAGAGAAAGGGGAAGGCGCTTCCGACAAGAAGAACAAGGACCGCCGCGACGCTGCCGAAGGTCTCACACGCATCTACGTGAGCGCCGGAAAGGCCCAGGGAATGGCTCCGCGCACTCTCATGGAGACCCTCAACCGCAATGTCGAGGGTCAGAAGCCCGACATCGGCCGAATCGACCTTCTCACGGACTACACGCTTTTCGACGTGCCGCAGCAGGACGCCCGAAGGGTCATCGGAGCGCTTAAAGGCGCCGATTTCTTCGGCCATCGGCTCTATGCCGAGGTAGCCGACAAGGATAAGAACTACGCCGTGGCCAACAACAAGCGCAAAGGCGGCGGCGCGAAGGCTTTCCGTCCCGAGAAGAAGAACGAGAGGAAAGGCTCGGGCAAGGAGGACAAGCGCAAGAAAGAAAAGTCTGAGAAAAAGAAGTGTTCAGGCTACGAGATATTTTATAAAAACAAAAAATAATAACGCTTGCGCTACCGTTAACAAAGAAAAGCTCCTGACATGCACAGAATCACACTTCTTCTCGCCCTTGCAGCAGCGTTCGCAACCGGTTGCGTCGCCCAGTCGCTCATTCCGCAGCGTCCCGCCGCCTACGAGCCTTATCTCTCCGAGCTGATGCTCTGGAGGCTTCCGGAGGCCGGAATCGCCCTCGAAGCTTCGGACGCAGCGGACGCCTTCCCTTATCTGTCCAAATACTACAGGCTTGTGGACACCAAAGAGCCTGTGGCCAGCGAGGCCGCGATGTTTGTCGTCGACGAGATAACTCCGGACTACATCAGCTTCCGCACCGCCGAGCATCAGGCCGATCTCAAGGGCAATCCCGAGGAGAAGGACGCCGCGATGCGCGTGCAGCTCGGCATCCTTCCGGCAAAGGGCGGGAAAAAGATCTGCATGACAATCAGCACCCTGAATCCCGGAGGCACACCATTCTCCGACGTGCGGTTCTTTGAGGTTCCTCCGGTCGGCAAGATGCTTGCTACCGAAGACTCCATAGCATACGACTCCAAGGTATATGCCGAGGCTCTTGCTAAGATGAACCATACGGAAGACTCCGTACAGAACCGGCTGATGAAGATAGCCGTCGACGCCGGAGCCATGGACACCATAAGCAGGGACAAGGCCACGACTCTCACGTTCGCTTCCCGCGAGGTGCCGGTGAGGCTCGCCACCGCGAAGCTTCTAAAGGAACCTTCAGTCGCCGATTTCTTCGACATTCCTTCGGGCGCCAAGGGGAAGGAGATCCGCGAAGCCATAGCCGCCATTCCTTTCGCCATGGTGAGCTACGAGCTTTCGCCTGAGGACAATTCGCTCACAGCGCGTCTCAACTACACGCCTCTGGTGAGTATCGAGACAGCCGGGGAGCTGCGTCCCTGCCAGCGCAAGGAGCTGAGGTATCTCTGGGACGGCAAACGCTTCAAACCGGCTCCCAAGCCGGGGAAATAAGAGCGCCGGACGCCGCAGTTTTGGCAGTGTTGCGGATTTTTAATATCTTTGCGCAAACAAGAGTATATGGAGAACATCGCAATATTCGCTTCCGGTAGCGGCACAAATGCCGAAAACATAGTCAGGACATTCGCAGGCGGCAACCGCATACGTGTGGCTGTGGCCGTGACCGACCGCAAGGACGCCGGCGTCATCGGGCGCATGGAGGCCTTGGACATCCCCGTGCTCTACTTTCCCGGCAAAGTGTGGAAAGAGGAGCCGCAGCAGATCGTAGAGGCGCTGAAGCCCTACGATATCGGCCTTGTCGTGCTCGCCGGATTCCTGCGCAAAGTAGCCGATCCGATCATCGAGGCATATCCGGGGAGGATGCTCAACATCCATCCGTCGCTCCTGCCCGCCTACAGCGGCAAAGGGATGTATGGCCATCATGTCCACGAAGCCGTCATCGCAGCCGGAGAGAAGCAGAGCGGCGTCACCGTCCACAAGGTGACCTCCGACCTCGACAGCGGCGAGATCGTGATGCAGGGGATTCTCGACATCGAGCCCGGAGAGACACCGGAGACTCTTGAAGCCAAAATCCATGACATCGAATACGCGCTCTATCCCAGAGCCATAGCCAAGACGCTCAAGGATCTTTCGGCCTCCGCGAGCAGAAACGGCCACAATCCCCCCGCGATTCCGCGTGTCCCCACGCCCGACGAGCAGTGGGCCGAGGCGCTACATGTGCCTTACGCTCCCGCCCCTGATGAGACCGCCGCACACCACGAGAGCACACCACCGCAGATCGCGCCCACGCCGATTCCCGACACAGGCGCCGTCCCCGACGCTCAACCGGCAGCTCCCGTAAATCCGAAATACAGGCACCTCACGAAGCTTCAGCCAAAGCGCAGCAACGAGGAGCCAGAGGAGAAGGAAGACCTCACTCGCCCTGCGAAATCGTATCTGGCGCTCTCGATAATTTTTCTGATCCTTTTCGGACTTTTCCCGGCAGTCATCGCCATCGTCTACTCCTGCAAGGTGCGCCGTCTCAACTCCATCGGCGACTACGTAGGCTCCCACAAGGCGAGCAAGGTGTGTCAGGGATGGCTGATCGCCACATTCTGCTTCGGCGTGCTTCTGATGACGATGGCATTCCCGATAATGATGGCTTTGCTTGCTGCCTGACCCTTACCTCTCCGATTTTTCACTAATCCGATAACATTACGTGGATACAGACCCTTTACCATATTTGTGCAGCCTGCTGCTTGACGGCGCACAGGCCGGCTCACTGATGACATTCCATGCGCCGGACAATATGACGTGGTTCGCCTGGACCGCAATCGTGGTGATAGCATTCCTATGCCTGTGCGTCTCGGCGTTTGTCAGCGGCAGCGAGATAGCATATTTCGGACTCAGTCAGAGCGATGTCGACGAGCTTGAGGAGGAATCCGACGACGATCCCAAGGCCGGAAAGACATTCAGGCTGATCTGCAACAGCGAGCAGCTCCTCGCCACCATCCTGATAGCCAACAATCTGGTGAACGTCACCATGGTCGTGCTACTCTCCTTTGCCATCAACAACGTCATCGACTTCAATTCCGACGTAGCCAACTTCCTGCTGCAGACCGTCTTCCTGACTTTCCTGCTGCTTCTTTTCGGCGAAATCCTTCCCAAGCTCATCGCCAACGGCCGCATGATGGCATGGGCCCTCGGGGCGGCGCCGATGCTGACCGCAATCTACAGGCTTGTCAGCCCGATCGCCAGGATGATGGTGAGATCGACCACAATAGTCAACCGTGTCGTCACCAAGAAACATGAGAACATCTCCACCGACGAGCTCTCGCAGGCGCTCAACATGAGCGACGTCAGTGCCGGAAAGGACAAGGAGATGCTTGAGGGAATCCTCTCCTTCGGCGAGAAGGAGGTGCACGACATCATGATCTCGCGTGTGGACGTCACCGCCATCGAATACCACGCAGGATGGGACTCCGTGCTCGCCACGATCCGCGACTCCGGCTATTCGCGCATCCCGGTCTACGACACGACGCAAGACAGCATCAAGGGAATCCTCTACAGCAAGGATCTTCTCCCATACATGGGAAAGGCTGACGACAACTTCCGCTGGCAACACCTCATCCGTCCGGCATATTTCGTGCCTGAATCGCGTATGCTCGACGACCTTCTTGAGGATTTCCGCAAGAAGAAGATCCATATCGCCGTTGTGGTCGACGAATTCGGGGGCACGCAGGGCATCGTGACTCTGGAAGATGTCATCGAAGAAATTGTCGGCGACATCGACGACGAATATGACGACGACAAGAAATTCTATCGCCGCCTCGACGCCGACACCTATATCTTCGAGGGAAAGACGCCTCTGGCCGACTTCTGCCGCATCACCGGCGTCGACGAAGACGAGGAACTGCAAGGAGATTTCGAGGACATCGAGACTCTGGCCGGACTCCTCCTCACTCTCAAGGGTGACTTCCCGCGCGACAAGGAGGCCTTCGTGCTCGGCCGCATTCGTTTCCTGGTCATGGGCGTGGAGCGCCACCGCATCACACGCATCCGCGTGCATGTCATCCCCACTTCGGCCGACGATTCCGAAAACAATTCATCCGATAAACACAGATAACGACACATGGCAACAGATACCGACGACGCTTTCCTTTACGAACGCCTGCACACCGCGCCCGGCATCAAGCTGGAGATCGTGAGCGGAGGCTCGGGCTATTCCCCCCGCGCAAGCCGGATGCTCGCCTGTCAGGTCTGGTGTGAGAATGCCCGCGACGGCTACCGCGCCATCGACCATACCGACGCCGGAGCGCCGCTCCTATCGGCCGATTATCCCGAGAGCGAGCGCCAGCGCATCTCCGTGAGCCACACCCACGGTCTTTTCGCCGTAGCGACACTTCCGGTGGCGCCGGAGGGCACCGACATCGAGCAGTTCTCGCCGCAGACAGCGCTCGGACTCGACGTCGAGAGCGCCACACGCTCCAAGGCTCTTGATGTCCGCGAGCGTTTCCTCAACGAGGAGGAGCTGCAGCTTGTCGACAGCGGCGATGTTCTTGCCAACATCATAGCCTGGACATGCAAGGAGGCCATGCTCAAGCTCACGTTCAACACCTCCGCCGACATTCGCAAGGACCTGATCATCACCTCATTGCCCGACACCGCAGGACACGAGGGCAAAGGCGTCGCGAAACTTCCTGACGGTACTTCGGTCGATGTTCGTCTCCATACCGTGGCCGTCTGCGAAGGCCGATACGTCGCCACACTCGGCTTCACTGATTCAACACTCCGTTTCGGCAAAAAACAACCTGAATAACATGAAAATTCTCAGACCGTTACTACTTCTTCTCGTTGTCCTCGCTTCCGCTTTGCCGACAATGGCGCAGCATGAGGGGATATGCACCAATCCCGATGTCCGTGCTCAGTTTCCCGGCGGTCAGGAGGCCCTTCACCGCTGGGTCAACGACCATATCGTCTATCCCCGAACAGACAGATTCGTTCCTCCCACAGGACGCAACATCCTCCGTCTCACCATAGACACCGACGGCTCGGTTATCTATTCCACTCCGGTGAAGCAGTCGGGATATGACGAACTGGAATATGCCTCTACCGACTGCGTCTCGCTGATGCCGAAGTGGACTCCGGCGCAGAAAGAGGGAAAGGCTGTGAAAAGCTATGTCTTCCTCCCTTTCAATTACAAGACAACTGACTCCGCCGTGCTCGCCCGACAGCAGGGAGGCATCTCCCCCGAGAAGATGAAGCAAATGCTTAACAGCGAATATAGTGTGACTGACGACAACGCGGCCTCGATCGGTGTGGTTTCCGCCGAGGCTGCCGACGACGGAATGGTTTACAAGAAAGACTCCCTGGAGCCGATAAAGGAGGAAGTCAGGGAGAATCCTGAATTTCCCGGCGGACTCAGCGCCCTCTCGCGCTGGCTCTCGGCCAATCTGCGCTATCCGGAAAACGCCATCGACAACTACGCCCAGGGGCGCGTGCTGGTGCAGTTCGAGGTCGAGGCCGACGGAAGCGTGACAGACGCCAAATTGCTCAACCACATTTTCCCGGAACTCGACCGCGAGGCGCTCCGTGTGGTCAACTCAATGCCCGCGTGGAATCCCGGCACAGTCGACGGCGAGCCGGTGAAATGCTCGTTCAGGCTTCCTGTCAACTTCGCCCTGACGCCCGACCAAGATGAGATAACCGTCTATTTCCTTGACAATTAACGCCTCATGTTTTTCGACATCCTCTGGACAATAGCCGGACTCGCCATGATTCTGTTCGGCGCCAACTGGCTGACCGACGGATGCTCCTCGATCGCCCGCCGGATGGGACTCTCCGACCTCGTCGTCGGACTCACTGTCGTGTCGTTCGGCACGAGTGCTCCGGAGTTCGTCATATCCATGATGTCGGCCTGCAAGGGCGCCGCACCCTTGGCCGTCGGCAACGTGGTGGGCAGCAATATCTTCAACATCCTGGCCATCATTGGCGTCACAGCGCTGGTGAGTCCTCTCGCCGTAGGCAAGGGTACACTGGTCAAAGAGATACCGCTGATGGTGCTTTCCTCCGCCGTCCTGCTCGTGCTTGGCAACGGCGTGCTGCTTGACAACGCACCTTTCCCCGTCGTGAGCCGCAGCGGAGGCATCATCCTGCTCTTCTTCTTCATTATCTTCCTGTGGTATACAGTAAGCCGCGCCATGTCCGACAAGGCTGCCGCGTCCACAGTACCGGAAGGAGAGAAGACGCCCGGAATGCCGATTTTCAAAGCCCTCATCCTCACCGTTGCCGGACTCGGGCTACTCATCTACGGCGGCGACCGCTTCGTCGCCGGAGCCTCCGGACTCGCCCGCGCCATGGGGATCAGCGACGCCATCGTCGGACTCACCATAGCCGCCGCCGGAACCTCGCTCCCCGAGCTTGCCGCCTCTGTGGCCGCCGCGCTGAAGGGACGCGCCGGAATGGCCGTCGGCAACGTCATCGGAAGCAACATCTTCAACGCCTTTTTCGTGCTCGGTTCCGCAGCCGTTGCAACTCCGCTCACCTTCGGCACGATCGGCAATCTCGACCTTCTCACACTCATCGTCGCCTCGCTGCTATTCTGGATATTCGGCTGGTTCATAGGCAACCGCGTCATCACACGTGTTGAGGGAGCGATCCTCACTCTCTGCTACATAGCCTACATTACAGTGCTTGTCATCCGCGCCTGAGCGAAAGAAAAAATCTCCCGAAGCGTCATAGCAACGATTTTTTTATTAATTTTACGGCATTAACCCTTAGAGTGTGTTTAGTTATAAATGACTTTAAGCAATCATACTATGACAACAAGGAATATCATTACAATATTGCTGGCACTCGCCGCCTTCCTCCCCTCCCGCGCCGACAACGTCAAGGAGTGGAGCGCCGGACCGCTCGTGTGGAACGATTTCCGCGACACGGCGCTTCTCGAAGGGAGTCCCGCGTTCCTTTCGTCCGACATCGTGCTCACCACGGAGCAGACCTCCGGCGGGGCCTTCAGCATGCAGGCGCGCGCCGTGATGTATCCCGACAAGTCCTACGCTTCCGAAGCCGAGCGCACACCCCAGCGGCTGCGCTATTTCCAGGCGCAGTTCGACCTCGCCGAGATTCTCGCCCGACGTCTGCAACAGGAACTGACCTCCGGCGTCAACGGCATCGAGGCCGACCGTCGTCTCAATTACTACCGCAACCTATTCAAGACTGAAAGCCGGCGCCTTGCCGACGACACTCAGGCCGGAGCCGACGACGAACGGCTGCAGCAGTGCGAATACACCCTGCGCGAGCAGCTTGAAAGGATCGGCGAGCCGGGAATGCCCGAAGTTGTCCCCTCCGCATTCCGCTACGGACTCTTCGCCGGTACAGGTTTCGTGGCCACCACCGGCGAGCTTGCCGACTATTTCAACACGGCATGGGACTTCAGCTTCGGCCTCCTCTTCAACTGGCGCCGCCTCGGTCTGGAGGCATCGATCACCTACGCCTCCCCCACACTCAAGGACCAGCTCCTGACCACCGACAAATATGCCGGACAGAACTACCACGCAAACGTCAAGAACGCCAACTATCTCGCCATCGGCGTCAATGCCGGATACAACGTGGTGGACGGCAAGCACTTCCTCATCCGCCCCTACGTCGGCGGTATGTGGACCTCCTACAGCTGGACGGCGCGTCCGATGGCCGACGACACACAAGGATCCATCGTCTTCGACGGTCTGCAGCAGCGCATGACACTCAACGACTTCAATCTGACCTTCGGCGTCAACTTCGAGTGGCATTTCCACTCCACCGTCACGCGTTTCCCTCTCTTCGGAAGCACACGCGAGGAATACATCTCCTCACTGCGGCTCACACCCTATGCCATCCACTCCTCCTACAGCAAGGCTTCCACCCCTTTCAACGGATGGCAGATCGGCCTTACAGTGGCTTATTCGGGAGTGGGACGCGCCCTGAAACTGAAATGAGACCGATTTTCCTCATAGGACTCCCCGGATGCGGCAAGACGACGCTCGGACGCGCCCTTGCCCGACGACTCGGCATCGACTTCTACGACCTCGACCATTACATCGAGTCGCGGTTCCGCGCCACTGTCGCCGAGATGTTCGCCACTGTCGGCGAAAAGGAGTTCCGGCGCCGCGAGAGCGTGATGCTCCGCGAGGTCGGCGAGATGGACGATGTCATAGTGGCTTGCGGAGGAGGCACCCCATGCCACGACGACAACATGGCCTACATGAACTCACGCGGCACCGTGGCGTGGCTTCAGGCCTCCGAACCGGTGCTCATGCGGCGCATCGTCCGCGCCAAGAGCCGCCGCCCGATGTTCGCCGCCTGCGCCGACGAGGATGAGATGCTCGCCAAGCTCCGCGACCTCACGGAGCGCCGCAGTGCAGACTACAGCGCCGCCACACTCCTCTTCCCCTCCGACGAGCTGGAGGACAGACAGATGATCGACTCCTCCGTCGAACGATTTCTACAACTGATTAATCCATAAACGCTATGAATCCCATTCCTCAGCCCCAGACAGAATCTGTCGCAACCCGACAGGACAACATAACCCTCGGCATCGTCAACAACTATGCCGACACTGAAGAGACACGCCTCTTCCTCACCCCCGAAGCGTGCGCCATGATCGCCAATTTCGGCTACCGCATCCTTGTGGAAAGCGGTGCAGGAATCAACATCAACTATCCCGACAAATCATACGCCGACGCGGGCGCCGTCATCGTGACGCGCACTGAAGCCCTGAAGTCGGACATCGTACTCTCGGTGCGCCCGCTACATGTCGACGATCTGCTGAAAATGCGCAAGGGCACCACGCTCATTTCACTGATGGACAGCGCCCTCTTCGACCGTGCCGTCGTAGAGGCGCTTCTCGACCGCAACATCATCATGATAGCGCTCGACAAGGTCGTCTCCGCCAACGGACTCAAAGTCTTCGCACGCATCCTCGACGAAATCGACGGTCGCGCCGCCATCATCTACGCCCAGGAAGGCCTGACATTCCTCGGCGAAGGCAAAGGTGTGCTTCTGGCCGGAGTCGCCGGCCTGAACCCCTGCGAGGTCGTGGTCATAGGATGCGGATGGCGTCCGCAAGCCGCAGCCAAGGCCGCCATGGCCGCCGGAGCGCGGGTCACGATGATGGACAACGACGTCTCCTCCCTCTTCGAGGCTCAGAGCGAATGCGGCGACAACCTCGCCACCGCCGTGATCCATCCCCACGTCCTCTTCAACAAGGTCAAAAGCGCCGACGTCATCATCCTCGACGACTGCACCAACGACTTCGAGATTCCGCGCCAGCTCGGCATGGCGATGAAAGAGAGCGTCTACATGCTCGACATGCGCAAGACCATCCCTTCGCTCTGTGTGCCGCGCACAGTCGCCATGGGACTCTCCAATCCGCTCGTCCACTTCTTCGGCGACGTAGCCCTCAAGGGGGGCATCGAACGCCTCGCCGCCACCACTCCGGGTGTCCGTCCGGCAATCGTGACGCTCCGCGGCAAGCTCGTTGACAAATACATCGCCATGCACCTCGGCCTCTGCGCCACCGACATCTCGGTGATGCTCACCCAGACAAACTGATGGGCGCCACGCAACGGCCCATACTGCTGCAGATTGTCTCCTCCCGCCTATGGGGCGGGATGGAGCGCTACGCCCTCGACATCAGCCGTGCCTTCGACGCCATGGGATGGGACGTGCAGGTCATCACACGCGACGCACGCATGATCGACACCATGTTCGCCCGTGCCGGACTCAAAGTGCGCCACGCGCCCCTCTCCGGCTATTTCGACCTTACCTCCACCATCACCCTGCGGCGCTTCCTGCGGCGCCACTCGGATGCTCCCCTCATCGCCATCCACACCCACCACTACCGCGACGCCTTCGCCGCTCTGCTGGCACGCAAGCTCACACGCATCCCGCGCAGCCGCGTGCGTGTGGTCTGCACCCACCACCGCTGCCGCCCGGCGAGGGAAGGCGCACTCATGCGCCGCATCTACCGCAACCTCGACGCCTTCATCTTCGTCTCCGCCCTCGCACGCCGCCGTTTCCTCTCCCGATGGCCCGAAGGGCGCGCTCCGTTCCCCGACAAAGCTATGCACACGCTATCCCCGGCGATCGATCCCGCGGATGTCCCCCCATACACTCCACCGCCCGAAAAAGGGCCTTTCACGCTCCTGTACCTCGGACGTCTCTCGCCCGAGAAAGGTATCGAACGCCTCATCAGGGCGATGCGTCTGCTCAAAGGGAAACGCGTGCGCCTCGCCATCGCCGGCACAGGCTATGCCGACTATGTCGACTCCCTGCATCGCCTCGCGGAGAGGGAAGGTGTAGGCAACCTTCTCGACTGGAAAGGATGGAGCGAACGCCCCATGGAACTGATCGCCGACTGCCACGCCGGAATATGCGTCTCGCCGCGCGAGGAACCATTCTCCTACGCCTCCGTTGAACTCATGGCGTGCGGCCGAGCGCAGATCGTGCCTCCGGACGGAGCCTTCGGAGAATACCTCACCCTGACCGACACCGCAGCAATAGAATCGGAATCGGCACCGAAGGATGCCGACTCCGTAAGACTTTCCCGGCTCACCGAAGAAAGCATAGCGCAGGCAGTGCTCGCCCTCGCCTCGCGACGCGACCTCTGCGAAGAGATGGGACGCCGCGCCCTCGCCGCCAGCGAAAAACTCCCGACATCCGCCGAGGCCATGCAGCGCCTCCGCGCCCTCTACCTCGGCGCCTGATTCACCGCCTCATTTCTCCCGGACGAAAAACCGCTCCGGCGGTTGTGGATGTGCATTGCATTACGTTTGTATCCAACACCTTGCCGTGCGCGGTCGGCACACGAACGCAGGACTGCTCGGTGAAGCAGCCGCCACACCGCAAAGCCCTGCGTATCGATTAATTAAATACAGCAATCGAAAAGGTCTGTAAGACCGAAACGACAATAGCCCGGAGCGTCAGCTCCGGGAAACGCGGACACAACTTATATAAAGCCCTGTAGGGGCGATCCGAATGTAACCTTTTGGTCGGTCCTACAGACCTCAATATCATTGGAACCGCCTATTCCCGGAGCTGACGCTCCGGGCTACTTTCGCCTCGGCCTTACAGGCCTTTCTCCTTGCGTAACGGCCTTGTAAAACAGCACCGTTCGAACGTTCGTGCGATGCTAATTCTGCGGCTGTTCCTGCGTAGGCGTTGGTGCAGGCGTTGACGTCTCGCGGCGTTCAGGGTTGCTTCCTCGCAACACATCGTATCAGCAGCGATACAAAAAAGCCCCACGCAATCATGCGCGAGGCCATACTGATTGGTTCATTCGGTTTAGAAAATGACAGGACTGTTTTTAAATTCATCCTCTAACAGGTCGAAGTCAATGTCGTCACGAATATACGCTGATATGTAATTTTTTATTTGTGGCCAGTTTTCACGTCCGTACTCGATCACATACAAATACGCTTCGTTTATGGAACTGAATGTTTTACTATTCGTTAAATCAGGCGCATCGCAGGGAGTGAAAGCATAATAGGTAATATCGTGTTCCGGAAAATACCATATAATCTCACCTTTATCATTGCACGATGGTGGTGTTGTCCTGCCTTCGTTCACAACAGTCAGGTTATTCTCTTCTGCCGTTGTAAAAATCATATATCTGTTGTGAAAATCCTTAAAGGCAAGAGTCTTGTTGTCAACTTCAAAAGATTTTACAACATACAAGTCTATATGTTTATTTTCTATGTGCTGATATGCATCCCAAATTTCTTCTACTGCATATAATCTTGCACTGGGATAGCCATCAAAAGTGACTTTATAGTACATTATGCCATCTACAATATAAAACTTTTTTGGAGAAGAAGGATACCATCCATATAAGACGCCCATGTCTTGCCATTCTCCTGATGTCTCATCGTATTTTTCTCTATAGCATCTATACCGGTTGAATTCGCCGGAAATCTCACCCGAAGCCAAATTCTTCACCATCTCGTTCACCGGCTCATCCTTTTCCGGTGGTGTCGGATCATCCGAATCCGAACAACCTGAAGAAAGTAACAATGTTGTGGACAGTCCGATAAACATTGCTAAAGCGATTAACATTTTAAGTCTTTTCATAACTTTATGTTGATAAATTACTATATTATCTTTAGAGAATTGTTATGTTATTTCTTTTGGAACGGACCCCAATAATATGTATTACCATTAAAGTTTAAATCTCCTTTCCCTCCTGCATCGTCAAAGTCGCGAAATTCGGGATTTGTCGAATCAAATCCTCCGTTAAAAAAGAAATATCCGTTTGCTATCCCTCCCCATCCCCAGACGCAATGGAATAGTTTGGTCGGAGGATCTAATTGTGTCACTAATTCGGAGTAATTGACTCTTCCATCGACTGCCCAAATATGACCGGGTATATAATCGAGTCCCAATGGGGAAGTTGTGGCTGCTAATAAAATAGGTGATGATTCCAAAGCTATAAAGGCTTTTTCTGTGTTAAATATTTTATAATTTACAGGATTTACATAATCATAATTATTGAATGTTATTGGGATTCTCTCTAAGGCACAAGAACTTTCCCATCCGTATTGCATATTCAGATTATGCGGTTTCCCTAATTCACATAGAAAATCAGCTATAGCCTTATTGGTGTAATCTTCTCCTGTAATTGCATTCCAATCCATAGGAATTCCATAATATTTTTGAGGATGCTTAAAATAAGTCATTATCATACCAGTTCCTACAGCTCCACATCCTACAGCTGGATTGTCTGTGGATTCAGTAGGTCTGAGTGATGAATTGAACGGTTTTTTTTGATTCCATTTTCTTACAGGTTTTGGAATCATAGGATAGATAATGTCAGTACAGAAAACGTATGGTGAAAGTTCGTAGTCATCTCCTGAGCCGAGGCCGGGCATGACGGAATCCCCCGGCCAAACAGCAATACTTGAACTGTAATCTATCTTTACGCCATCGAAAAAGCTTTTTAACCCTTTATTGTAGGTCGTATCCGACAAGTCGATGCTGCCTTCGTCGGATATGGCATAAATTGGTCTGGTGCGGTTGTCTGTCGAAACTACGGCAAATCCCTCTGAGTCTCCAAAATTTATTATGTACAGAAGGGTGTCAGGAAGCACTTCTTCTGATGTACTGCGAGTCCGAGGGGTAGTCATATAGCTGATTTTAGCTTCAGGCATTGAGCTGCGTGTTTGTTTTGACTCCGAAATTTGCTGCAGCATATTTTCTGCTTTTTTGACCGCCCTTGCTTCTGAAATCCTGTGTCGGGAATGATTGCGTTCTACTACAGGAGCGAGATCGTTTTCAGCTGCACATCCACTTATAAGTAGCGGAATGGCTAAGAGGAATGCTTTTTTCATGATGGTAAAGTGTTAATAATACGTCTCGAAGTTAACGATATTTATGGTTTGATGAAGATTATTTACGTTAATAATTGTTAATCTATAAAATCCCTCAAATAGACGTAATATTCGACAATTACATGATAAGCAATTCCCTATTCTTCCTGAGTATATTCCATCTTGGGACAATATTGAAATTTTCAATAGGTTGGTTTTGTGGTATTTATAATCATATTACGCCATATTTTGAGATTTTATAGGTTAATTAGAAGCGATGCCGTATTGTATTGGTGATATTATAGTCAAAGATGAAACCAAGATTGATGTTTTGTTTGCTTTGTGTAGCCGCAAGGAGAATTGAATTAAAATAGTTTTGATATGAAGTTTTGATATGAAGTCTTGATTTGAGTAATTACAATCAGAGATCAGCCCACGGTGAAGCGACGTCGTGCGGTAACGACTTTACCAAATACACATCGCTCCGCGACGCGTTATCTTATATAGTAGCGCTGCTGGTATTGTTGTAATTGTATTACGTTTGTTTCCAACACGTTGCCGTGCGCGGTCGGCACACGAACGCAGGACTGCTCGGTGAAGCAGCCGCCACACCGCAAAGCCCTGCGTATCGATTAATTAAATACAGCAATCGAAAAGGTCTGTAAGACCGAAACGACAATAGCCCGGCCTTACAGGCCTTTCTCCTTGCGTAACGGCCTTGTAAAACAGCACCGTTCGAACGTTCGTGCGAAACTAATTCTGCGGCTGTTCCTGCGTAGGCGTTGGTGCAGGCGTTGCGGGTTCGCGGCGTTCGGGGTAGGCGACGCGGGAGTGGTAGATGGTGCCGAGGCGGCGCTTGAACACATCCTTTATCTCCTCGATGTCAGCGAAACTGATCGGCGACTGGCGGAACATTCCGTCGGCGACCTGCGTGTCGATGATCTTGTCGACAAGGTCGGAGATGCTCTTGGTGGTGTATTCCTTAAGCGAACGCGAGGCAGCCTCGACGGAATCGGCCATCATGAGTATGGCAGTCTCGCGTGAGCGCGGATTGGGACCTGGATACGTGTAGGGCGCTGGGTCGATCTTCTTGCCGGGATTGGCGTTGACGACTGTGTTGTAGAAATAGCGTGTCACGCCCTTGCCGTGGTGTTCGAGGATGAAGTCTTTGATGACAGCAGGGAGTTTGGCTTTCTGCGCCATGGCCACGCCCTCGGTGACGTGGCTGATGATCTTGCGGGCGCTCGTCTCGGGGTCGAGACCGTTATGGGGATTGACGCCGTGCTGGTTTTCAGTGAAGAAGATCGGGCTGGAGAGCTTGCCGATGTCGTGGTAGAGCGCTCCGGTGCGCACGAGCTGTGTGTCGGCGCCGATGGCTCGTGCGGCGTCGGCGGCGAGGGTGCTCACCTGCATGGAGTGCTGGAAGGTGCCGGGCGCCTCTTCACTGAGGCGGCGCAGCAGGGGATTGTTGATGTCGCTCAGTTCGACGAGGGTGACGGTGGATGTGAAGCCGAACACGCGCTCGATGACGAAAATGAAGACGTAGGTGAGCGAGAGGAGCACGGAGTTGATGATGAAGTAGATGAAGAGGCGCGGCGACAGCTCGGTGAGGGTGCCTTCGAGCACGAGAGTCATCACGACGTAGCTGAGGCTGTAGGCCAGGAAAGTGAGGAAGCTGATGCGGAGCAGCTGCGAGCGCCGCGAGAGCTGTTTGAGACTGAAGATGGCCGTCATACCGGCGACGAGTTCAAGAAAGATGAACTGGAACTGATAGACGGCGGCAAGTGCGCCGATCATCACAGTGGCGAGGAGCGTCACGACGGCGGTGCGCCGATCGACGAAAAGCATTATCACCACCGGGAGCGCGGCGAGAGGCGTCATGTATATGCCCAGCGAGAAGGTCTCGCCGAGCAGGATGGCGAGGAGGCTTATCACCAGCATCGCGGAGATGATGAACACCATCATGCGCGTGGAGGAGTAGACTCTGCGGCGGTAGAAGGCGAGGTAAAGATAGAAAACCGAGAGAGTGATGATGATATATGCGGCCTGTCCGACGATGAATCCGGAGGTGTTCTGTCCGGTGCCGTCGCGCAGCATGAGCATACGCTCGTATTCCTGAAGGTTGCGGTAGATCTGCGGTGTCACGACCTCGCCGCGGTCGACGATGCGCTGGCCCTGACGGATCGTGCCCTGGGCGCTGCTGACCATGGCGAGGGCATTGTTGAGCTGCCGCAGGTCGACGGTGTCGTTGAGGGTCACGTTGGCGCGGAGGTTCTCCTTAAGGATGTCCCATGTCTGCTGCGGAAGCTGCATGAATGGATTGGCCGAAGCCTTGTAGCGTGCGATGATGGAGTCCATGGCCTCGACAGGTGTGAGCATGGCTGTGGCGTCGGTCTGGGTCGCGGTATTGGAGGCGGACACGAGATTGACAGTCTTGCGCCCGCTCTGGCTTTCGAGGCGGGTCTTCACATCCTCGTCGACGACACCTTTGTCGAAGACCCCGCGGATATGTTTCTCCAGCATCCTGACAGCGGGATTGCCGGCAATAGCCGGAGGAAATCCGTCGATCACCTCGTTGACGGCGGTGGTCGAAATGTCGACGTAGGGAGGGAGATTGTTGCGGATGGAGTCCGACATGCGCCGTTCGGTGATGGAGTCGTAGTAGACTGGAATGTCGAAGGGAGCTGTCAGCAGCGAGTAGCGCCACGGCTGCCCCTCCTCGTAGTTGATCGATTCGCGTCCGGCACGCGGCAGCGCCACGGTGATGAGCGCCGTTGCGGCGAGCATCAGCAGGATCACGATGGCTGTATGTTTCAGATGGCTTCTTTTCACTTGGAGTGGATTTTATTGGTCTATATAGTCTTATCGGCCTTATTGGCCTGATCGGCTCAGCTGTCCGCGATCTGCGAATTGCGCACGGCCGACTTCACGTTGCCGATCTTGCGCAGCCGCGTGCATAACGCCCTGACGGTGGCGGCGGAGTCGGTGAGGATGGTCATGGTGCAGCGGAACACCTCGTTGTCGGCGCTTATATTCATTTCGCGAATGTCGACGTTGGGACGCGAACCCACGACACCCACGATATCGCTGATCATGCCGCGGCGGTCGAGACCCTGGATCTCGATCTGGGCGCGGAACCGCGAGGCGGTACCCTCCCAGCGCGTGGCCACGAGGCGCGGCCCGAACGCTGTCTTAAGGCGCATCGCCTTGGGACAGTCGACGCGGTGGAGCACCACGTTCTCGTCGTCGTCGACGAAACCGAGCACATCGTCGCCCGGCAGCGGCGCGCAGCACGTGTCGAGCAGATAGTTGGGATTGTCAGCGTCGGGATGCAGCACGTAGACCTGCGAGCGGTCGACAGACTGGCGCTTCTCCTCGGCGGACGGTGCCGCGGCAGTACCCTCGCCGCCCGGCGCCTTGCGGCGTTTCGTCGAGAACGGATTGCGCAGCAGCTTGCCGAAGATGCTCAGGCGGTTGTGGCCGACCTTGCGGAACGAGGCGGCGGAGAGAGTCACCTCCCCCTTGTCGAGCTTCAGGTACAAGTCGTCGGGCGTGGCGAGCCTGTAGTGGTCGAGCATCCGCCGCATCAGAGGCATCGAGGCGCTGATCCCCTCACCCTCAAGAAACTCCCTGTAGATATTGCGGCCGCGGGCCACTGCCTCGCTCTGACGTCGGCGCAACACGGCACGGATGCGGCTCTTGGCCTTGGCCGTGCGGCAGAAAGACAGCCATTCCTCCAGAGGCTTCTGCGACTCGGAGGAGATGATCTCCACCTGATCGCCGCTCTCAAGCTTGTGCGACAGCGGCACGAGCCGGTGGTTGATCTTGCCGGCGATGCACTGCAGACCCAGCTGCGTGTGGATGGCGAACGCCATGTCCAGCACCGTTGCTCCCGAAGGTAGCGTCACGAGGTCGCCGTGGGGCGTGAAGACATAGATCTCCGACGAGAAGAGGTTGAGCTTTATGGTGTCGAGGAAGTCGATGGCGTCAGGCTCCGGATTGGCAAGGATGTCCTTGATGGTGTTCATCCATGTCTCAAGCTCCGACTCCTCCTCGTAGTCCACATTCTTGTATTTCCAGTGCGCGGCATATCCAAGCTCCGCGATCTCGTCCATCTTGCGCGAGCGTATCTGCACCTCGATCCACTTGCCGTCCGGACCCATCACGGTGAGATGCAGCGCGCGGTAGCCGTTGGTCTTGGGTGTCGTGATCCAGTCGCGCAGCCGGTCGGGATGCACTCGGTGACCCTCGGTGAAAAAAGTGTAGATCTGCCAGCAGCGGATCGCCTCCAGGGCGTCGTCCTCGTTCTCGAACACGACCCTTACGGCGTAGATGTCGTAGATGTCGTCGAAACCAACCTTCTTGGTCTCCATCTTGCGCCAGATGCTGTAGGCGCTCTTCACGCGCGCCTTGATCGTATAGCGGAATCCGGCCTCGTCGAGCTTGGCGCGCACAGGCTCCACAAACTCCTCGACGATGCTGTTGCGGTGTTCCGAACTCTGATCCACCAGAGCCTTGATCTCCTCGTATTTGCCCGGATGCTCGAACTTGAAGGCCAGATCCTCGAACTCCAGCTTCATGTTGTAGAGTCCGAGACGGTGCGCCAGCGGGGCGTAGACATAGAGCGTCTCGCCGGCGATCTTCAGCTGTTTCTCCGGACGCATCGACGCAAGAGTGCGCATGTTGTGGAGCCGGTCGGCCATCTTGATGAGGATCACGCGTATGTCGGTGCTCATGGACAGCAGCAGCTTGCGGAAATTCTCCGCCTGAAGCGACGCCCTGTCGCCGAAAATGCCTCCCGAGATCTTGGTCAGACCCTCGACGATCGAGGCCACCTTCTCGCCGAAATTGGCCGCGATGTCGTCGCGCGTGTATTCGGTGTCCTCCACCACATCGTGGAGCAGCGCCGCACAGATCGACGTGCTCCCCAGTCCCAATTCGTCAATGACGATACGCGCCACCGCGATGGGATGCATGATGTAAGGCTCGCCGCTGCGGCGGCGTGCTCCGCGGTGAGCCTCACTCGCGAACCTGTAGGCACGCTCGATGATCTCCACCTTCTTGCGGTGGTGGCTTGCCAGATAGAGACTGAGGACTTCGCGAAACGCCTCGTCCGCCATTCTGTCCTCATCCTCACGGCTGATAGCTATGTAATCCTGCGACTGTTTCATTGACTCACAAAAGTAATAAAAAAATCGCAACCCCCAACTTTCCGCCGATTTTAAACTTCCCAACCCCCGAGAGAGGGATTATCAATCGCGCCACACAGGAAGCGACTGCCAGTTATCCGGAAATCCCATATCTTTAAGGTCAAGTAAGCGGCAGTCTGACTGCAGTAATTCTTTCAGACGTCTCTTGAAATCGCTGTCCGGGCTGATGATGGAGAGGATATATGCTATACAGGAAAGAAGCGCAAAAAGTTTGTTGGTCCGTATTGTCCTGATTGTGGTTCTGTTCATAAACGAATAAATGGCGTCGTATGGAAGTATGACACTTACCATGAAGCGGCGGTTCCATACACGGCTATGATGAGCACAACAATTCCGGAGATTGGATATGGCGTGAAGCCAATTTTCCAAAATATCGACTTTCTTAAGTCCGAACTGGTTGGTTACGTATTGCTTGCGCTTATCGGATTTGAGAGCCTGAAAGATTCTGCTCAGGGTTGCGAACGACACTACTTCCAGAGCCATCCAGCTTGGAGGCATGGGTGGCTTATGGTACTTTGTCCTGTAGTGTTTGATAAAATCCTCGTTGCTGCGTTCTACATCGGCTTCAATATGATTGAGCAAGCCATCAATAGGATAACGGTAAAGAATGGCATCACTGTACCAATGGCTGTCAAGCGTGGATTCGGCATAGATCTGCACAATTTTGGTGCGCACGGCTACTTCGATTTTTTCAATAGCATTGAAAATCAAGGAGCGCATCCTGCGGTCGAAACAATACAAATCTATAAAGTCCTTGAAAAGCAGATTTTTACGCAGAAAGCAATGGCCGGAGTCTTCCGAATTATCTTGAAACGGATAGGTGTATGCCCGCAAACGATAGTAACTGATATTGAAAAGATAAGCCTTAGCCACGCTTTCATCATCGAAAACAAGACCTTTTTCCTTTAACTTCTGAACCTGTTGGTCGAGTGTCAAAGGTTGTTTATGGTATTCAATTTTGTCTGAGGACGCCATATAAAACTCGAAGACCTCCCCGGGTGCGCTGTTCTACGGGAAGCGTGGGAGGTCATATCGGGTGCAAAGTTAGTACTTTGTATTTTAAATAACAAAGGTTTTTGTAAAAAAGTTTCTGGACAAATAACGAAAAGGCTTTGTTTCCAGTATCCTTAAAGTCGTTAAAGTCGTTAAAGTCCTTAAAGTCCTTAAGGTCAAAAAAAGCGGGCCGCGTCTCACGACGAAGCCCGCACAATGGTAACTAATTAAAAAATTACATGATTATTGTGTTACTTGTTGAAGTATATGTGAAGTTTCTATACTTCATTAGCGTACGATCACCTTCTGCGTGCGGCCGCTGACGCGGACCACATACACTCCGGCGCCGAGGTCATGGCGACCCTCGCCTTCGGCAACCTTGCTGCCCTCGGCGGAATAGATCTCCACACCATGGCCTGAAACCTCGATGAAGCCCACACCGGCCACTACGCTGCCGCCGTCGATGCCGTCGAGGATGCTGTCAGCCGAAGTCGGGATGTCATAATCCTCGTCATAGAGGTTGAACTTCATCGGCTGCGCCATCACAGGCTCGTAACCCTGAGTCTGAGTGTCGGCGCGGAAACGTCCGGGAGCCGACTGCACCTCCGGAGTCGTAGGTTCGGTATCGGACTTCGTGCCATATTTGAAAGGATAGATATGGCAGATCTCAAGCTGTACGTTCTTGTAGTAGCGATTGTTTCTCACCCAATCGAGCTGGCCGTCCCACCAGGGACCGAAATCGGCGCTGAGGAGGTCGGTGGTGAAACCATTGTACATGTCGCTGGCCTTGACGACAGCCTCATAGAGCGGCGTCTTGTCCACATTCGATGCGGGCTTGTCATAGTCCTTCCTCATCACGCGCACATAGTAATAGTCCTTGTCGCTGTCATGTGTGAAAAGCAGAGGCTTGCTCGGATTGTTTTCGGTCTCGTTCATGGTGCCGTCGCCATTCACGGAATAAGCCTTGTTCACCGTCTTGCTGTCAAGATAGATCTTGAATTTGAAAGAGTCCATAAGATGTGGATTGGGATCGTCGCCCACTTTATTGTAAAGGAGCGAAGCCTCCACTATCTGTATCGGCTGGTTGCTGTTGGCCTTGTCAGTACCGGCAGGCAGCTCATCTGTGGACGGTATGCCGTTCTGAACAGACTTGTAGGCGTTCTCGGGCGCGTTGTCGTCCATCTTCAGGCCAAGTATGCTCGCGTTTTCCCAACGGCGATAGAGAGGCACGTTGCCGAACGCACCGTAGACCTCGGCCTTGATAAGCTTGCCCTGATACGGTTTATCCGCGCTATAGTTGGGATGGGTGGATTCCATCGTATAGAAGTAGAAGGGACGCTTGGTCTCGCCGTGGTATACGTACCATTCGGGATGGCCCTCGATCGTATAGTCGTTGCGCACGGCCATCTTCAGAGGAGCCTCTTTAGGGTCACGACCCTCGATCTTGAGGTCGAACATGCCGTCGAATATCGGCGCCTCGGAGGCTTCGAGTCCCGGCTTGACATCCTCCGGAGACTTGTCTTTGATATATTGGGCCACAAGCGCGCGGTAGCGCAGAGTGACGTTCGGACGCTCTATCACGACCCTCTTCCTCAGCTGCTGGTAACGTGCACCGGTGAGAGTCTGCTCCTTGCCCTCAGGGAAAGTATATTTGAACTCGTCGACCACTTCATTGTCCGTGCCTGAGGTCAGGTCGGAACCGTAGAACATCTGGAGACGGCTCTCGTCGGCTATAAGCTTGGCCTCCGGAACCACGAGCCAGTTGTTGGGCATGTAAGCGCTTGAGGTGCCGAGCTTCGTGTCGTCCTCTACGGCATAGGTATATTCGGCGTCAAGACGCAGAGAGTAACGGAATCCGGAGGCGTCGTCGATCGCAGGCTCGTACACCGCGATGTAGCGTCTGCGCTCTTTGCCTGTATCGGGGTCATTATCTACATCGTTGGAAGTATCATTGTAGATCTTCTTCGGCTCAACTGCCGTATTAGAGACATCGTAGCAATTATAAAGATACTCTCCGTCAGCATTCTTTTCGATGGTGTATTCGCTGCCGAAATAGTTGCTCACCACCACGATCTTGGTGCTGAAGCGGAAGTATTTGCCGTTGCCGTAGTCGATAAGGTCACCGAGAGGTATTTCGGCAAGTTCCTCGTCAGTCTTTCCTGCGTATTCGGCTTTCATGACGTCGGATGCCTTGACATCGGCAAGGGTAAGCTTCCTTGCCTCCACAAATTTGGGATTAGTGTCCGTATCCTTCGATGCCAACGCATTGCCATCCTTGTCTTTCAGGCTGTCATCCCAGTTGGGATTGTCAACCTTGACCTTTACGAGATAGACATCCGCCGAACCGTTGGTCTCCTCGCTCGAATTGAACGTGGGGCCTGCGAAAGTTATGTAATATGTGTTCGCAGAATCTCCGAACTCAGCGTTTCCGAGTCCGTCGCCGCCGTCGGCCTTATCCTTGCAGTTGATGCGCTTCACGAGCTGGTAGCTGTTGAGCGTCAGAGGCATCTTCAGGGTCTTGATGGTCACGATAGGGGACTGCACGATGGCCGAGGAGCCGTCGGCGAAGGTTATCTCCATCTCGTAGCGGTAGCGTCCGTTGGCGAGATCCGGCTCCATCTGCTTCTCTTCGGAATATTCGTTGTGCGCCGTGGTGAAGTCTGAGGTCGACTGGTTCAGGCCCGTGCCCTGCTCGACAAGCGCCTCGTCGCGCGACACGGCTTTTCCTGTCTTGTCGCAATAGACTGTCGCGCCGGTGCTTCCTCCGGCCGCGGCGTCGCGGCGGTAGATCTTGTAGGAAGTAACGTTCTGGGTCGGGAAGTCGGCGGAGAATCTGTAGTAGGCTTTCTCATACTTCGCATCATTCTTGGCAAGGATCTGCGCATCGCCCTTGGCCTTGGTGGTATAGAAGATACATCCGTCGTACATGGCGCCGAAATCCGACGCGCCGGTGCCGGTATAGGTGTCGCCGTAGTTACCGCCTTTGTCCACACAATAGAACACCTCCACGGTGCCGAAATATGTAGGCTCCTTGAAAGAGAAG
This sequence comes from uncultured Porphyromonadaceae bacterium, assembly GCA_902491625.1. Classification (GTDB taxonomy): domain Bacteria; phylum Bacteroidota; class Bacteroidia; order Bacteroidales; family Muribaculaceae; genus Lepagella. Next base: position 22,623 of record CABUIO010000006.1, on the reverse strand, counting down.
TTGCCGGCCTCGGCCTTCAGGTTCCAGGGCTCCTGACCGGTGATCTCCGTTCCGCCGTCGTTGTCATAGACACCGGCGATACCCCAGTTGGCATGGTTCGACCAGTTGGCTATGTTGTCGGCGTTCTCCGTATTTGTTCCTCCCCATCCGGTCCATATCTTTGCCGAACCAAGGATCCATACATTGTTGGCCACATAGCGGATGTATTGGGAATCGTCGCGCAGACGCTGTTTCTGACCCACACCGCCATTGTAACTGTCGCTGAAGAGATTGTAATATTCCTTTCCGGAATCGGTATTGCCGGAAATGGGATGAGTGCCCCGGGCGTAGTTCTTCCAGTCGCTTCCCTTCATGACAAGAGGCTTGCCTGAGGCATCGGTCTCCGGCTTCATCTGGAGCGTAGCGGAACTGATCTCGATATACTCGCCGGCTGCATCGGGCTGAACGTAGAAATACACGGGATTCTTCGGCGGCCACATGGTGTTGTAGGCCACGTTGCCGAATCTATCCTTTATCGGCTGGGTATCCTCGCCGAACTGGATCCATGCTTCCTGCCATCCCGAGGCATTCGTTGTACCAGTCTTTATACCGTCGAGTCCCATAGGAGTGAGATAGCCGTCGGTCTGCTTGAAATGGTAGCCCACGAGCGACATATAGGGAGGACAGTTCTTTTCCTCGTCAAGCGGCTCTATTTTCAGAGCGCCATTTTCAAGAGTAGCCTTATACCTGCGTCCGGGATAAAGGTCGCCCTTGTTTTCCGTCTCACCTTTTGGAAGATTCTTCTTTACGTACTTCCAATCGAACATGGAGTTATTCTCATTGCTCCATGAAGCGACCTCTCGACCGCCGTTTATGGCGTTGTCGTATCGGTAGGCATAATATTTGTAATTCTTCCAATTATTGTCATCGCCGGCCCAAACGACCATTTTCGTGTCGCGGGCGGTAAACTCAAGCTCATATTTGCCCTCAGACACTTTTTTCATTCTCCATTCAGGCGATGGACGTTGACCATTGAGACCTTCACCAAGCAGATATATCACCGGATATTCAGTCTCCACATTGCTATAAGGGTCACGGGAAATATCTTTCCATGTACATGTAGTTCTGCATGTCGAGGAATTGAACAATACCGATGTAACTTCATGAGCGGTATTGCTTCCAAGGCTTATCGCATTGCCTACAGTTGTTGAAACCGTGAAAGGCACACCGTTGCTCAACGCAGACGCATATCCATAGAGCGTCTCATTGCCGGAAGCATCGTATTTGGCTATCTTGAAAAGGTCGTTGGCACCCGGCTTGAAACTGCCTCCCCAGAGATTGTCGCCAAGCTTTTTCATCTTGACACGCTTCCAGCTCTGGTTTGCTTCTCCGTAATATATATAATACGCGTCGGCATCCGGAGAAAAAGTACGTGTGACGGTCAGCGTACCGGCTCCCGACCCACTCCACTTAAGAGTGTATTTATAAGCCGCGCTAAGCTTGATCGTGATGTTGCCGCTGTTGCCGTCATTTTTCAACGAGACGGAACCGCCTGTCTCGGAAATGGTCTGGTCTCCGTTGCCTCCGAGATTATCTCCGCTCCAATCGCTTTTATTTCCGGTAAGCTTTATTACTGCCTCGCCGTCGGAATCCAGCACACCGAACACATACTCGTTAACGGTGTTTCCATTTTTCATCTCGACGCCTTCAGACCAATTATCACTTATTGATGATTCTCCGGTCTTGGGGAAATTTCCTCGGAGATACCACGCGGAAGCGTTGGGAGAGAGGGCGACGAGAGCGGCTATAAGCAAGAGGAGCCGCACGGCACTTCGCCGCAATTTTTTGAGTTTAATCATGTGTTGCATGTTAGTGTTTATTAGTTATGTTAGTCGTTTTCGTCGATATAGCCTGATCTTACCAATCCCAAGCAAACAGCGGAAGGATCTTTTCCGCACGCGTCGGCGGTCGAGGCTCCCGAATGCTGTCGTCGAGGATCCTGTATCAATTCAGTTTACTCCTTGTTTCGTTACCACGGTGGCACGTTTGGCATCGGACTTTTCTATTTGCTTTTACTCCAAGCTTTTACGCATGTTTCTGCCGACGTCAGAGCGCCGACAAGTGTGTTTTTCCGGCACAAGCCGAATTTCCCTCCGTTTCGCGAATAATCGATGCAAAGGTACAACCGAACTACGACTTTTTACCTCCCCTCTGATGTTAAAAAATGTTAATAATATTATTAAAAGTTATTGCTCAGCCCCGAACAACATTTTTCAAACCATCTTTAACCATTGATGCCAACCATCATTAACCATCTTTTTTGGGGCGAACTATGGGGAACCATGCCGAACTATTTTTTCAAAGAAGGTGTGTCAAAATGCAGCGAAGCTGCTTATTACCTGTAACCCCACGCTGCTGCGCGGGGCGGTAAGACAAAGAGATGAATGCATCGAAGATGCTGATTAATAAGCCTCTCCGAGGCATAATCCCATTGATGACGCGACCTCAGGTATCAACCTGAGGTTATAAGGAATCAGCAGCTTCGCTGCATTTTGACACAGCCGCTTTGAAAAATTTCCGTATCTTTGTGGCTCGATGACAGAAGCATGCGGACATAGCGATGTGACGGTGATTGTGCCGGCGTTCAATGCGGCGCAGTGGCTCGGTGAGGCTCTGAGGAGTGTCTCGGAGCAGACTGCGGCGTCGTGGCGCGTGGTCGTGGCCGACGACGGAAGCACCGACGAGACGGCGGCGATCGCGCGACGTTTCGCGGAGAAGGACGGCCGCTTCACGCTCCTGACGCTGCCCCACGGCGGCGTGTCGGCAGCGCGCAATGCGGCTCTCGACGTCGCCGCGACGGAGTGGGTGTTGCCGCTTGATGCCGACGATACGCTTCATCCTCAGGCGCTTGAACTGACTCTTGCCGCAGCGGCGCAGTCGCCCGACACCGACATTGTAATCCCCCGGCAGCGCCACGGCGACATTCCTGACTCATTCGAGCGCTTCTCCGACAGCGCCGCCGAAAGGCTCGATTCCGCGGAGGTGCTCAGGCGTCTGCTGCTGCGGCGCGGCGTCGAGGCGAGCATGAGCGGCAGCCTCTATCGCCGTAATCTCTTTGAAAGCCCCGAGCCGCTGCGGTTCCGGCACTGCCGCTACGAAGACCTCGACCTCGGATACCGCGTCATCGGGCGTGCCCGACGCGTCGCTCTGCTCCCCGGGGAGTTATATTTCTACCGGCGCCACGACGGCAGCTTCATGCGCAGCCTCACGCCGGAGCGCTTCGACGTGCTCGACGTCACCGACCGCATGTACGGATTCTTTCGCGGCACACCTCTCGAACGCGCCGCCGCCGACCGCCGCTTCGGCGCCCACTGCAACATTCTGTTAGTGATGTACAGCTACGGCGATGTCAGCGCGGAGGCGGAACGGCGCTGCCTGGAGGTGATCCGCCACCACCGCCGAGGCTCCCTCTTCGGGCGCGGCGTTAGACTGAAAAACAGACTCGGCGCACTCGCCTCATACGGCGGACGCGGTGCCATGCGTCTGCTTGCCAAAATATTGCCACAGAGATGAAAAAGGTTGTCACACTCCATCCCGCCGACCTCGACGCGGCGTGCGAAAGGCTTGCGCGCGAGATAGCGCCGCCGAGTCCGCGCATCGTCGTGGGGATACTCACCGGCGGCGGCGAGGTGGGACGGCGCGTGGCCGCTCACTTTCCCGGCGCGGATTACCATGAGGTGGCGCTGCGGCGTCCGGCCACGGAGCGGAAACGCCGCGCGCGGCGGCTGCTGCGCGCACTCCCGGCGTGGCTTGCCGACATGCTGCGGCGCTATGAGTCGCGACGTGCCTCGGCGAAGCCCGCGAGGCGCCGCGAGGTGGCTCTCCCCGACTCCGTCGCCGCCGCACTGGCCGACTGCGGCAGCGAGAGGGTGCTGATTGTCGACGACGCCGTAGACAGCGGAGGCACGCTGCTCTCCGTGGCCGAGGCGATAGCCGCCACGGCACCCGAGGCTGACATCCGTACGGCGGTGCTTGCCGTCACCACCGCGCATCCGGCCATCAATCCCGATTACACACTCTGGCGAGGCGACACATTGCTGCGCTTCCCTTGGTCGCTCGATTATAAATGACAGACAAACCCAAACATAGCGACTTCACGTCGATCACGCTTGTGGATCTTGACGGTACGTTGGTGAAGGGGAACACGTGGCCTCACTTCGCGCGGCTCGTGCTGCGCAGGTCATGGCGACGGCTGAGACTGTGGGATTTTGCCGTCATAGGCACGATGCTCGCCTTGCGGCGGATGCGCCTCGTGAGCCATGTGAGGGTGAAGCGCTGCGTCATGCTACGTAGTCACAACATACTGAATCAGACAGACATAGAGGCGTTCGCAAGGGCAATGAGCCGACTGTTCAACCCCGAAGTCACGTCGATGCTCGACGAGGCGCGGCGCGAAGGAGCGCACATCGTGCTTGCCACGGCCGCCGCCGGGGAATACGCGCCCCTGATAGCCCGCGAGGCCGGAATCTCGACCGTGCTCTGCACGCCCGAGGCCGCGAAAGGGGTCCCCTATGCAGAATGTCGCGGCGAACGCAAGGCAGACGCCGCCGAGAGCCTCGCCGGGAGGATGCAGCTGCCCGTGACGCTCGTCATCACCGACCATCCCGACGATCTGCCGCTCTTCCGCCGCTTCCCCGACGCGCGCCACATCCTTGTGAAATAAAGGCTTGTTTGCGCATTTGCAGACTTTTAGCTAATTTTGCGCTTCCCAAGATACAAGATATACAGACAATGCAGATAGAAAAAATAGTGGAACAGGCTTCCGCCAAGGCAGTGGAGGCACTTTACGGCTCGGCTCCCGCCGCCGGGAGTGTAAACGTATCCCCGACAAGAAAGGATTTCGAGGGCAACTACACCCTCGTGACATTCCCTTTCACACGACTTTCCCGTAAATCGCCCGAAGAGACAGGCAAGGAGATCGGACAGTGGCTCCTCGACAACGAGCCTTCCGTCGCCGCGTTCAACGTAATCAAAGGTTTCCTTAACCTCACCATCTCGACCGGCACCCTCGTGGAGAGCCTCAACCGCATCGCCGCCATGCCGCATTTCGGCTATAAGGAGGCTACTGCCGACTCGCCGCTCGTGATGGTGGAATACAGCTCCCCAAACACCAACAAGCCGCTGCATCTGGGCCATGTGCGCAACAATCTGCTCGGCTATTCGCTCGCACGCATCCTGGAGGCCAACGGCAACCGTGTCGTCAAGACCAACATCGTCAACGACCGCGGCATCCACATCTGCAAGTCGATGCTTGCATGGAAGAAGTGGGGCGACGGCGCCACTCCCCAGTCAGCCGGCAAGAAGGGCGACCACCTCATCGGCGACTTCTACGTGGCCTTCGACAAGCACTACAAGCAGGAGGTCAGCGATCTGATGGCCAAAGGCATGAGCGAGGAGGAGGCAAAGGAAGCGTCGCCGCTGATGAAGGAGGCACGCGCCATGCTCGTGCTCTGGGAGCAGGGCGACCCCGAGGTGCGCAAACTCTGGGAGATGATGAACGGCTGGGTCTATGAAGGCTTCGACGAGACCTACCGCCGCATGGGCGTGGGCTTCGACAAGATATACTACGAGAGCAACACCTACCTCGAAGGGAAGGAGCTGGTGCTCAAGGGCGTCGAGGAGGGCAAGATGTACCGCCGCGAGGACGGCTCCGTCTGGGCCGACCTCAGCTCCGACGGCCTCGACGAGAAACTGCTGCTCCGCTCCGACGGCACTTCGGTCTACATGACCCAGGACATCGGCACCGCCAAGCTCCGCTACCGCGACTATCCCATCGACAAGATGATCTACGTAGTCGGCAACGAGCAGAACTACCATTTTCAGGTGCTCTCCATCCTTCTCGACCGCCTCGGATTCAAGTGGGGCAAGGATCTCGTGCACTTCTCCTACGGTATGGTCGAGCTTCCCGAGGGCAAGATGAAGAGCCGCGAGGGCACAGTCGTCGACGCCGACGACCTCATGGACTCGATGATAGCCACCGCCGCCGACATGTCGGCCGACCGGCTGAAGGATTTCACAGCCGAGGAAGCCGCCGACATCGCACGCGTGATCGGACTCGGCGCACTGAAATATTTCCTCCTCAAGGTCGATCCCAAGAAGAACATGCTCTTCAACCCCAAGGAGTCGATCGACTTCAACGGCAACACCGGACCCTTCCTGCAATACACCTACGCGCGCATCAACTCGCTGCTTGACAAGGCCGGAGTCACGACTCCAGAGGCCGTGGACGGCGAGATGGAACTCAACGACAAGGAGACCGCGCTGATCCAACGCATCGCCGCTTTCCCCGACGTGGTGAAAGAAGCCGGAGACAGCTATTCCCCCGCGCTCATCGCCAATTATGCCTACGAGCTCGCCAAGGAATACAACCAGTTCTACCACGACTGCCCGATCCTGCGCGAGGAAGACGACAAGCGCCGCTCCATGCGTCTGCTCCTCTCCTACGTCGCCGCACGCACCCTAAAGGACGCCACCGCACTCCTCGGCATGGAAATGCCGCGCCGCATGTAATAACTTTCGCTTTTCAAGCGTTATAACAATAAAGCCTTTAAGGTCATTAAAGACATTAAGGACTTTAAAGTCTTTAAGATTAAACCTCAACCATATATGAATTACTACAACGAAAACGGCCCGACACAGTCCTCCTATGGACGCTCCTCGGCCATCACACAGACCAACACCGTGCTCAAAAAGGTGTATGTGCGCATGTTCATCGGACTGCTCGTATCCGCCTTCTGCGCCCTCGGCGTGGCATCCTCGGAGACACTGCTGCATATCTTCGTCGTCAACCGCTGGATGTACTGGGGCATGTTCATAGCCATGCTCGCCATGGCATGGATACTTCCCGCCAGACTGACCACCATGAAGACGTCGACCGCACTCGGCCTCTTCCTCCTGTTCTCCGCGATGATGGGCACCTCGCTTTCGGTGATCTTCCTCGCCTACACACCCGGCACCATAGTCTACACATTCTTCATCACCGCAGGAGTCTTCGGCGCCATGAGTGTCTACGGCTATTTCACCAAGACCGACCTCTCTAAGATGGGCACATATCTCATCATGGCTCTCTTCGGGCTCATCATAGCCTCGGTAGTCAACGTGTTCGTGGCCAGCGACACCCTGATGTGGATCATCTCCTACGCCGGAGTGCTGATTTTCGTCGGACTCACCGCATGGGACACCCAGCAGATCAAGCGTATGGCCGCCGCCAACCTCGAGCCCTCGCTCAGCGACAAGCTCGCCACCCTCGGCGCCCTCAACCTCTACCTTGACTTCATCAACCTCTTCCTCTTCCTGCTCCGCATCTTCGGCGGCAGCCGCGACTGATCCACGACGATACATCCGAACACCATACCGGCCGACCCTCAAAACCCGAGGGCCGGCTCTGTTTTTTAACCCGAAATGGAAAAGGCTGAAAAAGGCTGAAACGACCCAAAAAAGTCCGTCTCAGCTCCAAAAACGCCCATTTTTGCACCGTTCAGAGCCTGAAACGACCCAAAAAAGTCCGTCAGAGAAAAATTACATGTTGAGATAAAGCTCCAGTTCGGAAAGGTGGCGGCGCGCTTTGTCGTAGTCTTCGTTGACGACGCCGGAGGCGGCGGTGACCTCGTAGCCGTAGCGCTCCAGCGAGCGTACCACGCCGGAAGGGTCGGCATGGCTGACCCTGAGCGAGATGCGCAGTCGGTTACCGTCGGCGGGATCGGCGGAGGTGAGCATGTCGAGGAGATTGGCGTCGGCATCCTCCACGGCGCGTGCCACGGATGAGGCAGAAAAGGCCGATGCGGCCACGGTGGCTTCCACCCACGATGCCTCGCGGGAGTCGCCGAGCATCGTACCGATGCAACGCAGCATGGCGCGGGCGTCGACCACACCTACCGTGCCGCCGTCGCTGCCGGTCACCTCGACGGTGGCGTCGGGCGATTCGAGAAACTGCGGCAGGAGCAGCATGGCCGGCGTGGCCTCGGTCACTCTGCCTGTTTCCGCCGGAGAAGTACCGGAGGAAGTTTCGGTTGTCGATAGAGTCAATATATCGTGAGCTGTCATTTTCCGGGAAAAACCGTCCGTATTTGTGCGGTCGTTACAATTAAAATTAGTATTTTTGCGGAGCCAAAGTTACAAATATTGTGCCGAAAACCAATACGCGCCTTTGAAAACTCTCATAATTTTAACGTAGTCAAGGGCTGAAAGTTGTATCATGGAGTCGGCTCTATGATTATGAATACACTTCTAAGCATCAATATCAACAAGGTGGCGACCCTCCGCAACGCCCGCGGCGAGGATCGCCCGAACGTGTGTGATTTCGCCACCGACTGCGAGCTTTTGGGCGCACAGGGCATCACGGTGCATCCGCGCCCCGACGAACGCCACATCCGTTATGCCGACGTGCGCGACCTTCGCGGCATCGTGACCGGCGAATTTAATGTCGAGGGTTATCCCTGCGAGCCTTTCCTGAAGCTTGTGGAGGAGGTCGTGCCCCATCAGGTCACCCTCGTGCCCGACGCGCCCGACGCCATCACGTCGTCGGCGGGATGGGACACGGTGGGCAATTTCGATTTTCTGCGCGACATCACCGAAAGACTGCACGCCGCCGGCATCCGCGTGAGCATCTTCACCGGCACGGACGCGCCTTCCATCGAGGGCGCGGCACGTCTGGGCGCCGACCGCGTGGAGCTTTACACGAAGCCCTACGCCGACAGCTACCGCGACGATCCCCGCGCCGCCGCCGCGCCTTTCGTGGCCGCATCCACAATCGCCCATGAGGCCGGACTCGGCGTCAACGCCGGCCACGACCTCAACCTATCCAACCTCAAATTCTTCGCCTCGGCCGTCCCCTGGCTCGACGAAGTCTCGATTGGCCACGCCGTCATCTGCGACGCCCTCTACCTCGGCATCGCCGAGACCATACGCCGATACCGCGACTGCCTCGCCTGAGGCGCAACAAATCCCGATTACTAACCCCATAACCAATCCATAAAGCCATGCTCCTTCAAGCCCAAGCCACATCTTCCGCCCCCCACAACCTCTGGGATCTGATCGTCGACGGCGGATTTCTCATGATTCCACTCGCAATCCTGCTGCTCATCAGCATCTACATCTTCGTGGAACGCTGCATCGTGATCGCCAACGCCGCCAAGGTGGACCCGAACTTCATGAAACGCATCCGCGAGAACGTCACCGAGGGTGACATCGAGAACGCCACGCGCATCTGCCGCCGCACCGACAGCATCTATGCGCGTCTGGTCGAGAAAGGGATCAGCCGTCTTGGCCGAAGCACACAGGAGGTGATGGCTGTGCTCGACAACACGGGCAACATCGAGCTTTCGCGCCTCGGCAAGGGTCTCGCGTGGCTCTCCACCACCGCCGCCGCAGCGCCGATGATCGGATTCTTAGGCACCGTGGTCGGCATGATGGACGCATTCTTCGCCATGGCCGACAAGGGCACCGCAGTGACTATAGCCTCGCTGGGCAGCGGCATCTCGCTGGCGCTTGTCACGACCGTCGCCGGTCTCGTGGTCGGCATCCTCGCCCTCTTCGCCTACAACTATCTCACCGCCCGGCTCAACAAGGTGATGACCAACATGGAGGCGCAGACCATGGAGTTCATGGACCTGCTCAACGAGCCTTCCAAAATCTGACCTTCCACCTCTCATTTACGCCGATATGCTCAGACGCCAATATCCGCCCCTCGCAACATTCTCCATGTCGTCGATGACCGACGTGGTGTTTCTGCTGCTGATTTTCTTCATGGTGACCTCCACCTTCATCATACCCTCGGCCATGGAGGTCGACCTTCCGCAGAGCGCCTCCACCACGGAGCTGCGCCCTGTCAGCGAGGTCTACCTCGACAGCGCCGGCAACTGTTTCTTCGTGGCCGACCGCAACGACTCCACCACCGCCGGACGTGCCCGCGTGAGTGTGGATCGCGACCGTCTGCTCGCCTCGCTCCTGCTGGTGAGAAGCAACGACTCCACGCGCCCCGTGGCTCTTTACGCCGACCGCCATGTCGACTACGGCGAGGTCGTGGAGGTGCTTGACCTCGCTTCCTCCCACGGCATACGCATGGTGCTGGCCACCAAACCGACCGAATGAACATGGCTCCATCCCTCAATAATAAAGAAACGCGCGCGCGTGTGATCGCGGCCGTCGCCACACTGCTGGCGGCCGTGCTCATCTTCCTGCTGCTGTGGTACGTGGGCTTCACGCCCTCGGCACCTGAGCCGGAAGTGAAGGCCAATCCCGCGCTCATGGCGATGGAGGAGGACGAGTTTCTCGATCCCGAGGAGTTCATCGAGCCTCCGGTCGAGATCGTCGACGCCGGAGAGCCTGACCCCGCGCAGGACCTCGACGAGACACCCGCTCCGGCGCCTCTCGGCGAGCCGGATCAGGGTCCCAAGAGCGACAAGGTCGTGACCTCCGGCGACCGCACCAAGCCCAACAACAGCGCCGAGAAACTGGTCACACAGAAACAGGAAAGCTCGCTGAAGCACACCAATCCCTCGAAGAAGGATGAGCCGGACTCGCGCATCACCTCCGAGGTCGGCAACAAATTCAACAACCACAACGGCAAGCAGACCGGCAAACAGACCGGAACATCCGGAAGCAGCGACACCGGCACCGGAGCCGGAAGCGCCAAGGGTACTCTCGACGGCAAGCGCAAGATGCTCTCTTGCGACAATGTGTTCAATCCGCCCCTCAGACTTTCAAAGACCATCACTGTCATCGTCAACGTAAAGGTCAACGACAAGGGTGTGGTGGTCTGGGCCAAGTGCAGGACATCTGTCAATCAGGATCTTGCCAGAAAGCTTGAAAAGAAAAGTCTCGGCTCCAGATGGACACCCAAGGCCGGAGCACCCGACGCCCCCGGCACCATCACATGGACCCTCAAACCATCTACGAAATAAGCAATGCCTTTAGTTCCGGACATTGACAGCAAGATCGACCAGGCACGACGCCGATTCGGCATCGTTGGTACCTCTCATGTGCTCACTGAAGCGCTGGCACGCGCCGTAAGGGTCTCACCCATCGACCTCTCCGTGCTCGTCACCGGCGAGAGCGGCGCCGGAAAGGAATTCTTCCCCAAGATCATCCACGCCTTCGGCGCACGCAAGCACAACAAATACATCGCCGTCAACTGCGGCGCCATCCCCGAAGGCACCATCGACAGCGAGCTTTTCGGCCATGAGAAAGGTTCTTTCACAGGCGCCGTGGCCTCGCGCAAAGGCTATTTCGAGGAGGCCGACAAAGGCACCATCTTCCTCGACGAAGTGGCGGAGCTGCCGCTCACCACTCAGGCACGCCTGCTGCGCGTACTTGAGACCGGCGAATATCTGCGCGTCGGCTCCTCTGTGGTGCAGCACACCGACGTGCGCATCGTGGCCGCCACCAACGTCGATCTCGCCAAGGCCGTGACCGAGGGGAAATTTCGCGAAGACCTCTTCTACCGACTTTCCACCGTGAGCATCCACGTCCCCAACCTTCACGACCGAGGTGCCGACGACATCCATCTGCTCGCACGCAAGTTCGCCGCCGACTTCTCCGAGAAATACATGACGCCCCACATCACATTCTCCTCCGATGCGCGGCGCCTCATGGCGCTCTACCGCTGGCCCGGCAACGTGCGCCAGCTCAAGAACGTCGTCGATCAGGCCGCGCTCTTCCATGCCGGAGAGGAGATCGACGCCGCCACACTCTCCGGATTCCTACCAAGAGCCGACGCCATGTCGCAGCTTGCGCCCTCCAAGGGCACGCCGCGCTCCTACGAGAGCGAGCGGGAACTTCTCTGGCAGACACTCATCTCCATGCAGAACGAGATTATGAACCTGCGCAGCCGCATCGACTCGGAAAAGGCAGACACCGACACTTTCCGCCCCTCCGACAGCCATCCCAAGTCAACGATGCTCAGCACCATCGTGCACCGCGACAATCCGGCGGGAGCCTCCGTAATGACCACACCATACAGCGACTTTTCCGACATTTCGCAGACCGACACGACCACCGACCGCGACGCTGTGGCCGACGCACTGCGACGCCATCAGGGCAACCGCAAGAAAGCCGCCGCAGAGCTGAATATTTCCGAACGCACCCTTTACCGCAAAATCAAGGAATACGGCCTATGAGACTCCACCTCCCCACATACGCCCTAATGCGCCGCCTTGTCCGCCCGGCCATACTCCTGATGCTTCTGCTGACGCCCTGCATACTCTCCACCTCATGCGTCAGCTACACCTTCAACGGCTCGGCCCTCAACTACAACGTCTACCGCACGGTCAACATCGGCGAGTTTCCGATTCGCGCCGCCCTCGTCTATCCACCTCTGCAACAGACCTTCGAGAACCGTCTGCTCGACGTCGTAACCCGGCAGACACGTCTTCAGGAGGTCGACGGTCCCGCCGACCTCGAACTCACCGGCGAGATCACAGGCTATTCCCTCTCTCCGCAGGCCGTTGGCGAGAACGCCTACGCCACGCAGACACGCCTTACCATCACTGTAAGAGTCAAATACACAGACCATAAGAACGACGCCAACAACATCGACCAGACCTTCTCAGCCTACCGCGACTTCGACAGCTCCGAGATGCTGACAGACGTGCAGGACGAACTGTGTCAGGAGATCAGCAACGACCTCGTGGACCTGATTTTCAACGCCACTTTCGGCAACTGGTGACGGCGCCGGATACACACAACACGTTAACCTGACAAAATGAACCCCAAGCTCCGACATATCCTCGACAGCGACCGCGACAATCCGCTCACAGAGGAGGAACTCAAAGACCTTTCCGCCCGCTATCCGGCTTTCACGCTCCCCCGGCTCATGGCCATGAAGTCGCGTACGGCATCGCCCGAGGACGCCACACGCGTGGCCATCGCCCTCCCCGACCTTGACTCCATACGCGACATTCTCGGCGACGACGCCGACATTTTCGCCAACTTCTATCCGGAGCCGCAGCAGACCACACCGTCGACAATGGAGACGATCGACACATTCCTCTCCACCTACGGCACACCCGCCGACTCCCGCGAGACCGACATCCTCACCAAAGCCATCTTCAATCCCACGCCCGACTACGCGTCGGTGCTCGCTGCCGAGGAGCAGAAGTCGGTGCCGCAGGGCGACGAATTGGACGAAAACGTGGTCGGCGCCGAGACAGCCGCCATCAACCGCTTCATCGCATCCTCCAAAGGACGCACCGTGCTCCCCGACAACGAGCTTCCCGAACCGTTGCCGCAGCCGGAAGAAAAGCCGGAGTCCGAACCTGAGCCGCAGCCGCAACCCGAAGCGCCGCGCAAAGATGAAGCCGCGGAAAGACAGCAGAAAACGCCCGATTCCGGCGGATTATCCGAATCTTTCGCCCGAATCATGATTAAAAACCGCAATTACACCAAGGCTCTGGAGATTATTTCCGATTTAAGCTTGAAAAATCCGGAAAAAAGTGTTTACTTTGCAGACCAAATCCGCTTCCTGCGGAAATTAATAGTCAACGACAACAAGAAACAATAAGAAACGATGTACATTTTCCTTGCAGTAATCATTGTTATTGCAGCGCTCCTGCTGATAGGAGCCGTGCTCATCCAGAAGTCGAAAGGCGGCGGTCTCGCCTCCAACTATAGCGGTGCCAATCAGGTGATGGGCTACCGCAAGACCACAGACTTCATCGAGAAAACAACCTGGACCCTCGCCATCGTCATCTGCGTGCTCAGCATCGGATGCTCTTTCGCGCTTAAGGCTCCCGTAGCCAAGGTGTCGGTATCCGCTCCCGCAGCAGAGAAGACCGCAGCCGCTCCCGGCACAGCCGGAGCCACCACACAGGCCGCCGCTCCCGCTGCCGAGAAGACCGCGACTCCTGCCGCCGAGGCCACAGCCGCTCCCGCCGGTGACGCTGCTGCCGCCGAGGCAACTGCTGCCCCCGCCGCCGAGGCCAATACAGCCGAGGCTCCCGCCACAGAAGCCAAGAACTAAAAACGAAACCGCAAGGTCGCAGTCCTCTCTGCTATCGCTGAGGGTGCATCCGTCGGCCTGAAGCATAGCGCGCTTTCTTCCGGAAAGCGCGCCTTTACCGCATATAGGAGCTTGAGGACTTTAAAGTCATTAAGGTCGTTAAAGTCCTTAATGACCTTAATGTCACTAAAGACTTTTCCGATTTTTTTGCTAACTTTGCACAATTCCACTACATTGAATTTGCAGACATGAAAATATTTCCTTCTCAAGCTATAAAAGCACTCGACACAGCTACATGTCAGGCTCAGAAAATCGACTCCGTGGAGCTGATGGAGCGTGCCGCGTCGGCTGTCTCGGTTGAGATTATCTCGCGGTTTCTCCCATCGCAGCGCATTGTGGTGTTTGCCGGTCCCGGCAACAACGGCGGCGATGCTCTTGCCGCCGCAAGAATGCTCATCGAACAGGGCTACAGGCGCGTGGAGATCTATCTCTTCAACGTGCTCAACCGACTGTCGCACGATTGCGAGGAGGAACGCCGCCGCCTCATCACCTCCACCGACGACGTGGACTTCACTGAGGTGGTCAAGGATTTCGATCCGCCGGCACTGAGCAAATCCGACGTCGTGCTCGACGGTCTCTTCGGCTCCGGACTCAGCGAGCCGCTGAAGGGCGGATTCATGTCGCTCGCACGATATATCAATGAGAAAGAGCCATACGTGGTGTCGATCGATCTCCCTTCCGGCATGTTCGGCGAGTGGAATGCGAGCAACAACCGCCGCAACATGGTGCATGCCTCGCTCACCCTGACCTTCAACTTCCCGCGCATCGCCTTCTTCTTCTCCGAGAACGAGGATGTCGTGGGCGAATGGAATGTGCTCGACATCGAGATGGACCGTAAGACAATACAGGGCACTTCCACACAGTGGCATCTGATCGACGAAAACGACATCAGACGTCTGCTGAAACGCCGTCGCGCATTCTCCGCGAAGCGCGACTACGGCTCGGTGATGGTGATGGCCGGAAGCATGGGGATGATGGGCGCTGCGGTCATGTGCGCCCGCGCCGTGATGCGCAGCGGTGCCGGACTCGTGACCGTACACTCCGCGCGCTGCGGCATGAACATCGTGCAGACAGCAATGCCCGAAGCGCTCTTTGAGCCTGACAAACACGACCGCTACATCAGCGACATGCGCCTCCACCATCAGCATCAGGCCGTGGCCGTAGGTCCCGGCATCGGCACCTACGCCGAGACCATGAACGCCCTCGAAGGACTCTTCAACAACGTGCAGTCACCTCTCGTGGTCGACGCCGACGCCCTTAACTGCATCGCCAAGCGCCCGGCGCTGCTCACCATGCTGCCGCAGATGAGTATCATCACGCCCCACGCCGGCGAGTTCGACCGCCTTTTCGGCGAGTCGGATTCCGACGAGGAACGTCTGCGCAAGGCCATTGACAAGGCCCAGTACTACAGCATCATCATCGTGCTCAAAGGCCACCACACGGCGGTCGTGCGCCCCGACGGCAAGGTCTATTTCAACTCCACCGGCAACGCCGGAATGGCAACCGCCGGATCGGGCGACGTCCTCACAGGCGTAATCGCCGCATTTCTGGCGCAGGGATACGCGCCGGAACATGCCGCACCGCTCGGAGTCTTTCTCCACGGTCTCGCCGGCGATCTGGCCGCCGAACGCCTCGGCGAATACGGCATGACGGCCACCGACATCATCGACCGCATGCCTTACGCCATCAAGAGCATGATGCGCAACGAATAATAAATCCACCGACTATGAAGATGAGATTCCACATAGCTCTGGCCGCGCTTCTGGCGGCCTCCGGAGTGTCGGCGCAGCAGACAAGGCTTCTGACCGCCGACAAGCACAATGAATACGGCATTGTCTACAATCTGCCGCTGACGCAGCTCGTCTTCGACATCGAGGCGGAGCACACCGTCAGCGTGGCCGGGCCTTTCTACCGCTACGCCGGAAAATATGTCGGCACCGCAGACGTGGTGAAAGCCGACAGCGAGAGCTGGGAAGTGAAGGGCGTCACCATGTCGTCGCGCGGAGTGCCCGGCGGACCGGAGCGCACCTACCTGATGCAGCTCAAGAGCGGCCAGGACGTGAGCGTATGCGTCGCCGGTGAAGGGGACGGCATGTTGCTCGCGATCAACAAGGATGTCTCGCTCCCGGCATTGCCACCCGCTCCCTCCGGCGACGACGCCATTCTCTCGGCGCAGTCCGAGGCGAGGGAGGCCGCAAAGGCTTATCTGCAATATGTCGACGAGGATTTCCTCGTGAGCCAGTCGAGCGCCATGCGTGCGCGGATGCTCTCGGAGACACTGATGGAAGTTCGAGAGTCTAAGCTCAGCCTCAGCCGAGGCACAGCCGAGACGATGCCCGCCGACGGACGTCAGCTTGAACTGATGCTCAATTCGCTCGGTGCTCAGGAAAAAGCTCTCTCAGAGGCGTTTACGGGAGTGACTGTGCGCCGTAGCGCCACCCATCGCTACACCTTTACCCCCGATACCGCCGCCATCAATGCCGACGGCACCCGCACGGTGCTCGGACGCCTCAGTGACTTCGCCGGATTCACCGACACCGACGACCTCACCGGCGAACCGATCTATCTCAACATCCGCTACGTCAACATCCCCGAAATACCTGTGGATGAGAAAGGTGAGCCTAAGCGTCTGCCAAAGGACGCAGTGGTCTACACGCTTCCTTCCACCGCCGAGATAACCTTGACATGGATGGGACGCACTATCTATTCCGGCACCGTCGATCTCGCACAGCAAGGTGCGGTGTTCGGTCTCGATCCCAAACTTTTCACCGACCGCAAGGCTCCCTCCGAGGCTGAGTTCGACGCCTCGACAGGCGCTCTGCTTCGCATAGCACGCAAGGAGCAATGACACCTTTCCCGAAGGAGAAGACACTGACGCTGCTCCAGCTTTCCGGAGTTGTGAAAAGCGCCGTCGACAGTTGCGCCACGCTTCGGGACGTCTGGGTCACGGCCGAAGTGAGCGATCTGCGCCACAGCGGCGGCCACGTCTACATGGTGCTGGTTGAGAAAGACACTGCCGGCAACATCACCGCGCGCCTGCGTGCCACGATGTGGCGCGGCACCGTAGCTGCACTCTCCATGCGTCAGGCCTCCCGCTCCCTGCGCGAACTGCTTGCCGACGGCAACGAGGTGCGTCTGCGCGGATCCGTGCAGTATCATCCGCAGTTCGGCCTCTCCTACAACATCTCCGACATCGATCCCGACTACGTGCGCGACACCTCGCGGCTGCAGCTCGAAATCCTCGCCGCACTGCGCCGCGAGGGAATCGAGGGACTCAACAAGACGCGAGAGCTGACCTTTCCGCCGCAGCGCATCGCCATCATCTCGGCCGAGAACGCCGCCGGCTACGGCGACTTCATGGATCAGCTCTCCAACAACAACTACGGCCTGCAATTCTACACCCACACCTTCCCTGCCGTGATGCAGGGCACACGCACCGCCGCCTCCATCCTCGACGCCCTGGAACGCATCGAGATGTGCATCGACCTTTTCGACTGCGTGGTCATCATCCGCGGCGGAGGCGCCTCGACCGACCTCGCGGGCTTCGACGACATGGCGCTCGCACGCGGCGTGGCCCAGTTCCCGCTCCCGATCGCCGTGGGCATAGGCCACGAGCGCGACAACACAGTGCTCGATTACATCGCCCATACACGCCTCAAGACACCCACTGCAGTGGCCGAATGGCTCGTCGGAATGTCGCTCGACGCACTCGCTGCCGCCAACGACGCTGCGCAGCAGATCGCCCGCTATGTGCAGCAGCGACTGCAAGGGGAACAGCGTCAAGTGGAACATCTGCAGCAGCTCACGCCTATTCTGGCTCGCCACGCCGTTGACACCAACGCCGCCCTACTCGCCCGCGTGCAGCAGTCGCTGCCCCTCATGGTCGTCAACCGACTCGGCACAGCCTCGGCGCAGCTCCAGCGCGCCTCCACGATCGTGCAGTCGTCGGCAGGACGGCGTCTGGCGCTGGAGAACGAACGTCTGCGCAACATCGCCGAATCGCTTAAACGCGACAGCGCAATGGTGCTCCGCCGCGCCGCCGACCTGCTCCACCGCAAGGAGGAACTTGTCGCCATGCTCGATCCCCGCGACACACTGCGCAGAGGCTATTCCATCACACGCGTCGGCGGCAAAGCCGTGCGCAACGCCTCCGACGTAGCACCCGGCGAGGAAATCGTCACCACACTCTTCGAAGGCACAGTCAAATCAACCGCAAAATAAGAAAAACATATATGGAAGAAACCAATCAGAACATGCCCCAGAGCTATTCGCAAGCCATAGCCGAACTTAACGCCATCGTCGCGAAGATGCAGAGCGACAACTGCGACATCGACACCCTCGCGGCACAGACATCGCGATCCCTCCAGCTCCTGAAATACTGCAAGGAAAAACTCCAGAAAACCGACACCGAGCTCAAGCGCCTCCTCGAAGAACTCTGACCATCCGAAATCACATCGCCCGAACGTGAAAACCGCATCGTCCGAACGATGCGAAAATAGCTGCACCCGAACATGAAAATGGTTACACCCTAACGTAGGGCCGCACCATGGTGCAGCCGCGTACCGCAATGTATTGGAAATAAACGTAATATATCCACAACCACATCAGCGGTTGCTTCACAGCTTTTGGTCGGTCCTACAGACCTCTTTTTGTTATGATGACTCTCTTTCCCGGAGCTTGATCGCTCCGGGCTATTGTCCCCTCGGCCTTACAGGCCTTTCGACGTTTCGTCGCAATTCTGCGTTCATGAGGTACAGCGGCTGCTCCATAGAGCAGCCCTACGTTCAGACAATCAGTCAATTACATACCATCTATCATTCCTACGTTCAAACGAGCTGTCAACTACACACTGTCGATTAGCCGCTTTTTTCAGGTGTAGAGGAAGCGTTTGATGGAGCGTTTGGGGGTCTTGCGGAATTCTTCGTGCATCACTTCGATCTCGGCGATGCGTTCGTAGGGCGCTAACTGCGCGTTGACCTCGCGGCGCACTTTCTCCATCACTTCGGGAATGCCGGCATCGTCGATATTCTCTTTGGAAAGCATGTCGTGGTCGGGATAGATAAGCGCCGTGATCTTCCCTTTGCGGTCAACTACCAGCGATTCAAGCACTTCCGGCATAGCGTTGAGACGCGCCTCAAGTTCCTCTGGATAGATGTTCTGTCCTGACGCCGAAAGTATCATGGTCTTGCTGCGTCCGCGTATGTAGAGTGTGCCGTCGGCGTCGCGTGTGCCGACATCGCCGGTGTGGAGCCATCCGTCGGCATCGAGCACTGCTTTCGTGGCCTCGGGATTGTGGAAATAGCCTTTCATCACGTTCTGTCCCCGCACCAATATCTCTCCGGGCACGTGCTCCGGATCGTTGCTGAGCACGCGGCTCTCCATGATGGGAAGGGTGCGTCCTGCACTTGTGGGCTTGTATTTCTGCCACGGCGTGTAGCTGATGAGCGGTCCGCATTCGGTCATTCCGAATCCGACCGTGTAGGGGAAACGTATCTTGCGCAGAAACTTCTCGGTCTGCCGGTTGAAAGAGGCTCCTCCGATGATGACTTCCTCGAAACATCCGCCAAGTGCGTTTACAAGACGACGGCGGATCTTGCGGTAGATCAGGGCGCTGACTCCGGGAATCTTCATCAGCAGACGCATCTTCCAATTCTTGAGCATCGGTTCGATGCGCGTGGCGTAGATCTTCTCGAACACCAGCGGCACGCTGAGGATGATGTTGGGACGCACTTCCGAAAGAGCCTTGAGCAGAATCGTGGGTGTCGGCGTGCGGCCGAGGATGGTGACGACCGAACCGGCGGCAAGAGGCAGCAGCATGTCGAAGGTACAGCCGTAGGCATGGGCGAGCGGAAGGAAGGTCAGTACGCGGCTTCCGGTGTAATGTACGCGCTCGTTGAGTCCGAAGACGACGTTTCCGGCCATATTCACTCCCGTGAGCATCACGCCTTTGGAGAATCCGGTGGTGCCGGATGTGTAGTTGAGGATCATCACCTCCTTGCGGTCGGGAGCCTTGTAACTGATGTCCTCGCTGCGGAAGCCGTGAGGATACATCCGCGAAAACTCCGCGCCTGTCTTCGTGAGCGCCTTGGCCACGAAGTCAGGGCGCGATGTCTTGAGGAGCTTGGTTCCTGCGATGGAGAATACAGCCTTGACATTGACATCTTCGGCCGGAAGCTTGCGCCATATCGTCTCGTCGAGGAAAATCATCTCGCTGCAGCTGTGGTTGACGATATTGACGATGTCGGCGGGAGTGAAGTCGCTGAGGATCGGCACCACAGTCGCGCCGTAGGTGATGATCGCCATGAAGTCTACTACCCAGCCGACACTGTTGCCGCCGCAGAGGGCGATGCGTTCGCCGGGCTTGATCTCAAGCAGACGGAAAAGGATGTGGCGCTCGGCAATGTGGCGCGCAAGATCCAGATATGTATAGCTTTCCGCTGTGCCGTACTGTGACAGCGCCTGTCGGGAGGCGTGGCGTCTGAAACTCTCCTGATAGATGTCAATTATATTCTCGTCGTAGCTGCGCATGGATAAATCACCCTTTTTCACCCTTTAAGGTATAGGCTCCGAATATATAAACGTATTGAAGCGCCATCATGTTCGGCGCCGCAAAGCCCTGAATGAAAACTTTTTTGTAATTTCGCATCATGAACGAGACGAGCCATCTGCCCAAAGTGAGCTACCACACCTTGGGATGCAAACTCAATTTCGCCGAGACATCGGCTCTCGGACGCGAACTCAAAGCTGCGGGATACCTCCGCGCACAGCCCGGCGAGGAGCCTGACCTCTGCGTTATCAACACATGCAGCGTCACCGAGACCGCCGACAAGAAAGGGCGCCGGCTGATCCGCCGTCTGGCCTCGATCTATCCCAAAGCGACTATCGTCGTGACAGGATGCTACGCGCAGCTGAAGCCCGACGAGGTCGCGGGTCTTCCCGGCGTGGACATCGTGCTGGGCACCAACGACAAACTGCGCATCGCCGAGTTCGTGGAGCGCCTGAAGGCTACGCGCACACAGCAGCGCCACGTGCCCGAGGCATCCTCGCTCCGCGAGTTCGTGCCCTCGTGCGAGCGCGGCGACCGGACGAGATATTTCCTAAAGGTGCAGGACGGCTGCGACTACTGGTGCTCCTACTGCACCATCCCGATGGCACGCGGCCGCTCGCGTTCCGGCACCGTGGCGCAGATGGTGGAGCTTGCCCGGCGCACCGCCGCCGAAGGTGGCCGCGAGATCGTCCTCACCGGCGTCAACACCGGCGACTTCGGCAAGGGAACCGCCGAGACATTCTTCGACCTGATACGCGCCCTCGACGAGGTCGAAGGGATAAGCCGCTACCGCATCTCCTCCATAGAGCCTAATCTTCTCACACCCGAAATCATCCGCTGGATCGCCACCGAGGCGCGAGCCTTCATGCCACATTTCCATGTGCCGCTGCAGAGCGGCAGCGACGCCGTACTGCGCCTGATGCGCCGCCGCTACGACACGGAGCTTTTCCGATCGCGCATGGAACTGATACGCAGCGAGATACCTCACGCCTTCATCGGCGTGGACGTCATCGCCGGCGCACGCGGCGAGACTGAAGAGGAGTGGGAGCGTGGCCGCGACTTCATCGCCTCGCTGCCCGTCACTCAGCTACATGTCTTCCCCTACAGCGAACGCCCAGGCACCCGCGCATTATTGATGGAAGCGTATGACGTGCCTATGGAGAGGCGACACCGCCGCGTCGAGGAACTGATGCGCATAAGTGCAGAAAAATATGATGCTTTCCGCGCCTCCATGCTCTCCACCGAACGTCCCGTGCTCTGGGAACAGCCGCGCCTCGACATCCATGCCGACGGCGAGACCGCAGAGGAGATGACAATGCACGGATTCACCGACAACTACCTCCGCGCCGAAGCGCCCTACGCGCCGAAGCTCGTCAACACCATCACCGCCGCACGCCTCGACAGCATCGCCGATTCCGAGACCATCGCCGCAACAATACTTCCCTAAAACTCAGGCCCACACCATTATCAGCATATAAACGCACAACGCAACGGCCAAAAGATCGGAGACAAAGAATCCCGCGCCCAGAAACTTAATACAACGGCGTTTCACCTCAGGTGAACCTCTGTGGGTCAGCCACAAGACACCTGAAAAAATCAGTCCGAGAACTACAGGTACAGCTAAAATCACTATAATCCATGTCGCGGACATCACGTGGGGCAAATAATACATCTTTTCCATAAGCCTGTCGATTAAATAAGATATACCACATTCACATAGCGTCAGCTTTTAATCAGCTTTTAAAAAGGAATGCCAAGGCGAAAAAGACACCGGTCAGCACAACCGAAAGCGCCATCATCTTAACAATATATCCCCTGCTCTGTCCCTTACTGTCGCCTCGGGAAATATGGTAACCCAGAATTGTCAGACAAACCAATCCGGACAAGACTGAGATTATCAAAAAAGTCATAGCCCAATATATCATAGTACATTTTCTTTAAAAACTATTTTTCCACACTTTATCTCTATATATTTTATGTAGTTGTTTATAATACTCCCCGATTTTCAGACAGTCACAAAGATGGTGGCATGAGGAAAAAT
>CABUIO010000005.1 GCA_902491625.1 uncultured Porphyromonadaceae bacterium | reverse complement strand
ACTCACAAATGTGAGTACTCACTAATGACTCACTCACAGCCTCTGTATTCTGCGCGAATCTGAAATTTTAGCAAATTAAAAAAGCACTGAAAATCAAGTGATTTCAGTGCTTTGCGGCGATTTGCCATTTTGTCTTGTGACCCCGGTGGGGGTCGAACCCACGACCCAATGATTAAGAGTCATTTGCTCTACCAACTGAGCTACGGAGTCATTGCTTAGGTCACTGCTTCACGTGTAGGATGTGGTTCCTTCCGTTTTGCGGTGCAAAGTTACATGTTATTTTTTTTTTGCGCAAGTTTTCGGGGAGATTTTTTTGGAAAAATTTTTATTTGCGGCCGAAGTCGGCGGGAATCTCACCCCAGAGTTCGGTCTGCCATTTGCGGATGGGGGCGCGGAAGGAGTGGGTGGCAAGCCATGTGTCGGCTCTTTGCACGAGGCTGAGGAGTTTGGCGGTCTCGGGTGTAAGGGGGAGTTTTGTGCGTGCATGTCCGGCCCTGATCCAGCCTTGGGCGGTGACGCTGTCGGAATAGATGGTGCGGGGCGTACCTTCGCGCAGCATGAGCGCGAGGGCGTGGACTATGGCGAGATATTCGCCGATGTTGTTGGTGCCTTTCTGAAATGGTCCTGCGTGGAAGATCTGCCGTCCTGTGGCGATCTCGACCCCCTGATATTCCATGATGCCGGGATTGCCCATGCAGGATGCGTCGACTGCCCATGCGGTGGTGTCGATCTCGGGGAAGCTGGAGTAGTCGACATTCACGGGCTGTCGGCGTGCGAGGTTGATTATGCTGCGGAGGTTGGCGGCGTCGTCACCCCGGAAGGCGGCGATTGCGGCGCTTTGCGAGGGAAAGCTTTTGAATTTTGCCCCGGGGAAGTTAAGGATCTGGTCTTCGGCTTCTTCCCAGGTGTCGTAGACTCCGGGTTCGCGGCCGACCCAGACGACGTAGTATTTCCTTTTATTTGATGCCATCGAGTAGTTGCTGAATGATTTTGCGGTCGTTGGAGAGACGTGGAATCTTTCTCTGTCCTCCGAGCTTGCGGTTGCCGGAAGTGCTGAGCCAGCGGTCGAAGAGTCCTGTGGGTGCGGTGATGATCTGAGGAGGGTCGAGGAAGATGCTTCCGGCTCTCTTTGCCTGATAGTCGGAGTTGACGTCGGCGAGTGCTTTGTCGAGGGCGTCGGCGAACTGTTGCAGAGATTGCGGGGACGCGATCCATTCGATGAGCCACTGGTGGCGTCCCCGGCGTCCGTTTTCGGCGTAAAGGGGAGCTGCGGTGTAGTTTGCTATTGCGGCTCCTGTGGCGCGGCAGGCGACGGCTATGGCTTCGTCGGCGTTGTGCTGCATGAGTTCCTCACCGAAGGCGTTGATGAAGGATTTCGTGCGTCCGGCGATGCGTATTGTCACCGGTGCGGTGGAGACGATCTCCACTGTGTCGCCGATGTCGTAGCGCCAGAGTCCGGCGGAGGTGGTGATGACGAGTGCGTAGACTTTCCCTTTCTCGACCGAGGAGATGTCGACAGGATCTCCCTGCGAGCCGTCGGGGAGTATGGGGGCGAACTCGTAGTAGACGTCGCGGTCGATGAGGAGCGTCATGGCGTCAGTGGCGAAGTCGGTCTGCACGGCGAAGAAGCCTTCGGAGGCGTTGTAGTTCTCAAGGAAGTGCATCCGCGAGCTGTCCGTGAAGCTCTCGTACTGGCTGCGGTAAGGACGGAAAGATATGCCGCCATGGAAGAAGACTTCAAGGTTGGGCCAGATGTCGTGGAGGGAACTGACGGCGGCTTCCTGCATCAGCTGCCTAAGGAGGATGAGAAACCACGAGGGGACACCGCTGAGGTTCGTGACATCGGCTTTGCGTGCGGCGGCGATGATGGCCGGAAGTTTGGCGTGCCAGTCGGCCATGAGCGCGACATCGCGCGAGGGGATGCGGAAGAGGTCGACGAAGGGGCCGACCTTGCGGATGAGAGTGGCGCTGAGGTCGCCGACGTGTGTGCCTTTCGGTGTGAGTCCGGCTGGAAGTTCGTTGGCGAACGAACCGCCGAGAATCAGCGCCTTGCCGGAGAATAGTCGGCTTCGGGGCGCGAGCCTCAGATAAGAGGCCACGGCGTCGGATGCTCCGGCGTAGTGGTTGCGTGAGAGAGCGCGGGGTGTGATGGGAATGTATTTCGATTTACCGCCGCTCGTGCCACTCGACTGTGCGAAATCGCGGCATTTCCCCGGCCAGAGGATGTCTTTCTCGCCCCGGAGCATCCGCATGACTTGCGGACGAATGTCCTCAAAGCCGACGACCGGAAGCGAGGCGGCATAGCGTCGTGTCAGTTCCGTGTCGGAAGGCACTCCTGCCAGCGTCGCGAAGTCGTAGCGGCGTCCGATCTCGGTCTTTGCCGCCATCGACAGCAGACGTCGCAGCTGCGCGGCCTGAACCGATGGCGTTGTGTCAGCCCAGGAGTCCATGCGTCGTGCCTGACGCACGAAGCGTCCGCGCACAAGAGGCGTGAGGTCGATCATTGCAGTTGCTTAAGCATATTTTGGGCGTCCTCATTCCCTTGTGCGGCAGCTTTGCGCAACCACTTGGCAGATTCTGAGAGATTCTGGGGAACATAGTCTCCGTTGCTGTAAATGCATCCGAGAGCATACTGGGCGGATGGGTAGCCTTGTTCGGCGGATTCCTTATACCATTTCAGGGCTTCGGCGAAGTCGGTCGGCACACCTTCGCCGTTCTCATAGGCCGAAGCGAGATTGTATTGAGCCTCGGCATTTCCCTGCTCTGCGGACAGACGCCAGTATCGGGCGGCCTCGGTGAAATCCTTCTGAACGCCGTAGCCATTGTAGAACATGAATCCGAGATTGTTCTGAGCTTCTCTGTCGCCTTGTTCGGCAGCCATGAGCCAGTATTTCTTTGCCTCGTCGTAGTTCTTGTTCTGATATGCCTCGACTCCCATGTTGAAGAGTTCTCCCGCCGCGGGACTGTCCTCCTCATTTGCGGAATTTGTCGAGAAGAGCGAGCTTACGGGATCAGTGTCCGCTTTTTCCGAGGTCTTGTCTCCGGAGTCGCGGAGAATGAAGAATATGCCAACGGCTAAAACGACGGCCACTACGGCGGCTATTCCTATGCCGATCCACAGAGCGCGGGATGATTTTTCCTGTTGTGGCTGATAAGTCTCTTCGACAGGCTCATCTGCTTTGGCAGGAGTCTCCTTTGGAGCCGCAACAACGGCGGGAGGAGTCGCGATATGCTTCTCGGGCGTAGCAGATTTCTCGGGAATGAGCTGTGTGGCCTCGTCGTCGTCGGCAGTTTTTATGCTGTCGCCTTTTTTCAGGTCGGCGATGAACGCATTCACCGATTCGTGGCGCTGTTTGCGACCCGAAGACATCGCTTTTGCAATCGCCTCGGCGATATGTGGCGGAACGGAAGCGGGGAATTTCAGTTCCTCGTCGGCGAGGTCGGTTGCCTGTGGTGGCACGTTGCCGGTAAGAAGGAAATATAGCGTCGCTGCGAGAGAATATAGATCGGTCTGCGGCGAGAACTCTTTCAGACCTTCCGCTCTGTACTGTTCCAGAGGCGCATAGCCGTGAGAGATTCCTGTGGGGGTCGTGGAGGTCTGGTTTCCCTCGCGGTCGTACTGCTTCGAAAGACCGAAGTCGATGAGTATAGGCTCGTCGTCGGAAGCGCGCACGATGATGTTCGCCGGCTTCACGTCGAGATGGTTGACCTTGTGTGCGTGGATAAAGCTCAGGGCCTCCCCCACTTTCTCCACGTAGCCGAGCGCCTTCTCCATTGGGAGCGGACCGGACTTTTTCACCATTTCGGAGAGTGTGGTGCCCTCGATATATTCCATCACGTAGTATGCCGTATTGTTCTCCTCGAAAGCGGCATAGATGCGGATGATTCCCGGGAATTCGAGACGCGCGATGTTGCGCGCTTCTTTCAGGAACTTTGCCTTGAGGCGATTGACGAATTCCGCAGTGTTCTGCGTCCCGAGAGTGACATGGCTTGTCGCTCCCTCGCGGTCGCAATAGTCTTTAGGAAAAAATTCCTTGACGGCCACTTTGCGGTCGAGGCTCGTGTCCGAGGCAAGATATGTGATGCCGAAGCCGCCACGGCCGAGAATCCGCTCGATGCGGTAAGTGCCGTGGTTGAGCAACGCTCCCGGCTCAAGTGCTGATGTGCTGCTGTCCATGTTGGTTGAGGCTTATAGGATTTATAAGGATTGTCTGTCCGGTTCAATCAGTCGGTTGTCCGTCAGGGGCATCCGACCATGAAATTCCAGTTGGAATCCTGACCGGCGTTGTTGTAGGTGTCGACCGTCACTTTGATATAGCGAGTAGGCGAATGTACAATCTGCGTCAGAGTGTCGTTGCATGTGGCGATATCGGTGGCGTCGAAGATCAGATTACCGTTCTCGTCGTAGACGCGGATATGATCGGGATGCCAGTCGGTGTAGTAGGTGAAGGGGAAATCGACATTGGCCTGTCCGAGGTCGATTCTGTCGACCTCGACATGCGGCTGTCCGGTGCGGTGTGCCACGGTCTGGTTGCACTTCACCTTCGGCGCGAGGGGGATGTCGGTGACCTTGCCGCGCAGATTGATCGGCGATTCCTGATAGATGGTCGTGTCGTTGGGATTATAGTTGGGATGACGCGCCGCCACGGAGACAGTGGAGCGGTCTGTCACACCCGAAATAGTCGCTTTGCCGGCACCATCGGTGCGGATGATTCCGGCCTGTCCGTCGCCGTCGACGGTGAGAAGGAGTTCGGCTCCGGCCACAGGCTCGCCGGTGAAGGCGTCGATCGTGCGCACATCAAAGGAGACCTTTTGTGCGGGCGTACGGAGATGAAGCACCACCACATCCTTGGAATGGAGCGGCACGGTCTTGGCATCCGATGCATTGCCCTTGGCGCCCTTGACCTCTACCGGCTCGTTGTGGTAGAAAAGCCAGCTCCAGACGCTGACGGTCATGCCGTGGATCTCGACCTCGCCGGTCTTGCCGGTGACGCCGTGGAGCGCCATGTCCTTCTTCATCCAGGGGAAGAAGCGGGCGGTGTAGTTGACGGCCACGTCGGCCTGTTCGATCGGGCGGTTGAGATCGTCGAGCACACGCACTTTCATGTCGCGGTCCCAGCGGATGAACAGGGAGGCGATGAAGGCCAGCACAAGGCCGACGATGAGCCACACCCACCAGGGGATGCCGCTGCCCATCTTGCACTCGTAGTTGTCGGAGGCGGTGGTATAATCGAATTTACCGGTATATTTCTTTGCCATAATCGCAATCTTTAAAAGTTATCATTTTCCGGGGATTGGCGGAGGTGTCGGCTTTTTGGGCTTTGAGGCCGAAGGTGCGGGGGGCGCGGGAGGCACCGGAGCGGGCTTGGCCGGCCGCGGTGGTGCCGGAACGGCAGGCTGCGCCTTGGGCTGCGGTGCGGGAGCCTTGATCTTGTCGGGGGATTCCGGGAGCACTTTGATGTGTACTTTCTCCCCCTGCGTGAAGGCCTTGCGCTCGATGAAGATGACTCCGTCAGCGTCGGTGTCGGTGACCTCGAACCCTTTCTTGAGGTCGACCCGGACGCGTGTGTAGGCGAGCGGACGGCGTTTCTTATCGACGAGGCGGATGCGCACCTTTAGGTTGTTGTCCACCGTGTCGTCCGGCTTCTCCGGGAGAGCAGGAGGAAGCACGTCCTCCTTTACCTCGGGCGGCGTGGCGATGGAGGCGATGACGTAGCGGAAGTCATTGCGCGCGCTGTCGCGGCTGAGCGGGAATTTCTGCGCGTCGTGACCCTGAAAATCCACTTTCAGAGCACCCTCTTTCTCAAGGGTGATGTCCTTGATCTCGCATATGCCTTCTTCGTCGGTCTGCACCGGACGGCCGTCGACATTGATGGTGAGTTTCAGCGGCTTGTCGGTGGAATCGACGCATGTGATCTTCGCATCGACTTTCCATGGGAATGTCACGAGATATTCGTGTGAGGAACTGTCGGTGTGTAGAGCCACGGTCTGCTGTCCCTCGACGTCGACCGTGAAGCGTTCGCCGCTCGCGACAGTGCCGAGATGTACGATTCCCTCGGCGTCGGATTTTTTCTCGAAAGCGCTGCCGTAGATGCCGACTTTCAGGTTTGTGTCGGCGAGCGGCATGCCGTCGCTCCACTGAAGGCGGAGATTGACGTCCGTACGCTCGCGTCCGTCGTCGGGACCGTTGATGAGCAGCGAGATATTGTTGACAGAAGATGCGCTTCCGATCTTGCGGTATCCCCACTGCGTGATGACGATGTCGACGTCTCCCGAAGGTAGCTGGCGGAAGAAGATGCAGGACTCGTCGGGCACGCTCAGGAGCATTTTGGGATTGCTCACGATGTTGCGGCGCGACAGAGCCTCGGTGAGGCGTGCCAGGGAATCTGATGCGGCCATGCGTTGCGGCGGCGTGGCCGTGGAAATTGGCTTGAACTCATCCTCCCCCTCGCAGTCGATCGACCACTGGCCGCTGTTGTGGGCGGTCAGCATCGTGAACTTCGCGAAGCAGGCGGCGATGTCCGGAGGGAGCTGGAGCGACATGCGCGAATGGAGGTTCGCGTAGTTGTCGGGCATGAGCGGTTGAATCGTGGAGAATGACTCCTTAGAGAGTATGCGCATATTCTGATGTGGTTAGATTTCGGTTATAATGCTGCGGCGGCTTCGCGGCGTTTGCGTTCAAGGATGCTTTGGAAGTTGGCGCGGCGTTTGCTTAGTACAGACTCGACGTAGGAAGCGCTGATCCTGCGTTTTATCTCCTCACATTTCGGCGACTTTGCGCGGTAGGAGGCCGCCGTGGCCTTGCGCTCGCGGTCGTAGGCGCCGTTGTAGGAGGATTCGGGCGTGACCTTCAGGCCGTAGGCGCTCGAAACGGTGAATGAGAGCATCTTCTGATGTTCGGCATATCGGGAATTGAAAGCCGCGATGTCCGCCTTGCGGTAGTCGTTCTCAAGTTTCTGACTCAGTGAGTCAAGATCCGCCTTCATCGAGGTGAGCTTGGCGTGGGAGGAGGCGCAGGCATTGTCCATGACACTGTCGGTGCAGCGCAACAGTTGGTCGGCATACGACTCGTTTAGCTTCTTGGCGAGCGCCATGCGGTCCTCGTCGGAAATCTCGGTGGAGACGGCGATCTGGTTGTCCATTATCTCGTCATACTTGCCCGACGTCCAGTCGTCGGTTGCCAGAGAGGCGATGTTGGCCTCGATGGCTTCGTTAGACTGACTGACACCCTTGTCGGTGTCGGGCAGTTTCGACCTGCCGCGTTCGCCGCAGGACGCCAGCGGGATGAGGGCGGCAAGGAGTAATATATGATATAGGTATCGTCTCATTTTCCGTGTTGTTTAGAGGGTGTTTAAAAATAAACGTTAATTTGGGGTCGTTCATGTCGGGTGGATTTTGTCTTGCAGGTGAGGGAGCATAGCGGGCTATGTGACTGAGCCAAAAGGCAAAAGACGCCGACATGAACGAGTCCTCTGATATTTTTGATGTTACTGTGTCGGTTAATTTTCTTTGAAGTTTTTGAGAAGTTGAAGTAAATGTTAGCGTTGCTGCGTCTGCTTTTTGTCAAAAACCTTTCGCGTCTTAGTCACATAGCCCGCTATGCTCCTGCGACTTAAAAGGTTTTTGCCTAAAAATCAGCCGCCCCAAATTTAACGTTTATTTTGAAACACCCTCTTATTTCGTGGCTGATTGCCGGCGCCTCCACCACCCGGCATCACTTTGGGCTCTTCGGGCTTCCGCGGCTGTATTGCGTGTGGCCTCCTCGGAGGGATCATCTCCGCCGGCTCGAAATCGTCGTCATCGTCATCGTCGAATGAGGCTTCGTCGTCCGCCGGCGTACCGTCAGGGTTCATGCCTTCGGTGAATCCCTCGTCGTCGACGTCATCCGGATCGGCAATGGCCTTGGCGTCCTTGATGTTGTCGGAATCCTTGGCCGCGGAGTCTTTGGTCTTGGCGATGGTGTCGGTCTTGGGAGCGGGAGCGTTGCGGTGGGACGTGAAGTACCATATGGCGCCGCCGATGGCGAGTACGGCCGCTGCCACGACGCCCCAAATCCAGAGCGGTATGGCGCCTCCCTTGCCGTCGTTCTGCGAATCGCACGCACCTGTGACAGGATTGATCTTCCATCTGACCTTGCCGATGTAAAGGACCGGAGCGCCCTGCAGTGATGCCGGCAGGAGGACAGTGAGTGGATCCGGGGTGATGTCGAGAGGGAACGCCGCGTGGTCGAAACCTAAGGATGCCTTCCCTTTGGCGATGCGCGGATAGCGGATCGTCAGGGGGCGCAGATCGATGGGATAGACTGCACGCAGATCGCTGTCGGCGGAGAGGAAGCTGTGGCTGACGAGCACCTTCGCGCCGTTGGAGGCCACGAGTGCGAGCGCAGCGGTGTTGAACGGTGTCTTGACGGTGAAATGACCTTCGCCCCGTGCATTGACCGTGAGAGGCATCACGCCGTTTTGCGAGACAACCGCCGGCATGAGTATGTTCTCGCGCGGAATGCCGCCGACGAGTCCGCGGACGGAGACCGCGACATCGAAAGGGAAGAAATTGAATCCATATCTGTCGCGGACGGCGAGGAGCGTGCGGGAGGCGAGCGCCTGCTGCACCGTGCCGTCGAATGAGGTCGCCTTGGCGTTGGGGAGGAGCACGCTGAAGCTGATGCGGTCGGAGGGGAGGAGGCAGACGGAGCTGTAGGAGGCGGTCACGTCGGTTCCGTTGAGGAAGAAGGAGGTGACGGCGCATCCGTGCTGCACGATCGCCGACATGCGTCCTGCGAGACGGTCGGAAGCTCCCGCCACGGCATTGACCGTCGCGAGGTCGGTGTTGACCGTCAGGCTGTAGGCGGCGGGCTGCGCGAGTATGGCGGCGGGGAGCATGATGAGCTTGGCGCCGCGCAGATATTCGCTCCTGTAAGGTGAGGCGAAGATCGTGTCGGTCACGGCGTCGTTGCATGCGGCGACATAGAGGGGCGGCGCGTTGAAGTCGGAGACTCCGGGATGGTAGTGCACCGGCATCCGGACGAACTCTGCGGCGTGGGCGGCGAGGATGGCCTCAAGCGCGTCGCACGTCTCCGGCTTGCCCGGGAGCGGAGTGCCGAACTGGCGGTTGTAGTGGTCGGTGTAGTATGCCTCCAGCATCTCTGTGAGGAGACGGCGTGTCGAGGCGAGGCTGACGTCGTCGGGAATGACGAGCGCCACCGAGATGAAACCTCCCGATGATCCGGCGGAGTCGATCGTGCTCCGGTAGACGGAGCAGACGCGGAACCCTTGGATATAGTCGATGCCGAACCAGTCGGTTCCCGGCCGTGAGATGCGCAGATACTGGCGCATGTCGCAGAGTGACTGCGCCATGCCCGGGTATGTCGTGTCGAGGCCCGGCGTCGTGTAAAGAATCGAGAAGCCTCGTTTGCAGCCGCTGACGGCTATGTAGACCTTGCTTTGCATGATTGGGTGTTGGAGTAGAGGTTAGAACAGGCCGCCTTTCCTGTATGGCGCCAGCTCCTCGATGCGCTTGGCAAGGAGCGTGGTGTCGTGGTCGTCGAACTCCATCGTGTTGCCCACGAAGAATTTTCCGGCCGAGAAGGTGAAGACGAGCGGCTTGTTGCCGTTGCGGTGGTTGATGTCGAACTTCACGCAATACTGCGAGAGAGTGTTCATGAAGCCCTTGAAATTGGACTGCAGATACTGCATGGCGATCTGCTGTCGCTCCTCGACGCTGTCGGAACCCATGAGGTCAGCCTTGGTGAGGAGGATGGCCACGGACTCTACCTTCGACATCGTGCAGCCGTCGGTGTTGTCGCGTCCTTTGCCGTCGTTGGTGAGGACGTCGAGCGCGGTCTTGAGGGTGAGCTCCTGTTCGAGCACATCCATGCCGTCGGTGTTGTCGATGATGGTGTTGTAGTCCAGGAGGAAGAAGAGTATCTTGCTGTTGTTGTTGCGCATGACGTTGGAGGCGCCGAGGCGGTCCCACACGACTGTGCTGCTCTGGTCGGTGGAGATGGACTCGGCAAGCTTCTCGACGGCCTCGCCGCTTATCTCCACGAAGTTGAGATGGGCGGTCTTGTCGCGGCGCTCGCCGGCAGGGACATCCATGCTGATGTAGCTGATGGTGTCGGTGGAGGTCGACTCCGGCGGCTTGTGGGCCTGGACGGCTTTCAGCAGTCCGTGGTAATACTGGAGGCTCGGATCCTTCTTTGTCTTAGGGTCGATGTTGACCTTGTGTTTCCAGCGTCCTTCGCGGTACATGGTGTAGAAAAGGGCGGAGAGCACTGTCGACTTGCCGGAACGCGGCACACCGAGGAAGAAGATGTCGGTGCGGTCGAGCGGGAAATTGTTGAAGTCGGCGGTCTGCGGCAGCGAATACTCGGGGCGCTGCACGATCTCCTCGGTGAAGGTCGGCGGCACTACGCCGTTGTCGACGAGTGTCTTGAAATTTAACCTCAGCCCTCGGGCAAGGAAACGCTCGTAGGGAGGGAGATGCTCGTCGTTCTTGGGGCGCGGAGCGTCGGGATCGAGCGTCGTGGTGCCGTTGAGGAGATTGCTCATCATCGAGGGAGGATAGTTCCAGGGATGGCTGCGCATGTCGTCAAGCATCACGGCGGTGATCTCCGCCTCCTCGGTCTCCAGCTTTCGCAGCTGCGCCATCGCCTCGTCGCGGTGGGCACCCTCGGGATGATCCTCGATGTAGAGGGCATAGGCACCCATGGTGTGGCGTCGGCAGGCGTCCTCCCAGTCGCGGGAGTCGGTGATGGTCTCCAGGCGTTTTGCCGCCATGGAGGAGAACGCCGAGTCGGGATAGTCGTCTATGAAGCTGCGGAACACGTCAGGATCCGTGGATGTGCGAATCTGTTCCCAGTCGTTGCGCTGGATGTTGAGAATCATCTGACGCTCCTTGAGGGTCGCGATTGTCTTGGGAGGCACGTCGCAGGCGCGGATGTCGTCGACCGAGCAGACCTCGGCGGCGAGCATCTTCAGGAAATCCTGGATGCTGAGCTGCGCCATGTTGCGCACCTGATGTATCTCCTGCAGGCTCAGCCCCTCGCTCTGCATGAAGCCGATGAGCTGGTCGACAGTGTATATGTGAGCCTCAAAAGGGTCGAAATGACCGGTAAAAGCCTGTGGCATATCGTAATCGGATAAAATGTTGGTTAGTCGGGATTATTCGGGTGTCCAGGTGCTCTTGGAGTCCCAGACCACACCGCCGCCGTATTCGGATGTGTTGACGCCTGTGGAGCGTTCGTTGCCACCTTTGAGCATCGCGATCCAGCTTCCCAGGATAAGGATCTGTAGCAGAAGCGCCACGGGGATGCACCATCCCGAGAAGTCGGAGGAGTTGATCGAACGGAACTTGTAATAGAGGTCGGACTTCGGTTTGTAGGTGGATATATAAGGCGTGTGGAGAGTGGCGTATATTCCGGCGGCACCGGCGTTCGAACAGCTCTGTATGGAATCGACCCACGCTGCCTCCTTGTCGTGGTAGGTGTTGACAGTCGAGGGGAGGTAGAACAGATCCCAGTTGCGCACCGTGTAGTCGGCCTCGCTCCAGTATTCCTTCACCACGTCGGAGAGATTGTTGTAGCCCGAACGCTTCTCAAGCCTCTCGCGGAGCTGCTGACACTCGAAATTCAGCGTCGATGCGTCCTTATGGCCGTTGCCCTGACGGTAGCGGTTCACCTGATTGTTGACATATTCGGCGTAGCTGCCGTCGGGAGCGTTCTTGTCGACGATATTGTAGAGGCCGCGCAGATCCTCCAGGGCTGACGTGCGGTAGTCGTTCTTGATCGTCGTGGAGACGGCGACGGCGTGCATGACGAAGAATACCGAACCGAGCGAGACGAAGACGTAGAGTCCGAGGTATATCCACCTGAATCTGTTTGCCTCGCGGGTTCTGTAGCCTTGAGCGGCGAAAGAGGTGTAGCGTCTTGTCAGGAAAAGGAAAAGCGCCATGAGACCGCCGACGGCGACGGCGAGCGGAATGCTGATGCCGTAGGAGCCTCCGGAATAGAAGAAAAGACCGAGGAAAGATGCCGCTGTCCACAGCACCAGACCTATGACACTCAGGATGCTGAGCCCGATATTGATAGGGCGGGGAATAGATGAAGCCATTGTGTAGATGTAGAATTACTTTCAATCGGCAAATATAACAAAAAATCATTAATGAGGTGCAAAGATGGTTCGGTATGTCCGAATTTATTTCACGGACAGAAACGGACAAAAAATCCGACGCCGCTACGGCGTCGGATTTTCATCACATTCCGCAATCGTCGAGAAGATATTTCGCCTCAAATTGTATGCCTCGATTCCGAAGAATATTTTCGTATTCATTCTGGAGCGATTGATTGGCATGATGCGACAACTGATTCCTGATGTATTGTGCCACATCCCCGACTTGAGACGAAGAATACGAGAAGCATCCATAGCCGCGTTGCCATGCGAATCTGCAACCCGTTATCCTGTTCATCATGATAAACTTGGTCGTGAGCTTTTTAAGCTCCCTCACCATATCGGGAATCGGTTGCGTGATACAATACCTGATGAGAATATGGACGTGGTTGAACGTCCCTCCGATCGCTATGGGAATATGATGTTGTTGCCTGAGATATTTCCCCATGACCGCATGAACCACAGGGAGTGCTTCAAGAGGGATGACATTGGCGCGATCCTTCACGGAGAAAACGATATGGAGATATATGTCGGAAAACGTGTTGGCCATGTTCCATATAAGGATTGGAAAATCCGACGCCGCTACGCGGGTCGGATTGTTGTGGGGTATTTTGTTCCTATGGTGGCGCTTCGCTAACCATAGGCTATACATGTTTTCGGCCTTTCGGCCTCAAACTGACTCCGCTACGCGGGTCGGATTCTTGGTTTGGGAATTGTGCAACGTATAGGTATTTCGGTGGAATTTTCCGACCCGCGTAGCGCAGTCGGTATCGACGCCGACAGGTGGCGGTACAAGCATAGCCGGTGGTAAGCGAAGCGCCATACGTATTGGGTTCGATAGGAGAGAATCTGTAGAGTAGATTTCATTCGTCTTACCGACGGACCGACGCGCGTAGCGCAGTCGGTATCGACGCCGTCAGGCGGCGGTACAAGCATAGCCTATGGTAAGCGAAGCGCCACCATAGGAAAGCGTGCGATCCCCCGCGAAACGACCTGCAGCGCAGGTCGGATTTTCATCACATTCCGCAATCGTCGGGATCAGTAGCCGACTTCGTTGTCTTCGATGGTGTTGGGCACAGGACCGTAGATGTTCTCCTCCGGCTCGCTTTCCTGACAGTAGTAGACGATCAGGATGATCCAGCCGATACAGGGCAACAGCTGCCAAAGGCAGTTCCATCCGGAATGTCCGGCGTCGTGCAGACGGCGGAATATAAGACCTAATGAGGGAAGTAAAACTGCTGCACTGTAGATCCATGATAAGATCGTGAAGATGTTGACGTTGGATGGTGTTTCACCGTTGGTAACGGATATTACACCAATTATTGTCGATCCAATGGTAAATACAAGGCTGATGATAAAGTTAAACAGAGCGAACCACCAATATTCCGAGCGTGAGGCTCTGCCTGTGAAGCAGCAATAGTTGCTGAACGCGCGCTTGATAGCGTCACCGAAAGATACTTGATACTGATACATAGTGTGGAAATTTAAAAATCTGCGTAAAGATAGCAATTATCTTTTATTCACTAAAATATTTATGAAAATTTTTACTGAGTTTTTCTTGAGATTTTTGTTTTCCGATGTTTAGGATCGAGGTTGTTTCGGAGATTTTTACTATTTTTGTGGCGATGGAAACGGAAACCGATCAGCAAATGTTGCCGACATTCGGCCTGGGCATGGGCAAGTCGGAGAGGCTGCGCCACAAGCGTCTTGTCGACCGCCTTTTCCGTGAGGGTAAGTCGTTCTATGCCTATCCCTTGCGGGTCGTCTATGTCGTGGCTCCGGCTGAGAAGGCTGTAGGGAGTTTCAAGTCGCGTCATATCCCTGAGGGTGGCGATGCGGCGGAGCGTCTGCGGCGCATGAACATCGAGTCGCTGCAGATGATGGTCAATATCCCCAAGCGCAAGATGCGCCATGCGGTGGATCGCGTGCGTCTGCGCCGTCTCGTGCGCGAGGCGTGGCGTCTGAGTCGCGTGCCGCTGCGCGGGCATCTTTCCGACAGCGGTCTTTCGATGAGTGTCGCGCTGCTTTACGTGAGCAACGAGAAACTCCCCTACAGGGTGATTTCGCAGCGCATGACCCATATCATGTCGCGTCTTGAGGCGGCGGCTGCGGATGCTGCCGGGAAAGGCGAGACGCAATGAGAAAGCTGCTCGGATGGCTCGGCGGCGCTGTCGCGGCGGTGTTGATTCTGCCGATACGCTTCTATCAGCTCTGCATCTCGCCGATGCTCGGGCCTTCGTGTCGCTTCACACCCACGTGCAGCCAGTATGCTGTGGAGGCGTTGCGCAAGCATGGCCCGCTGAAGGGTAGCTGGCTGGCGGTCAGGAGAATATGCCGGTGCCATCCCTGGGGAGGCAGTGGCTACGATCCGGTTCCGTGAGATTAATGTTCCCGAAAATTGTTATATAGTCAACAATGCTTCTCGACCTGCACACACATCGCGCCGCGCCCTACCCCGAGGGTATCATCTCGGTTGCTCCTGAGGACTTCGCTCCTGCGGAGGGGCAGCTGTATTCGGTCGGCGTGCATCCGTGGTATCTCGGCGCGACTCCGGACGATGTCGAGCGCCAATGCGACGCTTTGGCTGCCGTTGCTTCGCGGGAATGTGTCGTCGCCATCGGTGAGGCCGGATTCGACGGTGTGCGCGGAGGCGCGATGATGCTTCAGACGCTCGCGTTCCGTCGCCAGGTGAATCTCAGCGAGCAGTTGCGGAAACCGCTTATCGTACACAGTGTCAAGACTTTGGACATGATTGCGGGATGGCGGCGTCAGAGCGGTGCCTCGCAGCCGTGGGTGATTCATGGTTTCCGTGGGAAGCCGCAGCCGGCGCAGCAGTTGTTGAGAGCCGGATGCATGTTCTCTTTTGGCGAGCATTTCAATGCCGAGACATTGAGGTCGCTTCCCCGAGAGATGATTTTCGCCGAGACCGACGAGTCGAAGCTCTCCATCAAGGAGATCATCGTGCGTATGAGCGAGGCTGTCGGCGAGGATCTCACGCCGGTGGTTGCCGCAAATATGATGCGGCTTTTCGAACTTCAAACAGATAAAACAATAGAAAATTGAATTATATGAAAAGATCAGGATTTATAATGGCTCTCCTTCTTGCCTCAGGCGGCATGACGGCTGGCGTCCACGCTCAGATAACCGACGAAGTTGTAGCCGAGACTGTGACTTCGACCAATGACTATGTCGATTTCTTCTTCAACGGTTACACTTTCAAGGTGCCGCAGGGAATGCCCGTCAACATGGAGGGCAACGAGGCGGTGGTGAAAAGTCCCGACGGCTCTTTCGGCCTTTCCGTCAAGATCGAGAAGGATTCGAAGGCTTCGGCCAACGGCGCGTACGAGATCTGCAAACGCGTCGTGACCGACCTTCATCTTCAGGAGGCCAAACTTACGAAAGTGAGTGTCAACGGACTTGAGGGCGCATGCGTAGAGGGTAAGCTCGAAGGGATGCATGTCGGTGTGGAAGTGCTCGACGGCGGCAAGCGTTACATCAAGGCGATCGCCATCTACGATGCCTCGCATCTCGATGCCGCGAAGCAGGCGCTGATGTCAGTCAAAAAAGATTGAGGCTGATGATTTTCAGGACTTTAGGGTCTTTAGGCCATTAATGACCTTAAAGTCTTTAAAGCCCTGGAAAAGAAAAAAGATTAATTGTCTCGCGACAACTAATCCTCTAACCTTAAATCTAATACCATGAAAAACACGGCGCAAAATTACACACTTTTGCCGAAAGTGTGAAATGTCGCGCGAAGATTTAACATTCTTTAACTTGTAAAAAGCAAAGAAGGTGAGAGATACGGTACAGCGCCCGATGCTTCCGGTGAGAATATGGCGGTTTTATCGCGATGGATTCCGCGAGATGACCACCGGGCGCTGGCTGTGGCTTCTCATTATCGTGAAACTTGCCATTATCTTTCTGGTTTTCAAACTGTTTTTCTTTCCTGATATACTGAAACGCGACTACGACGACGATGCCTCGCGGGCGTCGGCTGTGCGCCGCTCGATGCTCGACCCGCAGCGCAACCGCTGAGTCTTTTTCTCTTTGCGTCAGACAGTCGGCGGATAAACATTTTTTATGACCGGAGGCTTTCCGAGGGTGTTGGGAATGTGAGATTTTTTTGCTAATTTTGTAAGGAATTTGCGGCCATGTCGCTGATTTGTAATGCCGGCCGGCTGTCGCGAATGTTTATGTCGCGGTAGCTCAGTCGGTTAAGTCTATGTCACGGAGGTGATTCCGCGATAAGGGAAGCGATTGGTCAGGCCGCTGATAAAACTTATAACACAATGCAGGAAGAAGATATCTTAACCAACGAGGAAGGCGCAAAGCAGTATGGCGCCGACAATATTACAGTGCTTGAGGGTCTGGAGGCTGTGCGCAAACGCCCGGCCATGTATATCGGCGACATTTCGGTCCGCGGACTCCATCATCTTGTCTATGAGGTCGTGGACAACTCCATCGACGAGGCTCTTGCCGGTTACGCCACCCACATTGAGGTGACGATTCTGGAAGACAACTCCATCAAGGTCGTGGACAACGGTCGAGGCATCCCTGTCGACATGCACGAGAAGATGCACAAGCCCGCGCTTGAGGTCGTACTCACGGTCCTTCATGCCGGCGGTAAATTCGACAAAGGATCCTACAAGGTTTCCGGCGGTCTGCACGGTGTGGGTGTGAGCTGCGTCAACGCCCTCTCCGACTATCTGCGCGCCGAGGTGTGCCGCGACGGCAAGATCTTCATGCAGGAGTACGCCTTCGGCAAGCCTACGACCTCTCTTGAGGTGATCGGAGAGACCGACCACACCGGCACGACCATCCTCTTCCATCCCGACGCCTCGATCTTCACCGAGACTGTCTACGACTACGGGACCCTTGCACACCGTCTGCGCGACCTCGCCTATCTGAACGCCGGAATCACCCTCACCCTCACCGACATGCGCGAGCGCGACGAGGAGGGCAATCCCCGCACCCAGCGTTTCCACAGCGACGAGGGACTGAAGGAGTTCGTGAAATACATCGACGCCAACAAGGAACACCTGATCGAGGACATCATCCACATCAACACCGAGAAGAACGGCGTCCCGGTCGAAGTGGCGATGACCTACAACACCTCCTTCAACGAGAATATCTATTCCTACGTCAACAATATCAACACCATAGAGGGCGGTACGCATCTCGCCGGCTTCCGTGCCGGACTCACGCGCACCCTCAAGAAATACGCCGACGAGGCCGGACTCCTTGAGAAAGCCAAGGTCGAGATCGATCCATCCGACTTCCGCGAAGGTCTGACGGCTGTCGTTTCCGTCAAGGTGATGGAGCCTCAGTTCGAGGGACAGACCAAGACGAAACTCGGCAACAGCGAGATCTCCGGCGTGGTGCAGCAGGCTGTCTCCGAGGTGCTCGGCAACTATCTCGAGGAGCACCCCAAGCAGGCACGCGCTATCGTCGACAAGGTCGTGCTCGCCGCTCAGGCGCGCAAGGCCGCATACGACGCACGCAACAAGGTGCAGCGTAAGACTCCGCTCGGCGGCGCCGGACTCCCCGGCAAGCTTGCCGACTGCAAGAGCCGCATGGCCGAGGAGTGTGAGCTTTTCCTCGTCGAGGGAGACTCCGCAGGCGGTTCCGCAAAGCAGGGACGCAACCCCATCTATCAGGCTGTCCTGCCGTTGCGAGGCAAGATTCTCAATGTCGAGAAAGCGATGGACCACAAGGTCTTCGAGAGCGACTCCATCGTGAGCATATTCAGGGCTTTGGGTGTCACAATCGGCACCGAGGAGGATCCCAAGGAGGCCAACCTCTCCAAACTCCGCTACCACAAGATCATCGTGATGACCGATGCCGACGTCGACGGCGCCCACATCGCAACCCTGCTGATGACATTCTTCTTCCGTCGCATACGTCCCATCATCGAGAACGGCTACCTCTACATCGCCACGCCGCCGCTCTATAAGTGTACGGTCAAGAACAACAAGAAAGTCTATGACTACTGCTGGAACGACCAGCAGGTGCAGGCATTCGTCGACAAGGAGTGCGGAGGCCACCGCGAGCGTCTGAACCTACAGCGATACAAAGGTCTTGGCGAGATGGATCCCGCGCAGCTATGGGAGACGACCATGGATCCCGAAAACCGAATCCTCAAGCAGGTCACTCTCACCAATGCCGCCGAGGCCGACCGCATCTTCGCCATGCTCATGGGCGAGGACGTGGCACCGCGCCGCGACTTCATCGAGGAGCACGCCACCTACGCCAATATCGACGCCTGATATGATCTGATTCCGTCATATACAGCCTGTAAGGCTGATCCGACTGTAGCCCGGAGCGTCAGTTCGGAGAAAGCAAATATACGTATACAGCCTGTAAGGCTGATCCGACTGTAGCCCGGAGCGTCAGCTCCGGGAAAACGAAGTAAACGTAAAAGGAGCCCTGTAAGGGCGACCCGAAAAATCGGCAAATGAACTCGTATTCCGCGATATATATGATGTTTGTATTTGGCGTGAAATACAGACTCGGAATGATCGATTACCGATGGCAGAACCAACTATATGCCGTCATAGGCCAAACGGTTTTGCGATGTGGGTGTCATCCTATTGCTATCGGTGGCATTAAAGATCATGTACATGTATTTCTATAGA
This sequence comes from uncultured Porphyromonadaceae bacterium, assembly GCA_902491625.1. GTDB lineage: Bacteria > Bacteroidota > Bacteroidia > Bacteroidales > Muribaculaceae > Lepagella. The sequence goes on along the minus strand of CABUIO010000005.1, from coordinate 74,083 downwards.
TGGGTAACAATGCTCCGGCTCCCAAAGACGTTCTCCGGACAATAAAGTCTGTGTCGTCCAAATGGATAAACGACAATCATCTTTGCCTTGGCAACTTCGCTTGGCAGGTTGGTGGAGGAAGATTCAGTTACTCGCATAGAGATGTTGATATGATTACAAATTATGTTAAAAATCAGGAAAGACATCATTATAATATGAGCTTCAGAGACGAAATTGAAAAATTATTGAGAGCATCCAATATCGATTATCAAGATGATTATCTTCCATCCGATCTTGAATAGATTCGGCTCGCCCCGCAGGGGCTCGTTGTCGTGGTTGCCGAGATTCCCGGAGCTGACGCCCCGGGCTACATTCGGGACGGCCTTACAGGCCGTCATCGGCTATTTCAGCTACCTTTGGGACGGTTTTGCAGGGTCGTATCGGCACCTTCCGGACGGCGTTGCAGGTCGCTATCGGACACATCTCTGGCTATAGTTTCAAGGAATATTGAATCAAATTTTCAATTCGCAATAATCCATAATATTAACACGTTACAATAAGAAAACATAATCGTGAAAATATCCGTTCTCTCTCTCTTTGCCGCTGTCGCATTGCCTGTCACGGCCGCTGACGTGACCGATGCCACTCCCGGCGAACTCGCTTCGCTCTTGGGCGACGACACGGCTTCCATAACTTCCCTTAAAGTGGGCGGCACGATCGACGTGCGCGACCTTCTCACCATCTCCACCCTTCCGCAGCTGAAGGATCTCGACCTCTCCGCCGTCTCGATCGCGGCGTACACCCCCGACCGTCCACTGCCGCTGTCCGAGGGCGATTTCGCCGCCGACTATCTGCCGGCCGGAATCTTCTTCGGCAAGCACTTCACCTCTGTGGTGCTTCCGGAGTCGCTGACGGCGATCGGCAGCCACTCCCTCGCCGGAAATGATTTCGCGGCCATAACACTTCCCGAAAAACTGCGCTCGGTCGGCGACTACGCGTTCTATGACTGCGACAAGCTCACCGCAATCACACTGCCGGCGTCTGTCGCGGATCTCGGTGCTTACAGCTTTGCAGGATGCGACGCGCTCGCTTCCGCCGATCTCTCAGCTTCCTCGCTGGAGAAGATCGCGGACTACGCTTTCCGCTCCGATAACCTTCTTGCCGACCTGAAACTTCCCGCCCGACTTGGCGAAGTCGGCACCGGAGCGTTCGCCGGATGCACAGCGCTGACCGCCGCCACCCTCCCCTCCTCGCTCGACTACGTCGGCGAGCAGGCGTTCACGCATTCCGGACTTACAGGCATCGTCGTGCCTTCCTCCGTGAGCGAGGTCGGCGATTTCGGTTTCGCGCGCTGTGACGCCCTTGAACAGGCCACAGTCGAGGATGGCGCCCTCACGCTTGGCCAGGGTGTCTTCTTCTACGACAAGGCGCTCAAGGAGGTGAAGGCCGACGGCATTGCCACGGTGCCCGCATATACCTTTGCCGGAGCCGCAGCTCTCATTCACGGCGAGAACGGAATCCTATCCGACGCCACCGAAGTCGGAGCTTATGCATTTCTTGACAATCAGGCCGAGAAGCTTATCCTCTCCCCTGCGCTTGTCAGTCTCGCCGACGGCGCTCTTGAAGGAATGACCGGACTCAAGGAGATCGACGCTACCGCCTTGGGCGACCGCGTGCCCGAGCTTGGCAGCGACGTCTTCGCCGGCATCAATCAGCCGGAGGTGGAACTCGTCGTGGCCGCCGACACCGGAAAAGTCTGGGAGAGTGCGCCGCAGTGGAAGGAATTCAAAGTGCGCCAGGTCCTCGGCGTCGGCGATACAGTGGCCGATGCGTCCTCTGTCAAGGCATGGTTCGAGGGTCGGATACTCCGCATCTCCTCCCCTTACGAGATTGAATCCGTGGCCGTCTATCTGACCGGAGGCGCCAAAGCGTTCCACGTGGAGCCATACGCCACTACGGCATCTGTCAACACTTCCGACTTCAGCGACCGAGTTTATGTCGTGGAGGTCGTGACCGCGGAAGGACGCGACGTCTTCAAACTCCTGCGATGATGAGCCGCGCGAAAACAATACTCATAGCTGCGCTCCTGACATGCGCCGGGGGCGCGGATGCGTTACAGGCCCAGGACTACTCCGATCCGGCCCTGGAGATTGGCGGAGCCATGATCGACTATCTCATCACGGGACAGGGATCATTGATTCCCGGCACTCCGAGCGCTTTCCGTTGCCACGGCCTGCAATACAGGGATGTCTCCAACGGAATCATTCGTCAGCTCCGAGAGGCGATAGTCTTTAAATACGAGCGGCAGATGGAGGGTGAACTGTTCATTCCCAAGGACGTAACAGTGGGCGTGGACCGTTTCCATATCGTCGGATTCAACGACGGCGCGCTGCGCAACCTGAACATCTCTGCCGTCAATCTTCCGCCGGACATCCGAACCATACCCAACGACTGCTTCTATTCATGCTACAATCTCGCCGAAGTTAAATTTCATGGCGAGACGACATATCTTGAAAACAACGCCTTCGGCCTCTGCCATTCGCTCAGGACGATACATCTTCCCTCCTCCGTGAAATATATCGGCGACCATTGCTTCGACCAGTCGGGACTGGTGGAATTTGTCGTGCCAAAAAGCGTGGAATTTCTCGGTTCCTACGCCTTCTCCGGCTGCAAGTCGTTGCGTAAGATCACATTCACAGGCCATCGTCTTAACGACCTCCAGGGCTACACCTTCAACGGTTGCGAATCGCTGGAGGAGGTCGTGCTTCCGCCGGGACTGGAGACAATCATGTCCTACGCTTTCTTAGACTCGGGACTGACGCGCATCACTGTTCCCGCCTCTGTCAGCAAGATATATTCCTACGCCTTCAACGGCACAAGGCTCGCACGCATCGATCTGCTGGCGAAGAATCCTCCCGCCTGCGGCAAGCTCTTCACGGCCAATGACCTCGCGAGGATCGAACTCCACGTGCCGCGCGGCACTCTCGCCGCTTATCGCTCGGCGCCGCTATGGCAGAAATTTGTTAACATAATCGACGATCTCTGATGGGAAAAAACAAACTTAGGAAATTCGCCGAGATGCAGGAATTCGACTGCGTCTATCAGTATCCTTTCGGGCGCCTTCAGGCCGAAGGCTTTCCGCTCAAAGGCCGCTGGCATGAGGAAGTATTCCGCAACGACAATCCGCTGACGCTCGAACTGGGCTGCGGCAAGGGTGAATACACCGTGGAGCTCGCACGCCGCTTTCCGCAGCGCGACTTCATCGGCATCGACATCAAAGGCGCACGCATCTACACCGGCGCACGTCAGGTGCACACCGAAGGTATCGGCAACGCCGCTTTCCTGCGCACCGACATCGAGCTTCTACCCTCCTTCTTCGCGCCAGGCGAGGTCTCCGAGATATGGATCACTTTCCCCGACCCTCAGATGAAGAAGACGCGCCGCCGCCTCACCTCGACACGTTTCCTCGACCTCTACCGCCGCATCTGCGCTCCCGGAGCCGTGGTAAACCTCAAGACCGACTCTCCCTTCCTCTATGAATACACGCGCCGACTCGTGGCGCTCAACAACCTTGAATGTCTCGCCGACACCGAGGACCTTTACGCCGAGCCTGCGGGCACGCTTCCCGAGTCGCTGACCTCGATTCGCACCTTCTACGAGCAGCAATGGCTCTCGCGCGGAAAGAAGATAAAATACATATCCTTCCGCCTTCCCGCGGCCGACACAGCGCTTCAGGAGCCGCAGGAGGACGACATCGAGAAAGACGACTACCGCTCCTTCCCCCGAGGCGTCGCTCAGGAGATGCCCGGCCAAAAACTTTAATTTAACCGAAATCGTTAAAGACCTTAAAGACCTTAAAGTCTTTAAAGACCCTAAAGTCCCTAAACCACAATGACACTATACCCCAAGCTTATCACTGAGATACTCTCCACCGTGCGCTATCCCGGCAACGGCAAGAACCTTGTCGAGGCTGAAATGGTGGAGGACGACATCCGCATCGACGGCAAGAAGGTCAGTTTCTCGCTGATTTTCGACAAGCCGACCGATCCTTTTATCCGCAGTGTGGTGCGCAGCGCCGAAACCGCGATCGAACATGCCTTGGGCGCCGACAACGTCGACATCAAGGGCAACATTGCCGTCAAGATGCGCCATCCTATCCCCGCGAAACCCAAACTGCTTCCGGGAGTGAAGAACATCGTTGGCGTATCCTCCGGCAAAGGTGGCGTCGGCAAGAGCACAGTGGCCGCTAACCTCGCCGTCGCTCTCGCCGCCAAAGGATACAAGGTCGGACTTCTTGACGCCGACATCTTCGGTCCCTCCATGCCGAAAATGTTCGGTATCGAAGACGAACAGCTCTATATCGAGAATGTCGATGGTCGTGATCTTATCCTTCCGGCTGAGCGTTTCGGAGTAAAACTTCTGTCTATCGGTTTTCTTGTGGATCGCGAGAAACCGGTGCTCTGGCGCGGCGGAATGGCCTCAAACGCTCTCAAACAGCTCATCGGCGACGCTAAATGGGGCGAACTTGACTATTTCCTGATCGATATGCCGCCCGGCACGTCCGACATTCATCTGACGCTCGTGCAGACGCTCGGAATCACCGGCGTCGTCGTGGTCAGCACGCCGCAGGAAGTCGCTCTTGCCGACGCACGCAAAGGTATCGCGATGTTCCGTCAGAATCAGGTAAATGTTCCTGTGCTCGGAATAGTCGAGAATATGGCGTGGTTCACGCCCTCGCAGCATCCCGACGAGCGCTACTATATCTTCGGCCGCGAAGGCGCCGCACGCCTCGCCGAGGAGCTTCACACGCCACTTCTGGCGCAGATTCCCCTTGTGGCCGACGTCTGCACGCAGTCCGACGCCGGAACGCCGATAGCGATCGCATCGGAGGACAATCCCGAAGCCGCCGCTTTCCGTCAGCTTGCAGACAACGTCGTCGCCGCCGTCGAGCTCCGCAACAACACGCAGCCTCCCACGCAGGCAGTTCAGGTCGGCTGAGCCGACCGATAACTTTTATAAGTCCTATAAATTTCATTATAAGAATTATAGGACTTATTTTTATTGGCCTTATGGCTACACAAAAACATAGCGCCGGAAGCTTCACAGTTTCCGACGCAAGTCTCATGAAAATTATTCTTGGTCTTGATCTTTGCCTATATTAACCAGAGGTAATATGGTTTACCTCAAAACCTACCAATTATGAAAAATTAAATTGCTTTCAGTGTTGTCTCTTCATGATGGCAAATTTCCGCATCGCGATGCGGTCGCATTCAGAGACGCGCTACTGAACGAATTTCCTCTCAGGCAAGCTTGTTGATATGCTTGCTGAGTTTGCTCTGCAGATTGGCGGCTTTGTTCTTGGAGATGATGTTTTTGCGACCGAGACGTGAGAGAAGAGCGCTTATCTTCCGGTATTCCTTCTCAGCTTCTGCCTTGTCTGTCATCTTGCGGAGACGAGCCACAAGTGTACGCGAAGTTTTCGCCCAGTAATGATTCTCGAGTTTACGCTTCTCCGACTGGCGGATGCGCTTTTCCGATGATTTATGATTTGCCATATTCTGTTATGTCCTTTTTTCAAACTAATTTGTAGCCCATAGCAGAGTCGAACTGCTCTTTAGAGAATGAAAATCTCTCGTCCTAACCGATAGACGAATGGGCCACTCAAGGCAACTGCTCCGTGCGGCCGCGTCGAGCGGCGCCATCGCATTTTGCGACTGCAAAGTTAGGTCATTTTTTTTATTTCACAAAATTTCCGCCTCTTTTTCTGTGTTTTTTTCTCAAAAGACTCCCTGTTTAGCTATTTAGACGTTGTTTATTAACGTATCTTAACATAACCGTGCATATATGCGGCACACTTTCGAGGATAATTTTGTGCATCCGAACAATCGGAGATGTCTGACTTATCAAACTTGTCTAACTTATCAAAGATTATCATCTGCTTAAACTCTAAGACTATGGACAGTAACAACTACAGAATTGCTCTCTCCTTTCCTATCGCGGAACTGAGCGACCGCGTGCTTTCGCTTCTTGCCGCTCACGAGATTTCCTGCACTTCATCTGCCGGCGACAAATGCCACTACATCGGCGACGAACGTCAGGAGGAATTTGTCGAAGCAAATGTGCGTCTCTGCGCCTGGCATGTCTGTTCCGCACTTTCCGGCTGGAATGCCACTACCGAGTTCGACTCCGAAGACCATGTCGCCATCAGTCTCAGTCCCGGCATACCTTCCGACGCACGCCGCAATACTCTCCTCGGCGAAAATGTGCGCGACTGGATCTGTGCGCACGTGGCTCTCCGTGCGCTGCGCGTGATTACCGCCGACAAGGCTCTTGTCGAAGCTGCCGAAGAGATGGCCGACATGGCGCGCCAGAGAACCCTGATGATGCTCTGCGCTTCCGACATGCTCCGCAAGGTCGGCTGACACTCCGGCAATACTTCTTCCGCAATATTATAGCTCCCGCGTGCGTTGTTAATTAGAGGATGTTTCAAAATAAACGTTAAATTTGGGGCGGCTGATTTTTAGGCAAAAACCTTTTAAGTCGCAGGAGCATAGCGGGCTATGTGACTAAGACGCGAAAGGTTTTTGACAAAAAGCAGACGGAACAAGGCTGACTTTTATTTCAACCTCTCAATAACTTCAAAAAAATCAACAGACAGAGTAACATCAAAAATATCAGAGGACTCGTTCCTGTCGGCGTATTTTGCCTTTTGGTTCAGTCACATAGCCCGCTATGCTCCCTCACCTGCAAGACAAAATCCACACGACATGAACGACCCCAAATTAACTTTTATTTTTAAACACCCTCTAAATGCAACGCTGCGCCGACGAAAGAAAAACTCTTTTGCGCCGTAAAGGCGCAGGCGTCATCGCCCTCTGTGCGGTGGCGCTTGCCTTGTTGTTTTCCGGCTCCTGCGGCAACAACCGCAACACCGCCATGTCGCGCCAGTGGCAGGCTTTCACCACGCGCTATAATGTCTACTATAATGGCGACGAACATTACAAGGAGCAGCTCAAGACCATGGAAAAGGGCTATGAGGACGATTACACCCGCCGCACCCTGATGCATCCCGCCGAGGCGCGCGCCGACCAGAAACGTCCCCAGCCCACGGGCGATTTCAAGCGCACGATCGAGAAGATGCAGAAGGCCATCCAGCTCCATTCCATCAGCAAGAAACCCAAGAAACGTTCCAAGTCGCCCAAGGACAAGGAGTTCAGGGCGCGGGAGGAATTCAATCCCTTCCTCCACAATGCGTGGCTCATGATGGGACGTTCGCAATATTTCAACGGCGATTTCCTCGGAGCTGCTTCCACCTTCTTCTACATCCAGCGCCATTTCAAATGGAAGCCTGAGGTCGTGGCCGAGGCTCAGCTCTGGCAGGCCCTCGCCTACTGCGCCCTTGACTGGACCTTCGAGGCCGAGAACATCCTCGTGCATGTCAAGCGCGAAAAGCTCCCGAGCAAGAACCTGATGTATTTCTACGACTTCGTGGAAGCTGACTATCTCATCCGCGCATCGCGCACCGAGGAGGCGATACCGTTCCTTCAGTCGGCTGCATCCCACGCTTCCGGCGCCCAGCGCAACCGTCTCTATTTCCTTCTCGGCCAGCTCCTCTCCGACCTTGGCCGCAAGGACGACGCCTACAAGGCTTTCGCAAAGGCCGGAGGGGGCGCCGGCACCAACTACCGCACCAAATTCAATGCCCGCATCAAGCAGTCGGAAGTCTATACCGGAAAGAATGTCAAGAAGGAGATCAGCGCTCTGCGCTCCATGGCACGCTATGGCCGCAACAGCGAGTATCTGGATCAGATCTATTATGCCATCGGCAATCTCTATCTCACGCGCGGAGATTCCGTGAATGCCGAGAAGAATTATCGCCTCGCAGTTGAGAAATCCACCCGCGCCGGAATCGACAAGGCGCTCGCGCAGCTCGCCCTCGGACGTATCCTTTTCGACAAACACGACTATGTCGGTGCCCAGCCGTGCTATTCCGAGGCTGTGCCTCTCCTCCCCGACAACTATCCCGACTACAAGCAGATTAAGAAACGCTCCGACGTGCTCGACGAACTCGCCGAATACGCCGGAAATGTCCATCTGCAGGACTCCCTGCTGACCCTCGCCAAGATGACGCCCGAGGAGCAGCGGAAGGCATGCGAGAAGCTTGCCAAGGACTACGAGGAGAAGATGAAGAAGGAAGCCGAAGACGCCAAGCGCGAGGAATATCTCGCCCAGCAGGAGGCCCAAGGCTCTCAGATCAACGACAAGAACGCTCCCACGCAGTTTCAGATCAACAGCGACAAGTCGTGGTATTTCTACAACACCCAGACAAAGAATCAGGGCAAGACAGAGTTCCAGCGCCGCTGGGGCTCGCGTAAGAACGAGGATGACTGGCGCCGCCGCAACAAGAACACTTTTTCGCTCGATTCCATGGACGAGGAGCTTGACGAAGACAGCGCCGAGGCAGCGGCCAACGACTCCATAAGCGATGCCGACAAGGAGCGCATCGCCGCCGAGGCCGATCCCACGAAGCCTGAATATTACCTGAAGGACATCCCGAAGACCGACGCCGAGATCGCCACCTGCAACGACATCATTCAGGAAGGTCTCTACAACATGGGCGTCATCCTGAAGGACAAGCTTGAAGACTTCGTGCAGGCACGCTCCATCTTCCTCGAACTGGAGGAACGTTATCCCGACAACATCTATCGACTCGACGTCTACTACAACATGTATCTGATGGCCGTACGCAGCGACGACAGTTCCGAAGCCGAGCGATGGCGGCGCAATATCATCGACGACTTTCCCGAAAGCAACTACGGCCAGGCGATGCGCGACCCCAACTATTTCGACAATCTGCGGCGCATGAACGACGTGCAGGAGAAGATCTACGAGGAGGCCTACAAGGCTTATCTCGACAACGACAACGCGCGTGTGCATGCCCTTACGGCGCAGATGGAGAAAGACTATCCCCTGTCGAAGATCCTCCCCAAATTCGTCTTCATCGACGCCCTTAGCTACGTGACTGACCGCGACGACGCCAAGTTCAAGGAACGTCTGGAGACTCTGTTGCAGAAATGGCCCGACACCGACATGACCGAGACAGCCTCCGCCATGCTCAAATACGCCAATTCGGGTCGTAGGCTTGCACAGAGCGCCGGCAACCGACGCGGCTTGATCTGGGAGACACGCCTCATAGCCGGAGGGGGCGACGACGAGGATGCCACAGCGGCAACAACCGAGGCCAAGTTTGATCTCGACCCCAACAAACCGCAACTGCTCGTGCTCGCCTTCCCGCTGGACAGCGTAAGCCCCAATCAGCTGCTCTACGACGTGGCGCGCCACAACTTCTCGTCGTTCGTGGTCAAGGACTTCGACCTCGAACAGATGAATTTCGGCAACATTGGCCTCCTTATAATAAAAGGATTCAGCAATATGAAGGAGCTGGAACACTACCGCTCCGTCATGTCGCGCGACGACAACTTCTCGCTGCCGCCTCAGGTGCGTCCGATCATGATAAGCGACGCCAACTTCAAGCTGTTGTTGCGTGAGGGACGCAGCTTCGAGGAATACTTTGACTTCGAGGCACGCGAGAAAGCCCGCAAGACAGAGGAGAAAGTGGTCGGCGAAGACAATTATCTCCCCGGCGGTCCCTCCGACCCCGAATCGACCGAAACACCGACTGAAGAAACTACAGGGGAATCTACCGAGGAGGAAACGTCTGCAGCGGAAACAACCGAAGAGGAAACACCTGCGGAGGAGACTCCGGAGGAAACACCTGCGGAGGAGACTCCGGAGGAAACACCAGAAGAGGCTTCGGAGGAGGAAGTTGATCTATGGTATTAGAGAGGGTGTGTCGTAATTAAGGGTTACGGCTCATCTTCACACATCCTGTCGCTGCGGGCGCAAAATATTGCGCCCCTACAAGCGTGTCGCGGTATGGGAAAGCAACTCCTAAAAGGGTTGCGGGGGATTAGGGGGTGGTGAAGCGGTGGCGGTCGCGGGTGGAGATCTTGGCGAGGTTGCGGCGCATGGCGTCGTCGAGGTCTATGCCTGTCTGGTTGGCAAGGCAGATGACTACCCTCAGAACGTCGCCGAGTTCGTCGGCAAGTGCGTCGTCGCTGATGTTCTCTCCTTCCTTGGCGCGCTGGTCGCCGAAGCGCCGCGCGATGATGCGTGCGAGCTCGCCGGTCTCCTCCGTGAGCAGCGCCATATTAGTAAGCGGAGAGAAATACCCTTCGCCTACTGTCTTTATCCAGTCGTCTACAAGACGCTGAGCTTCCTTTATGTCCATTTATTTTACTGTGATTTTCAGTGGCTCGCCGGTGAAGATGGCGTTGAGCGAGAGTGTGCGTGTGGAGGGGTTGTAGCTCCATGTCGATGCGTCGGCCGTGGCTTTCGCGGTACGCTTGAATGTGGCGGTCTGTCCGTCGCCGGCTTCTACGGTGACGCTCTTGGGCGCTCTGTCGAGACATTTCACTTCAAAGGTGATGTTGCGCGCGTTGGGCATCCAGTCGTGCACTCCGGGATTCTTGTCGGAGGCCATGGAAATTTCTATCGTGCCGTTTGCGAGGCGTCGGCCTGTGAAGCTGGAGAGTATGAAGTTGCCGTCGGAGAGCGAGGTGGGGGACTTGCGGTCATCGTCGAAGAGCGTGTAGGATGCTTCCTCCGTGCCGGGATAATAGACCATGGTGAGGTATGAGAGGTCATACTGCCCTACGTTCTCAATCGGTTGGCGATACTGCGGGATGAAGGATCCGGCGCGCACGAACATCGGTAGCTGGCTGAGCGGCGCGCTCACGGTTGCAGTCGTGCCCCCTTTGAAGATCTGGCGGTCGTTGTTGAGGTTGATCCAGCTCCCGGCGGGGAAAACGACCTTGCGCGAGCGGGCGCTTTTGGTCATCACCGGAGCGATGAGCACACGGTCGCCCCAGAGATATTCGTCGTTGATGTCAGCATATTTCTCTCCGGGATTCTCGCCGTGGAAGTTGAGCGGACGTGCGAGAGGATAGCCCTTGGAGGCGTTTTCGTAGGCGAGGGTGTAGTTGTAGGGGAGCCATTCGTAGCGCTGCTTGACGAAGCGCAGTGTCTCTTTCTGGTGAGCAGGATAGTGGTAAGGCTCGGGCTTGAGCTGCGCGTGGGTACGGAATGTGGGTGTGAAGACGCCCATTGCGACCCAACGCAGGTAGAGTTCCTCGTCAAGAGGATTGGCCGGGTCGACAGCGAAGCCTCCGAGGTCGCTGCTCATGTAGCCGAGTCCGGAGAGTCCGGAGTTGAGCATGATGTTGACCTGCGGCTGGAGTCCGCCCCACGAGCGGGACACGTCGGTGCTCCAGGGGAACACGTTGTAGCGCTGTAGACCTGCGGTTCCGCCGCGCATCAGGAGCATGAGGCGGCGGTCAGGGAACTCCTTCTTGAAGCCGTCGAAGATGATGCGGCTCCATTCGTTGCCGTAGACGTTGTGGTATTGTTCGGCCGTCTCGCCATTGTGGTGGTAGATGGTCGAGGGGTGCACTTCCGGCTCGCCGAGGTCGCCCCACCATCCGGCAATTCCGTCGTCGGTGAGCGATTTGTAGCGGTTCCAGAGCCAGTCGCGTGTGTCGGGATTTGAGACGTCGAACATGCCCGACTCGCCGACCCAGATCGTAACGTCGTGGTTGCCGCCCACGGAGTCGCGTACGGTCATGCCTTTGGCCACGAGTTCGTTGTAGTTGTCGATGGCGCCCTTTTTGTTGATGTAGGGCTGGGAGATTGCCACGAGGTTGACACCCTTGTCGCGCAGTTCGCGGAGCATCGCCTTATGGTCGGGCCACTGGGTCTTGTCCCACTGGAGACGACCCATGTCGGTTTCCACGCCGTACCAGTAAAGGTCGAGCACGATTCCGTCGACCGGATAGCCGCGCTGCTTGAGGGAGTCGATCGCGCCGAGCGCCTCCTGCTGATTGTGGTAGCCGTATTTGGATGTGATATAGCCCATCGCCCAGAACGGGGGCAGCTCCTGGCGTCCGGTGAGCGCCGTGAACTGTTCCGTGGCGGATGCGAGGTCACCTTCGTCGCCGCAGATGAAATAGTAGCTGATGGGACGCGAGGTCTTCCGGGAAACGTATGAAATCTCCTTGTCGCCGAGCACAAGCTCCGACTTGTTGTAGTCGTCGAACAGCACGCTGTAGCCCTTGGAGCTTACGAAATAAGGCATCGTGATGTTCATCTGGCTGATGCGCGGATCTCCGGCTGTGTAGCCGTAGTTCTGGCGGTTGTACATTACGAGGGTGTCGCCGTTGAGCTTGAGGGAGTGGCCGCGTTCGCCCGCGCCGTAGAAGATGTCGCCGTTCTGCGGAGTGTCGAAACTTACGGAACGCATTGCCGCATCGGCATTGCTGAGGGAGGTGTGCTCCGAAAGTAGTCGCTGACCCTTGGCGTTGTAGAAGCTCACGAGGCCGCTCTTGCGGTCGACGCGCACCTCCATCGACTTCGACGACAGTCCGAAATAAGCCGGTGAGGCGGTGAGGCGCACGCTTCCTTTGCCGCACTCCGGCTCCAGGATGGCGGATTGCGAAGGCTCGAACTTAAGGCCGGGGTTGGAGGTGGGAATTGTCGTGACGCGCATGATGTTGTCGTTGACCGGTGTCACCACGACCGTGCCGACTGAAGTGTGCACGCGAAGTTCCGGGCAATCGCCCTTGGCTGCGGGAGCTGCCTCCACGTATGTGGCGTCGCGGCGAGTCTGCGTCGCGGCATAGGCAGGCGGAGCCGCGAGACCTAACAGAGCGGCGGCGCCGAGAGAAAACATGAGTAAGTCAGATTTCATTGGTTAAGCTAATGGATAATTTGCCACAAAGGTAATAAAAAATGCGTAGTAATCTCGCAATGAGGACGGAAAAACACTCGCGTCTGCCGAGGCTCCGTCGTCGCGTTCTCTGCGATGAGCTGTTGATATCTCTCTGAGAGAGATTTCGGGCTGAGTTTGTGGGCTTTGGAATTTTTTTGTAAATTTGCGGTTTGACAATAAAAACGATTTTTAGAGATGAATCTGTTTGACACAGTTAGCGAGGACATCAAGAAGGCGATGCTCGCGCGCCAGAAGGTGCGGCTGGAGGCATTGCGTGGTATCAAGAAAGAGTTTTTAGAGGCCAAGACCGCTCCGGGTGCCAACGGCGAACTCAACGACGAGACGGCAATCCGTATCCTCACCAAGATGGTGAAGCAGCGCAAGGAGAGTGCCGCGATCTATGAGGCCAACAACCGTGCCGAGCTTGCGGAGAACGAGCTGGCCGAGGCCAAGGTCATCGAGGAGTACTTACCGGCTCAGCTTTCCGACGAGGAGCTGACGAAGGCGGTGGCCGACATCATCGCCTCCGTGGGCGCCACTTCGCCCAAGGATATGGGCAAGGTGATGGGCGTGGCCTCGAAGCAGCTTTCGGGCAAGGCCGAAGGACGTGCCATCTCCGCCAAGGTCAAGGAGATGCTTGCCGCAATGTGAATCAACTTCTTAAAACAGGAATAATCAACATAGAATCATGCTTACACTACAAGCTATAAAGGAAAATCCCGATTATATTGTTTCGCGTCTGGCTGTCAAGGGTTTCGACGGCCGTGGCGCCATCGACGAGGTGCTTGAGCTCGACGCCGAGCGCCGCCGTCTTCAGGCCCGCACCGACAACGATGCCGCTCAACTCAAGAAACTCGCCGCTTCCATCGGCGCCCTGATGAAGAAGGGTGAGAAGGAGGAGGCCGAGAAGGTGAAGGCTCAGGTGGCCGAGATCAAGTCCGGCACCAAGGGTCTGCAGGATCTTCTCGATCAGGTGGAGACGAAACTTACCGAGATTCTTCTCAATATACCCAATACACCCTGCGAGGCTGTGCCCGAGGGCAAGACGGCGGAGGACAATGTCGTGGAGCTTACCGGCGGTCCGATGCCTGATCTTCCCGAGGATGCCCTCCCCCACTGGGAGCTTGCCAGAAAATACAACATCATAGACTGGGAGCTTGGTGTTAAGGTCACCGGCGCGGGTTTCCCGTTCTATATCGGCAAGGGCGCTCGTCTGCAGCGTGCCCTCATCCAGTTCTTTCTCGATGAGGCGTGGAAGGCCGGCTACACCGAGGTAGAGCCTCCTTTTGTAGTGAACGAGGCTTCCGGCTACGGCACAGGCCAGCTTCCCGACAAGGAGGGGCAGATGTATCATGTCAATCTCGACGACTTCTACCTCATACCGACCGCCGAGGTGCCTGTCACCAACATCTACCGCGACGTCATCATTCCGGCCGACGAACTGCCGAAGAAGAACTGTGCCTATTCCCCCTGCTGGCGCCGCGAGGCCGGAAGCTACGGCAAGGATGTGCGCGGCCTCAACCGTCTGCACCAGTTCGACAAGGTCGAGATCGTGCGCATCGAGAGGCCCGAAAACTCCTATGCCGCCCTTGAAGAGATGAAAGACCATGTCCGCGGTCTTCTTGAGAAGTTGGGTCTGCCCTGGCACATCCTGCGTCTCTGCGGCGGCGACATGAGCTTCACTTCCGCCATCACCTTCGACTTCGAGGTGTGGAGCGCCGCACAGAAGCGCTGGCTTGAGGTCAGCTCCGTCAGCAATTTCGAGAGCTACCAGGCCAACCGTCTCAAATGCCGCTACCGTGGCGAGGACAAGAAGACGCATCTCTGCCACACCCTCAACGGCTCGGCTCTCGCCCTGCCGCGCATCGTGGCCGCCATTCTGGAGAACAATCAGACTCCCGAGGGCATTATAGTACCGGAGTGTCTGTGCAAATACACCGGCTTCGACATCATCGACTGAGCCGGAGGCACCACGCACTCCAATTATTAACTATCAAAATTCCACAGCCATGTCATCAGCCTACGTAAGCAAAGAGGAGAAGAAAATCCAGATCGACGATCCGTCCGGCAAATGGTCGGACGTGACCCTGCTTCCCGAATGGGGAGAGGAGTTTTATGATGTCTACACAGCCCGTAAGCATGGCAAATGGGTGATGCTCAAGGCTCTCAAGCCGCAGTATGCCTCGCAGGAACGTTTCCGCGAGATGATCAGCCGCGAGTTTGAGACCCGATATTCGCTTGCCCATCCCAATATCGTGATGGTCAACGATTTCGAAGAGATCCCCGGCATCGGCATGGCTATAATCACCGACGATGTCTACGGCTATTCGCTGCGTCGGCTGATCGACGAGAAGCGCCTCACGCCCAGGATCATCCACCGGCTGGAGACGCAGCTCCCCGACGCGATGGCCTACATCCAGGAGAATCATGTGATACACCATCCCATCACTCCCGACAGCATCATCTTCACCGAATACACCGAGAACCTCAAGCTCATCAACGTGGGCTACGACCAGCGCGAATCGCTCACTCCTCTGGACACGATGGAGGATCTTTTCGCCTACGGCACCATCATCAACGAGGTGCTCGACCACACCCCCACACGTATCCCGCGGCTGCGTCGCATCGCCCAGCGGTGCACGGCCACGGATCCGATACGCCGCTTCCGCAGCTTCGACGACCTGCGCCTCTCCATGCAGCGCGGATCCTCGACGCTGCTCGTCGTGGTGGTCATCTCGGTGATCGTCCTGCTCGGAGTGCTTGTCTGCTGGCTGGTGGCAAATTCCATTTAGAGTCTACGATAAGTCTATGATAACTGTAAAGCAGATACCTCTCGACCGCAGCAACCTCATAAAGTTCACGCATTTCCAGATCGACCTCTACAAGGGGAATCCCTATTATGTGCCCCCTCTGGTGATCGACGATGTCAACACCCTTACGCCGAGCCATAATCCCGCCTTCGATTTCTGCGAATGCGCCTGCTTCATGGCCTACGACGACAAAGGCAAAGCCGTGGGTCGTATCGCCGCCATCATAAATAGTGCCGTCAACGAGCGCAAGGACGCCAAGGAGCTGCGTTTCGGATGGATCGACTTCATAGACTCCCACGAAGTCAGCGAGGCGCTGATTGAGGCCGCATCAGAGTGGGGACGCAGGAAAGGGATGACGAAGATCGTCGGTCCCCTCGGCTTCACCGACCTCGACCACGAGGGACTGCTCACTTTCGGCTACGAGGAGCTGAGCACGATGGCCACGATCTACAACTATCCCTACTATGTGGAGCATCTGGAGCGTCTCGGCTTCAAGCCCGAGGTCGAATGGCTCGAATACGTCATGGACGTGCCCGACGCAATCCCCGAGCGTTACAGCCGCATAGCCGACATCGTGAAGAAGAAATTCAATCTCAGGGTGCTCAAATACACCTCTAAGAAGAAGATCAGGCGCGACTACGGCCACGCCCTCTTCCGCCTCATCAACGAGGCCTACGACAAGCTCTACGGCTATTCTCCGCTCACAGACCGCCAGATCGACTACTACGTTGCCCAGTATATACCTCTGCTCGATCTCAAGCTCGTCACGCTCGTCGTGGACGGCGACGACAACCTCGTGGGCGTGGGATTATCGATGCCATCCATGAGCCGCGCGTTGCAGAAATCGCGCGGACGTCTGCTGCCGTTCGGCTGGGTGGATCTTCTCAAGGGACTTAAGGGTAAGAACGACCGCGTGGATCTGCTCCTCGTGGCCGTGAAGCCCGAATTCCAGAGCAAGGGAGTTAACGCCCTGCTCTTCCAGGACCTCATCCCCCACTACATCGAGAAAGGCTTCAAATGGGCCGAGAGCAACCCCGAGATGGCAGCCAACAACAAGGTGCAGAGCCAGTGGGAACTCTTCACGCGCCGGCAGCACCGCCGCCGCGCCGCCTTCTCCAAGCCTCTCTGACAAACTAACAACCTTAAGAATTAAAGTAAACGAGACTGTGCGATACCGTTGTGCAGTCTCGCTTTTGATTCATGGCGAAATATGATGATTCGGGGAAATTGTGTTATAATCCCCCAAAAGTGGGTTGAAAAGGGTGGATGTTTTGCGCAGGCAGGACAGGCCGGAGGTCTGTCTATATTGCCAACCGCGGCCTTCAGGCCGTGGACAGGCTGCCAGATAAGACAACGCGTCGCGGAGCGATGCGTGTTTGGTAATGACTTTACCGCACGACGTCGCTCCGCGACTGATTTTCCAGGGAGATGTCTTTCCACGGCCTGAAGGCCGCGGTTGGCAATACAGCCGGACCTTCGGCCCGGCGCTTTTGACGCACCTTTTTGGGGAAGGGACGGTTTATTTCTTCACGAATTTGAGGGTGCGCGTGCCGGTGGCGGCGTTGGCTACGGCTACATAGACACCGGCGGGAAGCGCGGTGACGTCGAGTGTCGTGCCTGTGCCTTTAGCTACGATGGCGCCGTTCATGGCGGTCACTGTCATCACGGCTTCTGCGCTGCATGTCAGCTGACGGCCGTCGCATGAGAGTGTGAACGCTGCGTTGTCCTTGATGGCGCCGATGCCCGAGGGTGTGGCGGAACCGTAGACGCCGATATTGTCGAGGATGAGTGCGTTGCCTCCGGTGGTCTTGAGATGGTAGGCCACATAGATGTCCTTGTCCTTGTATTCGGCCAGCGAGACACCGCGTGTCTTCGACCATTCGTTCTCGCCCTTGACGCTGTGGATGGCGGTGTAGTCATACCATTTGTCGTCGCCTGTGGAGACGCAGATGTCGTAGTTTTCATAGTCCGTGGTGCTTAAGGCGCTCGCGTCCCAAACGAGATGGCAGTTGTTGTCGTCGATGTGCATCTTGGGCAGCACGAGCCAGCGGTCGGCTGTCGATGTGGGATCGGAGAACCAGGTGCAGAGCGCGAGGGCGGTCTCCTGATAGAGATAATGGCTGTTCACGCCAAGGAGCGCGGCTCCCATATCGCCGTACGTGTCGACGGCGGAGGGATGGATTGTGGCGCTGTCTTCCACGCGGTATGTCAGCTCTTCGGGGAATTCCTCGTCCTCGAAGTCATAGAAAACGACTCCGGGCTGACCGATGATCACGATCTCCTTCTCTGCCGTGTTGTTTTCAGCGTTCGGGTCGTTGGGAGCGATAACCTCCACCTTGATGGTGTGGGTGCCGTCTGCGAGGCCAGCAAGGGCATTCTCGAAGGTATATTCCTTTGTAGCCATGAAGCCGATCTTGTCCTTGCGTGTTTCCTTGACGGTTCCGTCGACATAGAGGTTGATGTCAACGTCGGCGTCGGTCACGGCGATGTTGCTTACAGAGAACTTCACGTCGCGGCGGTTGCGTTCGCGCAGGTAGCCGTAAGGCTCGGTGAAGTCGTCAACTATGACATCGACTTTCGTCGGGTCGACTTTCTCAATGCTGAGGTCGTCGATCACGAGCCAGTTCTCGTCGGCGTCGCTGTAGGCGTGGAAACCGATGAAGATCTTCTGTGCGGCGGGAATCTTGAAGAGACTGATCGACTCAAGATAAGAATCGTTGGTCATGGGGTCGATGGTGCAGATCTCGTTTGTCATGGCCTCGGGAGTCGGAGCGGTGCCCCAGCACACTTTAAGGCGCTCGGTATGGTTCTCTGTGGCGGAATACCAGAAGCGCATGAGATAGTCGCCGGCCTCGACTTCGAGAGGATCGATCACCACCCAGTCGTCTGCAGCGTTCTCCTTGTTGTAGTTGTAGCCGAGGAAGCCCTCGCCTGTGCGGGAGAATCGTGTGAAGAAACTGTTGGTGCCCACGCTCCAGTCACCGTCGTCGTTGTTGAGGTTGAGATAGGTGAAGTTAGAGCAGTCGTCGTCAGGCTCGAAGCCATTTGAGTAAGGTATACCTGCGGGAGCGATGTGGCGCACGACTACGGATGCGGCGTCATTGCCGGGGTCGACGTCGTTGGGGTCTGATGTGTAGACCTTCAGTTCATATTTGCCTCGGGGAGTAGAGCAGTCGGCCTTGGCCGTGAATGTGTATTCGGCTGTCTCTCCACCCTTGAGGGTGCCGGAGAAACGTTCTGTCACGGGAGTGCCGCCATCGATGGTGAAGGACACATCGAAGCCGCTGATGTCCTTTGTCAGGAAGTTTTTCACTTTCACCTTGACAGTCTCCTGACCGAGTCCCTCGCCGGATTCGGGAGAAAGGATCTCGGTGACGCCGAGGTCGACGGGATCGGTCACTTTCTCCATCGTGACGGAATTGAGATACAGGCGGAAGCGGTCGGCCGGAGTCACGGCATGGAAGCCGATGAAGATCTTGTCGCCGGCGGCGAGGTCGGTGATGAAATAACTTGTCGTCGGCGAGCCTTTGATATCGGGGTTCTCGCTTCCTTTCGCGGTCATTCCCTCCACAGTGGGAGCGGAGCCGTACCATACCTCGACAGCCTCGCCGTAGGATGAACCGGTGCAGTTGTAGCGAATCAGATATGAGCCGGCTTCAGGCACCGTAATCTCGGGGGAGATCAGCCAGTCGTCGCCGTCATTTGCGGAATGGTAGTTGTAATACACTTTCGAGGGCATGCCGTCGGCCGAGAAGATCCATGTTTTCTCGTCGTTGTTGGCATCGATCCATGTCCACTTGTCGAAATCCTCCTGCGTGAAGTCGGATTCGGAGGTGAAATCCTCCGAGAAGACAGGATCCGCCGCCATAGCTGTCTGTGCGACAAGGAGGCATCCTGTGGCCAGTAAATAGATTTTTCGCATTGTAGTTTTTTGATAAAAGGTTGTAAGTAGGTTAACTTTTGATTTGCCGCAGCCGCTTGTTTCCCGATGAGAACCTGAAAAAAATATTGCGGACGTGTGCTTGCGACGGAATCATCAGTTCTGCAAAGCTAACAAAAAATTCCTAAAAACCTTTGTGTCTTTAAGGACATTAAGGTTTTTAAAGACTTTAAGGAGGGAAAAAAGGAAAAAAAGGAGAGACCGCGCCGGTGGGAGCGCGGTCTCTCTTTTGAGTATAGTGAGGATCAGTATCAGCGTACGATCACTTTGTGGACCTCTTTGCCGACGGTTACGGCGTAGACGCCTGCGGAGGCTTCAATGCGGACGGTAGTGCCGTCGCTGACTGTCGAGGCTATTGTCATGCCTGAGACAGTCATCACCTTGACCTCGGAGCCTGCGGCCGCGTCGATGAGGATGGCGCCGCTGACGGCACGGACGTTAGCGTTGCCGTCGCCGGCAACGCCGGAGATGCCGCTGGTGAGGTTGAAGGGAAGTTCAGCCATCTCGGAGAAGCCGGACTCATAGCGCGCGAGGATGCCGAGCTTGTGGCTGCCGGCGGCGAGGCCGGTGAGCTGATAGGAGTTCTCGGGAGTGGAGTCAACGGTTGTGCCGTCGATCTTCACGGTGTAGTCCTTGACCTTGCCCACGGAGGCGACATTCTCGCCGCCCTGGCGTCCGACCTTGAAGTCGTCGACGAGTGCGATGAAGCCGTCGCGCGAGATGCAGTGGATGGCGAAGCGCACGTTCTTGCCGGCATATTCGCCGACCGGAATGGTGTACTGCGTCCACTCCTCGTAGGAAGGCGACACGGTGTCGATCACCTTGAATTCCTCGGGATCGTCGCTTCCTTCCTCGCTGACGAGGAGTTCGATGGTCTCGGGATAGGTGGGATAGGATTTGGCGAGGAACGACCATTCGTAGTCATCGCGCACCTCGATGGAGGGGGAGATGAGCCACTTGTCGGCTGTGGCGGCCTGCGGACCCTGGAAGATCACGAGCTTTTCGCCTTCGGGAGCCTTGACAGCGATGTCTTCGCTCATCGAAGGTGTGGTTGCCGCGGGGTTGAAGACCATTGGAGCCACGCTGCGGGGCTGATCGGTAGTGCTGCAGCCGGGGAATGTGATGATCTTGCCGTTGAGGCTGATGGGATAGCTGAAGGCTGTCGGCTCGTTGAGGTCGAGGGTCTTCCAGTTGCCGAATGTGCCTGTGGCGAAGTCTGCGTAGGACTCGAATCCGTCGGAGAAGCCGAGATCCTGATTCCAGCGTGCGAGCACGTTGAATGTGCCGTCGGCCTGTTCCTCGGGATCAGCCGTGAGGTTGAAGGGCTTCACGAGGGTCTCGAACAGGAATGCGTTGACATTCTGCGGAGTCTGGAAGTCGTTGACCAGAGTCCAGAGATTGAAGTCCTTGGGCTGGATGCTGATGGTGTAGACACCCTTGGGCAGGAATCCGAAGGCTGCGACGCCGTCGGCATTTGCCTCGGTGCTGTAGGCGGAAGTGTTGTCGCCCGCGCTGATGGCGCTGAGGTTGACGGTCATGCCCTCGGGGGAGACGCCGTTGTTGGTCTTAAGGGTCACAGTGGCCTTGACGTAGTCGTCGGCGGAGAGGCTGACGGGAACTGTCACGACGTCGCTGACTGCGTTGACGTATTTGGCCTGGACGCCGATGATATGGTCGCCGTAGGCGATATCCTTGACAGTGTAGTTATAGTCGGTTGTAGTGCCTACGGTCTCGCCGTCGAGGGTGATGACGAACGACTCGTTGGGGTTGCCGGCGCTGCGTTTGGGCTTGGCTGCGCCTGCCGCCGGAGCGAGGCGTCCGACAAAGACATCGTCGATCATTGAGATGAAGCTGCCCTTCTCGCTGATGCAGCGGATTGCGATCTTCACGTCCTTGCCGGCGTAGTCGGCAAGAGAGATGGTCACGGGTGTCCAGTCCTCATAGGATGCCTCGATGTAGTTGTCGGGGCTGATCGTCACGAAGTCGGATGCCTGCGGATTGTCGGTCTTCTCGGTGATTCCGACAGTGAACTTGGCGTTGGTGCGGTCGGAGCCCTTGGCGTAGAATCGGAGCGAGTAGTCCTCGCCGATGGAGATCGCGGGTGTTATGGCCATGTCGTCGAGGGCTTTGCCGTCGTTGCGGACAATGAAGCCGAGATACTGGCGTCCGCTGCGTGCGGCGAGAGTCCAGTAGTTGTTGAGATCCCACATGGGCTCTACGGCGTAGGGATTGATGATCTGGCCGTAGTTGAGTTCGCCTGAATGGTCATATTTTCCGTTGAGCTGCGCGGGAGCCGCCTTGTCGCCGTCGATGCCTGTCCAGGGCTGGAAGTCGATCGCGAAGGGCTTGTAGCTCTCGAAGTCTTCGGTGAAGGCGGCCACTTCGTTGTCCCAGCTGAGAGCCACGTCGTTGGTGCCTGTGAAGACGTCGTGGATGAGTTCGGCCTCAACGCCGTAGGGAGCCTTCACATCCTCGGAGAGGTTGAACTCCCTGACACCGTCCTTGTTGATGCCGAAGGTCACGGTGAGCTTCTTCATGCCCGGGGCGGAGAATGTGGCAGTGTGGCTTCCGCCGAAGCACTTCAGAGTGGCGTTGCCGTCGGCGTCGAGAGTGGTCTCGGCCTCGGTGTATGCGAGCGAGAAGTTGTTGCTGCGCAATGTGAAGGGGATGCCCTCCATGCTCTGAGAGGCGTCGTTGGTCACGTGGAAGGTCACGTTGAAGGCACGTTCGGCGGCAAATTCGCCGAGCTGGATGTTCTTCTGAGCGATGAGTGCGCCGTTCTCGAACTTAACGGTGCCGTCGGCTGTGGTCACGGGATAGAACTCGTTGTCAGCCGTCACGGTGTACTCGTGCTCGGGACGGAAGATGGTGATGTCGTATTCGCCGTCGGCATTGGTAGTGCCTGTGTAGAGCACTTCGCCGGCGGTGTAGCTTACGAGCACGTCAGCCACGCCGTTGCCGTCCTTGTCAGTCACCTTGCCTATGGCGCGGGCCGGATCCTTGGCGATGAGAAGCTTCATCACGGGAACGCCGCTGGTGAGGGTGCTGTATGCTTTTGTGAGATAGGAGCCGTGGTTGTCGTTATATTTGTATATTGCCTGATTACTCTCCGACTTGTCTGTGCGGAAGTAGGCATTGGAGTAGTTGGTCTGATTCTCGCTGCTCAAATCCACAAGAAGGTTGCCTCCGTCATAGACGAAAGGCTCGGCGAAGGTGAAGTTGAAGAACTCATGGAAGTTGTTGTTGCCGCTGTTGGTGTATTTATACTGTTCCTGCTTCGATGAGTATTTGAGGTCGGCTTCGGTGACAGTCTCGGGTGCGGAAGCGGTGGGAGCATCAGCAGCGGTCGACTTCATGTAGAACGCGAGATCACCCTTTACCACCTTGGTCGAGTTGGTGTCGTAGGCGTCATATATCACACCGATGATGCGGTCTCCCGACTTCAGGCCGTATTTGCCGAGGAAGGCGGCGGTGTAGACAGTCTGTGAGCGAGAATTGTTGTAGTTGAGTTTAAGGGGTATATCGTAGGACGTACTGTTGTCGCTGACGTCGCCAATCGTGAGCGCGGTAGAGGAGCTTTCCGCCTCCACTGTGACCTCGGCTGAGGCCGAGAGGATGATGTTGCCGGCCTTTACCTCGGCCTTGAGCTTCGTGGCGCCTGCCTGATGCGGAGTATAGCTCATAGGGATGCTGACCGTGGCGCCGCCTGCGATGGCTACGGGTGTGCCCTGAGCCACCTTCTTGCCGTCGGCATAGAGTACCACGGTATAGTTCTCGGGAGCCACCTGCGCGGAGGCGATGTTGCGGACGCTTAGTGTTGCGTTGAGAGGATCGTTCACGAGTCCTTTGGAAGGAGCGTCGAAGCCGGTGAGGAAGAGGTCGTAGTCCACGTCGACAATCTTGCCGCCGTAAACGTCGTCGATGTCGATGTATAGACCTTCGAAGCCGATATAGCCCTCACCCTCGGGAATGTTCTCGATAGTGAATGTCCCCCAGCTGTTCAGCGGAGGAAGCTTGATGGCTCCGTCGTTGCCGTCGGCGTCCACAGTCATGAGATATGTCCAGTTGGAGCGGTCAGGCGACCAGTAGACTTTCACGCGTGTGTCGTGGCTGTAGGAGCTGATGCGCGTGGCGCTGAACTGCATCTTGCCTCCCTTGTCAAACTTAAGTTTCGGAGTGATCAGCATAGACTCCGTGCCGCTGCTGGACATACTATGTCTGTAACACCATTTGTTGTTCGTGGTGGAGAGCTTGTAGTTCAATTGATAGCGGTCCCAGTTCTTGCCGGCTATCCAGCCCTTGGGCACACCGGCCATCTCGAAGCTCTCGTAAAGGTCGCCCTCTGCCATTGCCACGGCCTGAAGCTTGTAGGTCTTGGGATCGACGCCCTGAGCGGTGATCCTGATGTCGCCGGAGAGGACACCCTGCGCGATAGTCGGATCTGCGGTGATCTCGATTGTCTTGTAATTGTCGGAAGAGGAGCTGAGCATACCCTTCACAGTGAATGGTGTGGCGGGAGCGACGGTGAAGCCTACCGGCACCTCGATAGTGCTGACTGTGACGTCTGCCGCTCCGGTGGCGCGGATGCGGTATTTCAGCGTCGTGGGCTTGCTTATGAAGCCGAAGTTGATGGCTGCGTCAACCTCCGTGCCGGAGTTTTCAGGCACAAGGTCAAAAGATGCCTTGTAGGGATACACGTCCATCCAGCCTCCGATGTAGGTGTTGGTGTTGGAAATGCCTTCCTTGATGCGGAAATTGTCCCAGACTGCGGCTTTTGTGCCGTATGATCCTTTGGCTGTGTAGGCTGCGTCGAGAGGAGTGAAGTCGAAATCCCAGTGGATCTCATACGTCTTTTGTTCGCCCGGCGCGAGAGCATCGGGGATCGGATATGTCTGAAGGTCGACGTCGCCCATGTAGCTGTGGAGCACGAGCGAGTAGCCTTCATCGCCCGGATTCAGGGTGACATCGCCCGAATTTTCCACTGTGATGCTCTGCCCCAGAGTGGTGATTCGGCCTTCGGCATTGGCGTAGATTTTGGAATTGGTGGGAGCTACGCCTTTGCCTGACACCTTAAGACCCGGAGCGGCCATGGCCTGTCCTGCAAAGAGGAGGGTAATGGCTGTCAATAGAAGATAAAGTCTCTTCATGATCTTGGGGTTTTGGTTAATGAATAATGTTGATTGTTTTGGTTGGTTCCCCCGGCGGCGGTCAGGCCGCCGGAGGATGAATCATGCTGACTCTAAAGTCCTTTTCGGAGTCTTAGCGCTTGATGAACTTAATGTTCTTCAGGGCGTCGGAAGTCTTCACGGTGAGCACGTAGGCTCCGGCGGAGAGGTCGCGCACATCGAGTTCGGTGCCGTTGCCTGCTGCCACGGTGGCTCCTGTCATGCTTACGACACGCAGCGAGGCGTTGTCCACGCCGCTGACGCGGAGGATGCCGTCGGCTCCTACAGTGGCCTTGATGGCGCTGTTGTCGGAAGCGATGCCGCCCACGCCAAGCTCAAAGTCGGCGAAGTGGTTGTACTGGAGGTCATCGTAGAAGTATGCCAGACCGTCGGTCACCTGATGGCGGATGGCCACATAGATCTTCTTGCCGTCGTATTTGGCAGGGATGGGAGTGTTGATCTCGGTGTAGTCGAAGTCATTCTCCTGATAGGGAAGCGTGTAGGAGGCAACAAGTTCATACTTGGTGAGATCGCGGGGATTCTCGTCTTCGCTGACGAGTACGGAAGGACGAGCCTGTCCGAACACCTCGCCGCCGCCGACATTGTCCTTGTTCTCGTAGTTGCGTGCGAAGAACTGAAGCGACGATGAGGATGTGGCCGTCATAAGCGGTGAGATGATCCAGTCGTCGGCGTCGATATCGTTCTGGGGTGCGAAGGATGTGAGCTGCTGGTCGCCTGTGTGGGCGTAGGGATTCGGCCAGTCGGCTTTCTTGTAGTTCATCACCACGAAGGCCATAGGCTCGTACTTGTGGGCATAGTCCACGGCGGTGAGGCCGATTGTGGCCATGCGGTCGTTGTCCACGAGGATGAGTCCCTTGGGCGCGAGTGTGCCGTATTCATCCTGCTCGAAGCCGAAGAAGCGTACATCCTGCGGAAGTGCGGTGAGACCCACGGGGAGTGATGCAGAGCTTCCGCCCTTGGTCGTCACAGTAAGCGCGTCGGTCACGTCGGCAGCGCTGTGGTCGGCATCGGCGTCGATGCTGAAGACAAGGCCTTTGCCCGATTCAATCTTGTCGCCGGCCTTGAGGCTGGTGGTGAAGTTCGGGGTGTTGAATTTCACGTCTGCGATCTCGACTTCTGCGGAGCCGTCGTTGAAGAGGGTGAAGATATTGCCCGAGCTGACCTTCTCTTCCCAGTTGAGCTTGCCGGGATTCCATTCCGTGGCGTTGAACGAGATGTTTTCGCTCTGAGAGGCCTCGACGGAGAATTTGTCGACGGCAGCGCCGCGCGCCTGATTGTAGTTGAGCACGGTGTAGACCCAGCGGAACGCTATGGTCTTGCCTACGTAGGGAGTGAGGTCGATGCGCTCGCGGATCCAGTAGGGATTGGTCTTGTCGGAAAGGAGGGAGATCTGTTTCCATTCGCCGTCGCTGTAGATCTGGAAGCTGACGGTGGAAATTCCGTCGGAACCTTTGGTGGTGTTGGTCTTCAGGCCGCTCTCGTCCTTAAGCAGGCTGACGGGCACGCCGTCACCCCAGAAGAAGGATGCGATGGCCGGGGCGGTCACCTTGAAGTCGGGAGTCTCGAGCACACATTCCTTGCCGTTGTATCCGGCCTTTGCGAAGGCGGAGGCAGTGCCGTCGTATGGGTTGATCTCGTTCTTGTCCCAGATGGTGTAGCCCTCGCCGGTCATGTTCCAGCCTTTGGGAGGGAACTGGCCGTCGAATCCCTCGGTGTAGGGAAGCTCGGTGACGGTCGGGTCGGCGATGGTGGTGAATTTCCACATTGCGGGAGCCTCGGCGGAGCCGGTGGCGTTGAAGGGCACGACTTTCCAGTTGTAGGTTGTGGCGTAGTCGAGCTTGGGAAGGTCGTAGGATGTGGCGGTTGCGTCAAGCTCCACGCCGTTGATCAGCGAAGTGGCCTGTGCGTCGGTTCCTACATAAAGCTTATATCCCTTCGCGAACTGCACGGGATCCCATTCAAGCTTGAGGCCGCGGTTGAAGACTTCGGTCGTTCCGTCGGCAGGCACGGGATTGACGGCAGCCTTCGGAAGGTCGCCGGCACCGTAAAGTCCGTAGAGCACAACGGCGTCGAGATAGAATACGGAGGCGTTAGCGCCGTATTCGGAGTCATAATAGTCGAGGCTCCAGTCCCATTTCCAATAGCAGTTGTCGCTGTTGGCGGTCTGGGTGTAGCTCTTCTGCTGGATGGCGTCGTAGGGATCGTTGTAGTCGAAGGTGTCGATCACGGTCCATGTCGCGCCGCCGTCTTTGGAGAATGAGAGACGCACTGATGTGTCGGCGCCGTTCTCGTCCTCGCCGTTGTAGATGTCGGCATAGCTGAACTCTATGCGTGCGGGGTTCTTGGTGGCGTCGATACGCGGAGTGATGAGGGAGTTTTTCTCTTCGTAGTAAGCGCTGGGAGTGGCGCTCTTGCTGCCTTCGATTGAAGCGGAGCTCTGTTTCCATTTTGAGGCCTGCCATCCTGCGGGCGGGAACACGTCGCCCTCGAAGCCCTCGAAGATCGCGTCGTCGGGGAGAACGAGCTTGTTGGAGGTCACGTTGATGACGGCGTCGTCGAAGTTGCCCTTGATGAGGATGCGTCCGCTGGAGGCGGAAGCCACGGTCGGCGTGTAGACGATCTGGAGCTGTACGGTCTCGTTGAGCTTCAGGTCGATGTCCTCAAGCTTCTTGCTGAAAGCCACAGCGAAGCCCTCGGGACCCTCGACACCGGTGATTTTCAGGCCGTCGGTGCCTGTGTTGGTGAGAGTGATGACGTCGCTGCGCATCTGGGAGCCGACATAGACATTGCCGAAATTCCACTTGTCAGTGCTCAGCGAAGCCTCGGGCTGCGTGGCGGCCACGAAGCTCTCTACCTTGACATTGTCGACATAGACGGGATAGGAGCAGCTTGCCGAGAGATGATGGATAAAGGCGATACGCACTTTCTTTCCTTTCCATTTTGCCAGACTGATTGTTGCCTGTGTGTCGGCCCAGCCCATCCACCAGTAGCCGTAGGAGTCGGGAGTCAGTCCGCTTTCACGCATGAGGTCGGGATCCTGGAAGTCGAAGATCAGGTCGCCGTCGCTGAAGCTCTTGCCCTCTTCGACAACCTTTACCTGAAACTTGTAGTCCTTGGAATCGCGTCCGGCCGGTGACGAAGACCAGACGAACGACAGACGATAGGTGTCGTCAAGGTTGAGTGTAGGAGTGTAGAGCACTTCGTCACGTGGAACGACGCCGCCGGAGGAAAGGATCGGATCGCCGTCGCTGCATGCCTTTACGTTCACGTCAGAGCTTGAACCGGCGCCGTATAGACACCAGAGCTGAGGCTTGACCGCGTTGGGATTGGTGCTGTAGGCCTCCCAGCCTTCCTGGCTGAGATTCTCGTATGTGGCATAAGCCACCCTCGAATCAGAGAAATCCTCGTTGAGGATCACTCCTGCCTGTGCGACACCAAAACCTGACGCTGTCAACAGTGCCAGAGAAAGTAGTTGCTTTTGCATAAATGTTAATATTAAATTATCTGTATTGCTGAATAATTATGATATTTTATAATTCGCTGATAGCGTATTTACTTAGTTTGTGCGAGCACAAAATGAGTAAATTTGAATTGTCGATATAATTTATACGTCGGCGCAACAAGAGTTGTTTGTGCAAAATTAGACAAATCTTCGGCTTCTCCAAAAAAATAGCCAACTTTTTTAAGAAATTTAGGACTGCGGTAGGGTGAAGCGTGGCGATATGTTTTGCCGGGCAACGTGCGTGCCGTTTTTGATGGGATGTATTTAAATGGTATGTGTCCGATATTCGCAATTTTATCTCCCCGGATACGTTTTCAAGGCATGACGGATGTGTCTCTTAAGGAATATCTCACGGCGCGACTGAAGGGGGCCGGAGCTTCGGCTGTAGGTTTCGCAACGGCCGGGGAGGTCGACGGCGAAGCCTCGACCCGCTTCCGGAGCTGGCTCGCGCAGGGGCGTGAGGGGGAGCTCGGCTACATGCGCAGCTACCCCGATCTTCGGCGCGATCCGCGTCTGCTGCTTGAGGGCGCGCGCACGGTCGTTTCCGCCGCATGGTGCTATCTTCCGCCGCAGCTTCGCGACGGAAGTCTGCCGGTCGTGGCGCGCTATGCCTACGGTCGCGACTACCATAAGGCTCTGCGCTCGCTGATAAAACCCATATGCCGCGATCTGGAGGCGAACTTCGGCTGCCGCTGGCGCATTTGCATAGACTCCGCGCCTATAGCCGAACGCTACTGGGCTGTGAAATCGGGCGTCGGATTCATCGGACGCAACGGATGCCTCATAGTGCCAGGCGTGGGGTCGTGGGTTTTTCTGAGCGAGATACTTCTGACTGCCGTGACAGAGCCGGACGCTCCTCTGCCGATGGATTGCGATGGATGTGACGCCTGCCGTCGGCAATGTCCCGGCGGAGCCATAGGAGCAGACCGAACGGTCGATGTAAGGCGTTGCCTGTCGGCATGCACCGTCGAGGGAACGCCCTATCCGGATGTGCACACCGAAAGACCGCACCTTCTCGGATGCGACCGGTGTCAGGAGGTCTGTCCCCACAACAGAGGCGCTGCCCCATCCTCATGGATGCGCCCTCTCGACGGAATACTCTCTCTGGACGACGGCGAACTTCGTGCCATGGACGACGGGGAGTTCGCGCGCCGGTTTGCCGGAACATCATTTATGCGTCCGGGAAGGGACAGACTTCTTTCTAATCTTTGCTTTTGGGAAAATTCTCGACTTCCGTGACGGCATATGGAGCGTTGTTGTTGAGTTCCTTCTCGTCGGCATTTACCTGCATCTCCCGGTTGAGTATGGCCTCGACGTCCTTCTCGGCTCCGGAGTCGAGCGCCGGATAGCCGGCGGCTGTCGCCTCGTCAACCTCGCGGACATCGATTGTCACGATAGCCTTTACGTTTCCCTGCGGATATTTTTCCTCCAGACGGCTGATGATAGTGTTGCGGAGTGTATCGGCGTCGAGGGGAGCCGCTACGCTGTAAGTATTGCTGTCGCCGAAGCTCACGATATAGTATTTTTTCATAGCATGTGAATTGGATTGGTGTTTATCTTTAACATATATCAGGCTGCTAAGGTTGAAAAAAATGGCGGAGATGGCTCGGCACCGGATTTTTTTAGCTAACTTTACACCCCCGAATGCCACAGATGGAATATCATATACCGGCGATGCTGCCGGAATGTCTCGAAGGTCTCGCGCTGCGTCCCGACGGCATATATGTCGACGCCACGATGGGCGGCGGCGGCCACACGCGTGCCATCCTCGCCGCGCTCGGCCCCGAGGGCAGACTCTACAGCTTCGACCGCGACATGGACGCGGCGGCCAATGCCGTGACCGACGACGACCGCTTCACTTTCGTGCACGGCAACTTCCGCTATCTGCCTAATTTCCTGCGCTATTACGGCGTGGACAAGGTCGACGGTATTCTTGCGGACCTCGGCGTGTCGTTTCATCATTTCGACGACGCGGAGCGCGGATTCAGTTTTCGCGCCGACGCTCCGCTGGACATGCGCATGAACCGCAAGGCGCCGCTCACCGCCGCCGAACTGATAGCCACGGCATCGCCCGAACGCCTCGGCGAGATTCTGCGTCTTTACGGTGACATACGCCGTCCGGCGCCTATCGTCCGCGCCATCACGGCGGCCAATGCCAAGGAGCCGATAGCCACTACCGGACGCCTTGCCGAGGTTGTGGCGCCGACCCTGAATCCGCGTCAGCAGAAAAAGGAGCTTGCACAGATCTTTCAGGCTCTTCGCATCGTCGTCAACGACGAGATGGCCTCGCTGCGGCAGTTCCTCGACTCGACGGCCAAGGTTTTGCGTCCCGGCGGACGCCTCGCCGTCCTCACCTACCACTCGCTGGAGGACAGGATGGTGAAGAATTTCATCCGTTCCGGCAATGTCGACGGCAGGATAGAAAAGGATTTCTTCGGACGCAGTCTCTCGCCCTGGCGCGACGTGAGCCGCGGCGCCATTCTCCCCACGGAGGAGGAAGTCGGGCGCAATCCGAGGGCGCGGAGCGCAAAACTCCGTGTAGCCGAATTCACAGGCATCGAAAAATAAAATTCTCAATATAATCTCCTCAATGAGCGAAGAAACAGATACACAGGAAAAAACGACCGAACCGGCATCGCGTAAGAAAGCGGCAGCGAAAAAGCCAGCGGCACGCCGCCGCGCCGCTGCCAAAGAGCCGGAGAAGGCTCCCAGGAAGCGCCGCCGCAGCGGACTATGGTACACGATCAAGGACGGCCGGTCAATGTCGTTGACATTCTTCAAGCGCAACGGATGGCTCATCCTGCTGGCCATGGTGGCCGTGATATGGCTTATCAGCCAGCGCTATTCCAACCAGTCACGCATGGAGGAGATCAAGGGGCTGGAGAAGGAGCTGCGCCGCGCCGAGAGCCGCAAGCTTGACGCCAAGGCCGAATACATGAGTCTCATCCGCGAGAGCCGCATGCGTCAGCTCATGGACAGCAACAACCTTCGCATCAGCTATCAGGAGCAGCCTCCATACATCCTTCCCTCCAACTGATCAGCTCCCTGCACTCTGACCTTTTTCTGATTTTTTTCTGACGGACGAAGTTTTTTTCGCGCCGTTACGTTCTGTCACGGATTTTTTAGCTAATTTTACACCCCAAATCTCTTTTCCTATATGGCCGGTCAGAAAACTAAATCCAGACAGAACAACAAAAAGCACATTCTTGCGCGTTACGGTCTCGTGACTTTCCTCGTTTTTGCCCTCAGCGCCGTCATCACGGCCAAGATGGTGAAGACCTCGATGATCGACGCCGGAGAATGGAACGAACGTGCCGAGCGCGAGCTGAAACGTACCGAGGTCATAGAGCCGAAGCGCGGAAGCATCCTCGCTGCCAACGGCAACATCCTCGCCTGCAACATCACCGTCTACGACATCCGTCTGGATCTGCGCCATCCCAAGTTGTCGGGTCTCGACGCCAAGGAGTGGGTGGAACTCGACCAGTTCGCCGACTCGCTCAATCGCCTCTATCCGCGCAACAAGCATCTCGACAACCCCGACTCTCTTGCCAGATATTCATGGCGCACGCTCTTCCACGACCAGCTCAAACGCAAGCCCGGCGAGCGCCGCAGCACCGTCACCATAGCCTCGCGGCGTCCCATCGAGGAGTTCGAGCATCTGCGTGCCCTCCCCTTCATGAACAAGATCAAGAGCAAGGGGCGCGGCTGTCCGCTCTATTTCGAGGAGCAGACCAAGCGCATCTATCCTTTCGGCGACGTGGCGCGTCTGAGCATCGGACGTGTCTACGAAGACGAGAAGACAGGCAAGGTGCGCGGCTACGCCGGTCTGGAGATGGCGCTCGACTCCATGCTCTACGGCCGCGCCGGAGTGGCGCGCCGTGTGCCGATGAATTCCGGCATGGGGAAATGGGTGGACCGTCCTGCCGTCAATGGCTACGACGTGCGCACAACCATCGACATCGACATCCAGGACATGCTTGAGGCAGAGCTTCTCAAACTCTGCCGCGACTCCACCATCCCCGCCGACTGGGGCACAGCCATCATCATGGAGGTCGCCACCGGCGAGATCAAGGCCATCTCCAATGTGGAGCAGGATCCCGAGACCGGCAAATGGGTCGAGGCCATGAACCGTGCCGTGCTCCCTGTGGAGCCGGGCTCCGTCGTGAAACCTATCTCGCTTATGATCGCCTTCGAGGACGGTCTGGTGAAGAATGTCTCCGATCCGGTCGAGACGACACCTTTCCAGCAGACCACCGACCCTCACGCTCCCTCCGTCAAGGACATGAAGGGTGTGATCGGATGGTCCTCCAACACCGGAATCGCCCGCGTGATCTTCCGCGGCTACAGTCAGGATCCCTCGAAATACTATGACCGTCTGGCCTCCATCGGACTGATGGAACCGATGCACAGCGGCATCGGCGGCGAGAAGACCGGACGTGTGCAGCGCATCGTCAGCCGTACGGCTAAGGGACATCCCGTGACCCGCACAGCTCAGCTCCTCGACCTCGCGCGTCAGGCCTACGGCTACAACATCGAGATTCCGCCGCTCTACACTCTCGCGTATATGAACGCTATCGCCAACGGCGGCAAGATGATACGTCCCCACATCGTCCGCTCGCTCATCCTTCCCGACGGACGCGACTCCATCGTCGATCCCGGCTACATCCGCGAGGCTGTGTGCTCCCCGGAGACAGCCAGAAAGATGCAGGAATGTCTGCTGGAGCCTGTCTGGGGCAAAGGCACGGCCAACGCTCTCCGCGACGACCGCGTCCGCATTGCCGGAAAGACCGGAACAGCTATCCCCTACGACTACAAGGTGCTCCACCGCTACGACACGTCCAAGCGCCGCTTCTCATTCTGCGGCTATTTCCCCGCCGAGAATCCGCGTTACAGCTGTATTGTCGTGATGGAGGCTCCCGCCCATACGACCTCGGCGGCACGCGGCCCCGGAATGGTGCTAAAGAACATGGCTCTCAAGCTTTACGCCAAGGGTCTGCTCAACGACGCATCCGGTCCCACGGCCGCTACAGGAAGCTCCCGGACCGCGCCGGTGCTCTACGCTTCGACCGAGGGCAACACCGCCACGCTTGTCAGCGGCGTCGGACTGACCGGCGCACGCCAGATCAAGACTTCCCACTCCTCTCCCGTTCCGGGCGTCGTTCCCGACCTCAAGGGTCTCGATGCGTCGTCGGCGGTCAGGATGCTGGAGAAGTCGGGCTATAGAACCAAGCTCGTCGGGCGAGGTTTCGTGGTGAGCCAGAGTATCGCTCCGGGCACACAGCTCCGCCGCGGCTCGAAGGTGGCGCTGACACTACAGATGTGAGAAAGAAACAGTTGACTGAAAAAAAGGATATATGAAACATAATCTTGAACGACTCCTTCAGGAGATCGATGTCATAGAGATAATAGGCGACGCCAACAAGACCGTGACGAGTCTTGCGAGCGATTCGCGCAAGGCTGAGAAAGAGGGCGTCTTCGTTGCCGTGAAAGGTGTGACGACCGACGGCCACAAGTATATTCCGGTGGTGGCGAGCAACCATGTTGCCGCCATCATCTGTCAGGAGATGCCTTCCACTCTCGACAAGGGGGTGACATACGTGCGTGTGGCCGACAGTGCCCGTGCCCTCGGTGTCCTCGCTTCGGCCTGGCATGACCATCCCTCGCGCAAGCTCAAGCTCGTGGGGGTCACCGGCACCAACGGCAAGACCACCACAGCAACACTCCTCTACGAGATGGCGAAGCTCGAAGGCTACAAGGCCGGACTTCTCTCCACGGTCTGCAACTACATTCAGGACAAGGCCATACCCACGACCCACACAACTCCCGATCCCTTGACCCTCAACGCTCTGCTTGACGAGATGGTGGAAGCCGGGTGCGACTACGCCTTCATGGAGGTCAGCTCCCACGCCGCCGATCAGCAGCGCATCGTCGGTCTGAAATTCGCCGGAGGTGTCTTCAGCAACCTCACCCGCGACCATCTCGACTATCACCTCACGGTCGAGAACTACATGAACGCCAAGAAGAAATTCTTCGACATGCTTCCCGCCGACGCCTTCGCGCTCGTCAACGCCGACGACAAGGCCGGCGCATACATGCTCCAGAACACCAAGGCTAAGAAATACACCTACTCGCTGCGCACCGACGCCGATTTCCGCGGGCGCATCCTCGAGACGCGTCTCGACGGCACTCTGCTGCAGCTCAACGGCCGCGACGTGGAGGTGCAGTTCACCGGACGCTTCAATGCCTACAACCTCACGGCTGTCTACGGCGCTTCCATCCTCACCGGCTTCGATCCCGAAGAAGTGCTCGTCAACATGAGCCGCCTTGTGCCTGTCTCCGGTCGTTTCCAGACCATGGCCTCACCTTCCGGATTCACAGCCATTGTCGACTATGCCCACACTCCCGATGCTCTGGTCAATGTCTTGGACACGATACGCGACATCGTCGGAGCCAAAGGCAATGTCATCACCGTCGTCGGCGCCGGCGGCGACCGTGACCACGGGAAACGCCCGATGATGGCCTCGGAGGCCGCATGCCGCTCCGACAAGCTCATCCTTACTTCCGACAATCCCCGCACCGAGGATCCCGAGGAGATCATCGCGCAGATGCGCTCCGGACTCTCCGCCGCCGACCTCAAGCGCACCATCTGCATCACCGACCGTCGTGAGGCCATACGCACCGCATGTATGCTCGCCGCTCCCGGCAGCGTGGTGCTCGTCGCCGGAAAGGGCCACGAGACGTATCAGGAGGTGAACGGAGTGCGCCATCATTTTGACGACCGCGAGGTCATCGCCGAGGCCTTCCGCGAGATTGCCGCTCAATGACAGAACCTTTGACTCAGACACAGGAAAATACGATAAATCATGTTCTATTCGCTGTTTCAGTCCCTCCAGGGCGCCGATGTCCCCGGCTCGCGACTGATGGAATACATCACGTTCCGAACCGGAATCGTCTTCGCTCTATCCATGCTTCTCGCCCTATTCCTGGGGCGCCGCATCATTGACCGCCTCCAGATCATGCAGGTGGGCGAGATCGTCCGCAACCTCGGCATCGAGGGTCAGATGGAGAAGAAGGGCACACCCACGATGGGCGGCGTCATCATCATCATCTCCATCCTCATCCCCTGTCTGCTGCTCGGCAATCTCGGCAATGTCTACATGCTGCTGATGCTTGTCGCCACCGTCTGGATGGGCGCCATCGGCTTTCTCGACGACTACCGCAAGCTCAAATACCACAACAAGGACGGTCTCAAAGGCAAATACAAGATCATCGGCCAGGTCGGTCTCGGACTGATCGTAGGTCTGTCGATGTGGCTCAATCCCGCCATCGTCATGGGCGACCTTCAGCAGACCCATTCGCGGCAGAAGGCGGAGGCCAATGTCGCCGAGGTTGTCAGCACCAGGACGACCACCACCCGGCAGGGCGACGTCACGGAGGTGACGACCACAACCGACATCGCCGAACCGGGCGCCAAAAGCTCCGCTCTGCCGAGTGTCAAGAGCATCAAGTCGCCCCAGACCACCATTCCTTTCGTGAAGGACAACAACTTCAACTACGAGTGGCTCACGGCCTGGATGGGCTCATGGAGCGGCACGGCGAGCTGGATCGTGTTCGTGCTCGTCGTCATCTTCGTGGTTACAGCCGTGAGCAACGGCGCCAACCTCACCGACGGACTCGACGGCCTTGCGGCGGGAACCTCGGCCATCATCGGCCTCGCCCTCGCCATCATGGCCTATCTGGGAGGCAACATCATCTACAGCTCCTATCTGAACATAATGTATATTCCCGGCAGTGAGGAGCTCGTAGTGTTCGCCGGAGCGTTCATGGGCGCCTTGATTGGATTCTTGTGGTACAACGCCTATCCGGCGCAGGTCTTCATGGGAGACACCGGCTCGCTCACCCTCGGCGGCATACTTGCCGTATTCGCCATTCTGGAACGCAAGGAGCTGCTGATTCCGCTGCTGTGCCTCATCTTCTTCGTCGAGGATCTTTCGGTGATGATGCAGGTGGCATACTTCAAGGCTACGAAACGCCGCTACGGCGAGGGACACCGCATATTCAAGATGACTCCTCTCCACCACCACTTCCAGAAGGCCGGAGACCGGAACATCAAGTGTGTGTTCAATTTCCCGCGCCGGTCCACTCCTGAAGCCAAGATCGTGGTGCGTTTCTGGATTGTCGGCATCCTGCTCGCCGTCATGACGTTCATCACTCTCAAAGTGAGATAATCAATCTGACAAGAATTTGACAATGAAAAAGATAGCAATACTCGGAGGAGGAGAGAGCGGCGTCGGTGCCGCGATTCTCGCCAAGAAGAAAGGCTACGAGGTCTGGCTTTCCGACGCCGGATCCCTCAAGCCCAGATACAAGGAGATGCTTGAAGAGCACTCCATCCCCTACGAGGAGGGCGGCCACACCGAGGAGCGCATCCTCAATGCCGACGAGGTCATCAAAAGCCCGGGCATTCCACCTTACGCTCCTCTCGTTAAGAAAATCACTGCAAAGAACATTCCGGTCATATCCGAAATCGAATTTGCCGCACGCTACACCAAGGCGCGTATGGTCTGCATCTCCGGAAGCAACGGCAAGACCACCACTACCCTGTTGATCTACCATATCCTGCGCAAGGCCGGAATGGATGTGGCCGTGGCCGGAAACGTAGGCCGCAGCATGGCGCTTCAGGTCGCCGAGGGCGAGCATGATGTCTACGTGCTGGAACTCAGTAGCTTCCAGCTTGAGAACATGTATGAGTTCAAGGCTGACGTGGCCGTGCTTCTCAACATCACTCCCGACCATCTCGACCGCTACGACCACAAGTTTG
This sequence comes from uncultured Porphyromonadaceae bacterium, assembly GCA_902491625.1. Classification (GTDB taxonomy): domain Bacteria; phylum Bacteroidota; class Bacteroidia; order Bacteroidales; family Muribaculaceae; genus Lepagella. Next base: position 37,019 of record CABUIO010000005.1, on the reverse strand, counting down.
AGAACTACGTGGCCGCCAAATTCCGTATACTGCGCAACCAGACAGCCGACGACTACTTCGTGTACTGGGACGGCGACCCCGTGATTGCCCGCCAGCTGGAGCATCTTCGCCTGGAGCAGCATCTCCTCCCCTTTGGCGAGGAACACAAGGAGGGCGCCGCGGCGTGGGTCGATGGACGCATGGTCGAGGTCTCCACTCCCGAGGACCGCTGGGAGATTCCTCGCGATGAGCTCTCGCTCAAGGGACTGCACAACCTCTACAACTCCATGGCTGCCGGCGTGTCGGCCTCGGTGCTTCATGTGGCGCCCAAGGTCGTCAAGGAGGCTCTCGCCGACTTCGAGGCAGTGGAGCATCGTCTGGAATATGTCGCCACGGTCGACGGCGTCCGCTATGTCAACGACTCCAAGGCCACAAACGTCAATTCCACATACTATGCCCTCGAAAGCATGACGCAACCTACGGTGCTCATCCTCGGAGGCACCGACAAGGGCAACGACTACAGCGAGATCGAACCGTTCGTGCGCGCTAAGGTCAAGGCTATCGTCGCCATGGGCATCGACAACGCCAAGATCGTGGACTATTTCAGCGGTATCGTACCCACCGTCAGCACCTCCTCGCTTGCCGACTGCATCGCGGAGTGCCGGCGCCTCGCCGCCGAAGGCGATACTGTGCTTCTTTCGCCTTGCTGCGCGAGCTTCGACCTTTTCAGCAGCTATGTCGACCGAGGCAACAAATTCAAGGAGGCCGTGAAAGCGCTTCTGTAATGTTTTTTCAACTTACCTGATTTCTCTCTCAATGCGAAACAATAATCCTGCGGCGTCCGGCGCCGGCGATGCGGCCGTGTCCGGACTCAAGATAGTGCGCACCGTCGACGGCATGACTGCCGACGATGCAGCCTCCGTGGCCGTTGCCGCCGAAATGCCCGCAAACGCGCGGCTGCAGTCGCTTAAGCGCAAAAAGATGGAACGCGCTTCGCGCGAGCAGCTGCGCGGCGACCGCTTCCTCTGGGGCATCTACCTCATGCTGATGTGCTACTCCATCATCGAGCTTTACAGCGCATCCAGCTCCGAAATCAGGGGTGGCCACGTCTTCGCCCCCATCATACAGCATGCCATCTATTTAGGCACAGGCTTCGTGCTTATCCTCCTGATGAGCAACATCCACTACAAGGTCTACCGCAAGACTGCCGTGCTCTTCGCCATAGTCGCGGTGGTGCTTATGGTCTGGTCTACCTTCGGCGGCGTCGTCATCAACGGCGCCCAGCGAGCCATCAAATTAGGCGGATTCACAATCCAGCCGGCCGAGATCGCGAAACTGGCGCTCGTCGTCGTGCTGGCCAAGGTCATTTCCAAATACCAGATGCCGCAGGGCGTCACCAACACCGGCATGTTCATCGCCTTGGCCATCTCCGGACTGTTCTGCGCCCTGCTGTTCAAGAACGGACTCACCAACACGATCCTGATCGGCGGCACGGCGTTCTCCATGCTCGTCATCGGAGGCCTGCAGATGCGTAAGCTTCTCATCATCATACTGTTCCTTGCCTGTATCGGAGGGCCGGTCATCTACAAGAAATATTTCGCCGAGGAAAAAGCGCCGCAGGGCACCGCCACAGAGCAATATATGGCCGGTGCGGGAGATGAAGGCGGGATCGACCGTACAGGACTCCGAAGGGATCGTCTGAAGAGCTTCAAGGAGGGTGTCAAGCCTACCGACAAGATCACCGACGAGAACCGCCAGGTCATCTTCTCCAAGTTCGCCCAGGCTCACGGCGGCGTACTCGGTCAGGGTCCCGGCAACTCGCGCGAGAACGCACGACTGCCCCTTGCCTTTTCCGACTATATCTTCTCCATCATAATCGAGGACACAGGCTTCGTCGGAGGCGTCTTCCTGTTGCTGATGTATCTCAGTCTCATCGGCGCCGCAGGGCGCATAGCGGTGAAATGCCGGAAGGCCTTCCCTGCCCTTCTCATCATGGGATGCGCCGTGATGATCGTGATGCAGGCGCTCATGCACATGTCCATCGTAGTGGGCATCGTGCCTGTTTCCGGCCAGCCGCTGCCATTCATCAGCAAGGGGGGTACATCAGTCATCATCATGAGTGCCGCGATGGGCATGATGCTGTCGGTCAGCAAGTTCGCGTCGCGCACGGGCAAGGACAGCAAGGGCAGCGAGGCCATACGCGCCGCCGTGGCCGACAAGTCGGAGACCGACAATCCCACGATGCTCCACACCGCGACAGCCGACAAAAATGCTTCGTCTAACTCCGATCCTCTGACATATTGATCTGATTGAAAAATGAAAAATCCAAAATTCATCATAAGCGGCGGAGGCACGGGAGGTCACATCTTCCCTGCCGTCTCCATCGCAAACGCGCTGCGTCGGCGCTATCCCGACTGCAAGATACTCTTTGTGGGCGCCTCAGACCGCATGGAGATGGAGAAAGTGCCCGCCGCAGGCTACGATATCGAAGGTCTGGAGATCGCCGGTTTCGACCGAAAACGTCTCTGGCGCAACTTCTCCGTATTGCTTAAGCTTCGCCGCAGCCTGCGCCGCGCACGCCGTATAATCAAGGATTTTCAGCCAGACGTAGCCATCGGCGTCGGCGGCTATGCCTCCGGTCCCACACTCAAGGCTGCGCAGCGTCTCAGAGTCCCCACCCTCATTCAGGAACAGAACTCCTACGCCGGAGTGACCAACAAGCTCCTCGCCAAGCGTGCGGCCGCCATTTGCACCGCCTACGAAGGTATGGAGCGCTTCTTCCCTGCCGACAGGATCGTGCTGACAGGCAATCCGATACGCAAGGATCTGCTCGACAGCGGCATCACCGCTGCCGAAGCCCGCAAAGGCTTCGGACTCGACCCTACGCGTCCAACCGTCCTCGTCATCGGCGGAAGCCTCGGCGCACGCACCCTCAACGAAGCCATGACGGCAGGTCTGCGGCGCATCAGCGACGCCGGAATACAGCTGATCTGGCAGACTGGAAAATCCTGGGGCGACCGAGGCCGGAAATCAGCTTCCGGCATGAAAGGAATCGTAGTCACCAACTTCATCGCCGATATGGCGAAAGCCTACGCCGCCGCCTCGCTCGTCGTCTCGCGCGCCGGAGCAGGAAGCATCAGTGAGCTGGAACTCCTCGGCAAGCCCTGCATCCTTGTCCCCTCCCCCAACGTCGCCGAAGATCATCAGACCAAGAATGCCCGCGCCCTCTCCGACCGCGGCGCCGCCGTCTTCGTCTCCGACGCCGAAGCCTCCGATAAGCTTGTCGACACCATCCTCGCCACAGTCGGCGACAGCGGCAAACTACGGGAAATGAGCGAGAAAATCACCGCCATGGCACTCCCCGACTCCGACGAAAAGATCGTCGACTGCATCGCCCGCCTCCTCCCCTAATTTTGTACACTCAATCTGTTGTTAATATTTTCAGCTAAAAATGAGCTTTGTCAAGCACTCTATAACGCAAGATCGTGAGGAACTTGCCCGAAAGGTTTATTTTGTCGGTATCGGCGGCATCGGTATGGCGAATCTCGCCCGTTATTATCTCAGCAAGGGCGCTGCCGTAGCCGGTTATGACCGCACTCCGTCGGCGCTAACGGATGCTCTCGTGGCCGAGGGCGCGTCGGTTGTCTTCGACGATGATCCGGGACTTATCCCCGAGCCGATGCGCAGTCCGGAGGATACGCTCGTGGTATATACTCCGGCGGTGCCCGACAGCAACGCCATTCTGAGCTATTTCCGCAATGGCGGATTCGAGGTCATAAAGCGTGCGGCGCTGCTCGGCCGTATCACACGCCACAGCGACGCCATCTGTGTGGCCGGAAGCCACGGCAAGACCACGACCTCGTCGATGATCGCCCATATCCTCCACACCTCTTCAGTCGGGTGCAACGCTTTCCTTGGCGGCATCCTGCGCAATTACAACAGCAATCTCCTGCTGTCGGCCACATCGCCCTACTCTGTCATCGAGGCCGACGAATATGACCGTTCATTCCATCATCTGCATCCCTACATCGCTGTCGTCACTTCCACCGATCCCGACCATCTCGACATCTACGGCGACGAGGCCGGATATCTGGAGGGTTTCGCGCATTTCACGTCGCTGATACGCCCCGGCGGCTATCTGCTGAAACACACCGGGCTCAAGCTGCACGAGCGCGTGGGCGACGATGTCAAGGTGATGACATACAGCGGCGCCGGAGACTCTTCCGGCGACTGCCATGCGGAGAACATCACCCTCTCCGACGGTCGGCTCTATTTCGACTATGTGGAGCCTGGAAGGCGCATCGAGCGTCTGGAATTGGGTGTTCCTGTGATGATCAACGTCGACAATGCCGTGGCGGCCATCGCCGCATCGCTGCTCGCCGGAGCCGACGAAGCCTCTATACGTGAGGCTCTTGCCTCGTTTATGGGTCCGGCGCGTCGTTTCCAGATCTGGCTTCGTCCCGAGCCGGGCGCCGGGGGTCCGGTGCTGATCGACGACTACGGCCATTCGCCCAACGAAGTGAAGTCGTCGATTCTCTCTGTGAAACAGCTGTGGCCTGAGCGTCGCCTCACGGTGATTTTCCAGCCGCATCTCTACACGCGCACCCGCGATTTCGCGCCCGAATTTGCCGAGGCTCTGTCGCTGGCCGACGAGGTTCTGCTCTGCGAGATCTATCCCGCGCGCGAGCTTCCGATCGAGGGCGTCAGCTCCGAGCTGATCTACCGCGACATGAAAAACTGCAAAAAATCCCTGGTCGAGCGAAAAGATTTGCTCAATATAATTAAAAATAGTAATTTTGACATCCTGATGACTCTCGGCGCGGCGGATCTCGACAGACTGTTGCCCGAGATAAAACATATTCTCACCGCCGACGCAAACGATTGAAGGTGAAGAGTTTGTAAGAATGGAAAAGACACTTCGACAGACACTCCTGAAGTGGTTGCTGCTTGTCGCCCTGCTGGCATACGCGGGGTGGGCGGCCTCGTGGGCTGTCGGGAAAGCCAACCGGAGGCTGTGTCAGGGCATTGACGTGGAGATCGACAATGCCAGCCCCATATCGTCGGGCATGTCGGCGGAATCGGTGAAGCTCGAGTTGGGCAAGCTCGGCAAGAACTACGCCCGGACGCCGCTGAGCGCCATCAACACCGACTCGCTTGAGCGCCGACTCGACGGAGTCAACAATTTCGAGCATGTGGAATGCTACATCAATTCCGAGGGGAAACTCTGTCTGAAGGTCGTTCCGATGGTGCCGGTGGCGCGGATTTTCACCAACGATGACAGCTACTACATCAACCGCGACGGGAAGCGTATAGACGCACGGCCTGAATACTATGTCAACGTCCCGATCGTCAGCGGCAATTTCTCGGCCTCCGTGCCGGCGCGCAGGGCGCTCCCGGTGGTCAACCGTGTGGCCGCCGATTCGGTGCTCCGCAGCCTCGTCACCATGATCGTCTACAAGTCGCCGCGCAACATCCTGCTTGTTCCGCGCATCCGAGGTCATATCATCAATCTCGGCGACACGACGCGCCTCGACGAGAAATTTGCCAATCTCCTCCTTTTCTACCGCAAGGTTATGCCGGTAAAAGGGTGGAACTACTACGACACAATCTCCGTGAAATACAAAGGCCAGGTGGTCTGCACCCGGCGCAACAAGATGCTTACGGAGCACGGTCCCGGCGACACGGAATTCGACGACTCCGAGGAGGCCGACATTCCGCTTGAGGATCTTGCCCCGGCGTCCGTCGCCATGAAACAGCAGACTCAGACTCCATAGAAAATTCACTCCCTTATATAACATCAGATCAAGTCAATGGACAAAGACAAATACATAGCAGCCATCGAGATAGGCAGCTCCAAAATATCGGGCGCCGTCGGACGTGTGCGTGGTTCCGCGCCCGACAGACTCGAAGTCCTCGCCGTCGAGGTCGAACATGCCACCGACAGCGTCAGCCACGGACTCATCCAGAATGTCGAGGATGTCGGCAACAGGGTGGGGCGCATCATCGGCAAACTTGAGAAACGCATCAACAGCGATTCCACCAAGCGCAGGATCAAGCGTCTCTTCGTGGGTGTCGAGGGACGCTCGCTGCGAAACATCAAGGTCGAGATCTCGCGCAATCTGCCCGACGACACCGAGATCACCGAGATGATCCTCTCCGACATGCGCGAGGATGCCCGCAACTACAACATCGACGCATCGCTGGAGGTCCGGGATGTTATCCCCAACTCCTATGTGGTCAACAAGAGCGAGACCCGGAATCCTGTCGGCATCTGCGGCAACAACATCACGGCACGCTACAACCTGATTGTCTGCCGTCCGCTGCTCCACCGCCATCTTACGCGTGTCATCCGCGACAAGGCCGGACTCGGCATCGCGGAGTTTGTCATTACGCCGATAGTCCTTGCGCATCTCGTCCTCTCCGCCGACGAGAAACGTCTGGGGTGCATGCTTGTCGACATGGGTGCCGAGACCACGACAGTGAGTCTCTACAAGGACAACCGGCTCGTCTATCTCGCCGTGCTCCCCATGGGATCGCGCAACATCACCAACGACATCACCTCCCTCAACGTGCTTGAGGACAAGGCTGAGGAAATGAAGACCACCTCCGGAAGCGCCATGCTCTCCGAAAACCAGTCGAACCTCAATCTCAGCGGCGTGCGCATGAGCGACGTCGCCAACCTCGTTGCCGCGCGCAGCGAGGAGCTTGTGGCCAACATTGTGGAGCAGATCAGCTACGCCGGAATGAACGACAGGCAGCTCCCCGGCGGCATCGTGACAGCCGGCGGAGGCTTCCACCTCAAAAGCCTGCCCGAGCTCCTGAAGGAGAGCAGCGGCCTGAGCGTGCGCCGCGCCACACTGCCCGCCTACGTGAGTCTGGAAGACACCAAGGCCTCGGCCTACGACTGTCTGCAGCTCGTGGCCATCCTCAGCGCCGGAATGACCGGCACGGCGCCGGAATGCATCGAGGAAGAGCTTATCTCGGAGCTTCCCGTCAACGGCACCTACGTGCCGGAGGATCCAGGACACAACGAAAAGGAGGAAGGACTGAAGAGAAAGCCCAAGCCCGGACCCTCGAAGATGCGCGGTATCCTTTCCGGCATCGGCAAGAAGTTTACCGGAATTTTCGCTCCCGGTCCGGATGACGACGATGACGACACCGATTTGAATTGATAATCCCTTCTCACAATATCCGCTTCATGGAAGACTACAACAAAATAGACGATCCCTCACAGTTCGAGGACAATGATACACAGGCGCTTCCGCCCATCATCAAGGTGATAGGCGTGGGCGGCGGCGGCGCCAATGCCGCCAATTATCTCTACAATCAGGGGATAGACAACGTGACTTTCCTGGTGTGCAACACCGACAAGCAGCAGCTTAAGGAACTCCAGATTCCAGACAAGGTGCTTCTGGGCCCGAACGTCACCCACGGCCTCGGTGCCGGCGACGACGCCGCCAAGGGTCGCGCGGCTGCGGAGGAGAGTGCCGAGGATGTGCGCCGCCAGCTCAAGGACGAGACGCGCATGGTCTTCATCACCGCCGGTATGGGCGGTGGCACCGGCACCGGCGCCGCTCCCGTCGTGGCGCAGATCGCCAAGGAGGAGAATCTGCTCACGGTCGGTATCGTCACCATACCGTTCTTTTTCGAGGGACAGCGCAAGATCTACAAGGCGCTCGAAGGTGCCGAGGAGATGCGCAAGCATGTCGACACCCTGCTGATGATCAACAATGAGCGTCTCCATGAGATCTATCCCGACCTCAACATGATCAACGCCTTCATGAAGGCCGACGACACGCTGGCCAACGCGGCGCGCTCGATCTCGGAGATCATCAATACGCGCGGCTACGTCAACGCCGACTTCAACGACGTCTACACCACGCTCCACGACTCCTCTACAGCCGTGATCAGCACCGGAATAGGAGAGGGGGAGCACCGTGTCACCAAGGCCATCGAGGCCGCCCTCGACTCGCCGTTGCTCCGCAACAGCGACATCCGCACCTCGAAGCGTCTGCTTTTCTATCTCTATTTCAATCCCAAGGCCGAGAACGTGGTCAGCATGAAGGAGATGAACGAGATCACGCAGTTCAGCTCCGGACTTTCGCCAAACATCGGCATCAAGTGGGGCACGTGCTGGGACGAGTCGCTGGGCGAGAGTGTCAAGATGACCATACTCGCTTCCGGATTCGACCTCACGGTGCGCGACGGCGAGGACATAATTGTCTTCTCCGGCGGTTCTCCCGAAGTCTCGCGCCGCAGCGGCGGCAGACGTTCGGAGGAGAAGATCGAGATCTCGGCCGCCGATACTCCCGTCAACGACGACAAGCTCACCCGCACCATCGAGCAGGTCTACGGCGAGGGCAAGCTAAAGGATCATAACCGCGAGATGGCCAAGGCCAAATATGTGGTGCTCGATCCCGCGCAGTTCGACAACGACGATGTCATCTACGCTTTCGAGAAGACAACGGCCTATTCGCGCACAAGCCGCGAGAAGGAGGAGATCCGCAACATGGGCATGACCAAGGAAGAACCGGCGCAAAGCGTCTCTCAGCGCTCGTCGGCGCAGAACGGCCCCGCCCGCAGGGAGCAGAGTGGATCCGAACGTAAGGGAGGCGATTCCGGCCACACGATCGTGTTCTAAATCCATAATCACAGAAACAACAGATATTTAGAGGGTGTTTAAAAATAAACGTTAAATTTGGGGCGGCTGATTTTTAGACAAAAAACTTTTAAGTCGCAGGAGCATAGCGGGCTATGTGACTAAGACGCGAAAGGTTTTTGACAAAAAGCAGACGGAACAAGGCTGACTTTTATTTCAACCTCTCAATAACTTCAAAAAAATCAACAGACAGAGTAACATCAAAAATATCAGAGGACTCGTTCCTGTCGGCGTATTTTGCCTTTTGGTTCAGTCACATAGCCCGCTATGCTCCCTCACCTGCAAGACAAAATCCACACGACATGAACGACCCCAAATTAACGTTTATTTTTAAACACCCTCTAAGACTACAAGATGCATAGCGATGAACAATTCGAGATAGTGGCCAAGACATTCCGGGGTCTGGAAGATGTGCTCCGCGACGAGCTTATCTCCCTCGGGGCTCATGACGTGGAGACTGGATGCCGCATGGTGTCTTTCACCGGCGACAAGGAGATGCTCTACAAGGCCAATCTCTGCTGCCGCACCGCATTGCGGATTCTAAAGCCTATTGTCAAATTCAAGGCTTCAAATCCCGATGAACTCTACGATGCCGTGCGCGATTACGACTGGGACAGCCTGATGTCGCCCGACAAGACATTTTCGATCGATTCCACTGTCAACAGCGCCGAGTTCACCCACAGCCGCTTCGTGACATACCGCGTGAAGGACGGCATAGTCGACTATTTCAACGACAAATACCAGCGCCGTCCCTCCATCCGTCTTTCCGGCGCCGACGTGCAGCTCAACGTCCACATCAGCGACGACCGAGTCACCATCTCGCTCGACTCCAGCGGCGAGCCGCTCAACAAGCGCGGATACCGCGTCGAGCAGACCGAGGCGCCCATCAACGAGGTGCTCGCCGCCGGCATTATCCTCAAGACCGGATGGCGCGGCGACTGCGATTTTGTCGACCCGATGTGTGGCAGCGGCACCTTCCTCATCGAGGCCGCGCTGATCGCCGCCAACATCAATCCCGGCGTCTATCGTCAGCACTACGCTTTCGAGACATGGGAAGACTTCGACAAGGAGCTTTTCTCGGCGCTCTACAATGACGACAGCGGCGAACGCACGCCGGGCTGCCGCATCCTCGGAGGTGACATCGCACGCGCCGCCGTGGCCGTGGCTCAGAAGAACATCGAGGCCGCGGGAGTGGAAGAGTTTGTCTCCGTGGAGTGCAAGTCTTTCGCCGAGTGGACGGAGCCTCCTGTCGAGGGCATCCTCGTGACCAATCCTCCTTATGGCGAGCGTTTGCGTCCCGACGACATGGCAGGACTCTACAAAGGGATTGGAAGCACCCTCAAGAACTATTTCAAGGGCTACCACGCCTGGATAATCGGCTATCGCGACGAATATTTCCGCGAGATCGGACTGAAGCCTTCCGTGAAATTCCCCATCCTCAACGGCGCTCTGGAGTGTGAGCTCCGCGAGTATGTCCTTTTCGAAGGCAGCTACGCTCAGTTCCGCGAAGACGGAGGCAGTGTCGCCAACAGGCATTTCGATCGTGAACCGCGCCACAAGGTGCGCCGCATGACCGACCGGGAATGGGACCGTGAGAGTCGCAAATTCGGCGGCAAGGATCATGGGCGTGACCGCGACCGTGACCGTAGCAAGGATCACGACAGAAGCCGCAAATTCGAAAAAAGACAGGAGAACCGTAGAACAGGAGAAGGCGGTGGCAGGGAGTTCGACCGTAACCGCGGCTTCGGCAAGGAGCGCGGACGCGATTTCGACAGAACCCGCGAGGGTTTCGACAACAGAAAGGACAGTCGCCGCGACGGATTCAAGCGTGGCGACGGATTCAAACGCCGTGAAGACGCCCCGGCACCGCGTCGCGAGCGCACATCGACCGACACTCTCGGAAAGATGCCCTCGCTGCCGGAATCTTCGGCGACAGTGTTTGAGAACCGCCGTTTCCGTCCCCGCAAGGGCTGGAAAAAGGATGAAGGGGAGAAGTGATGATATGAAAAAATGGTAAATTTGATATGAGGTATGAAAGATAAGATAAATATATTGCTGATTGGTAGCGGTGGCCGCGAAAGCGCCATTGCCTGGAAACTGGCGCAGAGCGAGCGCGTGAAGAATCTGTACGTGGCTCCCGGCAACGCCGGACTGACGCAGTTTGCGCTCGATGTGAACACCGCCGATTTCGCCGACGTGAAACGCGTCGTAAAGGCCAACGATATCGACATGATTGTGGTTGGCCCCGAGCAGCCTCTTGTCGACGGCATATACGACTATTTCAAGGCCGAGATGCCCGAAGTGGCGGTCATCGGTCCCTCGCGTCAGGGCGCGATGCTTGAAGGCAGCAAGGAGTTTGCCAAGGAGTTCATGATGCGCCACGCCATCCCCACGGCACGCTTCATGAGCGTCACCGACGCTACCCTTGACGAAGGTCTCAATTTCCTCCGTGCGCTCCAGCCTCCCTACGTGCTTAAGGCCGACGGTCTCGCCGCCGGGAAAGGTGTCCTTATCCTTGACTCGCTGGGCGACGCCAAGGACTCGCTGGGCGACATGCTCGGCGGCATGTTCGGCAACGCTTCCTCCACCGTCGTGATCGAGGAATTCCTCCACGGAATCGAGTGCTCGGTCTTCGTGCTGACTGACGGCACAAGCTATAAGCTCCTGCCTGTTGCCAAAGATTATAAGAGAGTAGGAGAGGGGGATCTTGGTCCCAACACCGGAGGCATGGGCAGCGTCTCGCCGGTGCCTTTCGCTGACAAGGAGTTCATGGAGAAGGTCGCCCGGCGTATCGTGGAGCCTACTCTTGCCGGTCTTAAGGCTGAGGGCATCGACTACAAGGGCTTCATCTTCCTTGGCCTCATGAACGTCGACGGCGAACCTTACGTCATCGAATACAATGTCCGCATGGGCGACCCTGAGACGCAGTCCGTGATGCCGCGCATCAAGAGCGACCTCGTGGATCTTTTCGAAGGTGTGGCCGAGGGTAATCTGGAGATGCGACCCATGACCATCGACTCCCGCGCTGTCGCATCCGTCGTTCTCGTGGCCGAGGGCTATCCCGGCAGCTACGAGAAAGGAAAGAGGATCTCCGGTCTCGATGAGGTGGCTCCAGCCCTCGTGTTCCACGCCGGAACGAAGCGCGCCGCCGAAGGTGATGTTGTGAGCAGCGGCGGCCGCGTGCTTGCCGTTACAGCCTACGGCGACGACATCGCGTCGGCTGTGGAGAACGCCCGCGAGGCTGCCGGAAAAGTGAAATTCGACGGCTGCTATTACCGTCGCGACATAGGCAAGGATCTTATCCGTCTGCTTGAAAAATAAATGCCTTACAGCGGCTCATACGACACGGCTCCGGTCCTTTCGTGGTGGGGCAAGGGAGGCTTTGTACTGTCATTCATAGTCTTTGTGGTGCTTGCATTGCTTCCCGGCAGTGTCGCCGTGCCCGACAGCATCGTTGGTTCGGGCTACGGCGTCTGTCTGCCGTCGGTGAGCTCATGGCCGCTGGACGCCACGGCTTCGATGTGGATCAATATGTCGCTCATTGCCGGTGCCGCGGTCTACTCCATATTCGTGACCAAGCATTTCAACTTCGTGCCGGCCGACAATCTGCTGTATGCCATCTCGCTGCTGCTGATGTGCGGAGCCACGCCCTGGACCACAGAGAAGCTCAATCCCGGCGTTTTGATGCTTCTGCTGGTACTTGTGTGCCTCAATATCATTTTCTCGCTCTACGGACGCCGTAATTGCGCCGAGGGCATATTTCTCGTGTTCAGCTTCCTGTCCTTCGGCTCGATGGTGCAGTATGCCTTTCTGTTGCTGATTCCGGTCTTTCTGCTCGGGTGTGTCTTCCTGCGTTCCATGAGAATCCGGGAAGTGGTGGCTATGCTGCTGGGCATCGCCGCGCCCTACTGGATACTGCTGGCCACCGGCGTCGTGAAGTTTTCCGAATTCCATCTTCCCGCGCTGACAAACCTTTTCTCCGGCGCTGAGTCGCCGATGGATCTGTTCCGGTTGCTGCTCACGGTCGCCATCTCCGGACTCATCTTCCTGTTTGCGCTGCTCGTCAACAGTATGCGCCACGCCTCCGCCGGCGTGATGGCGAGGGCGCGCTGGTCGTTCATCCATCTGCTGGGCTTCTCGCTGCTGTGGTTCATGGTGTTCGACTTCACCAACCTTCTTGTCTACCTGCCGTCTTTCTTCCTGACCGTGGGCTATGAATGTTCGCTGTGGGGAATGCGCCTGAGAGTCACACAGAGGCATTATCTCGCACTTTCTCTGTTCGTGGCATACATTTCCCTCTCCGTGGTCTTCGCGTGCCTCTGATCGCTCTCAAAAAGCTTTCTGAGTGCCCTCTCCTCTATGAGAAAAGGGAAGGTGTGTCGGAGCGGTTGGGGGAGCGGTGGAGGTGGTCGTAGGCCGCCATGGTGACTTCGCGGCCTCGGGGTGTGCGTTTGATGAAGCCTTCCTTGATGAGGAAAGGCTCGTAAACCTCTTCGATCGTACCGGCATCCTCGCCGAGTGCCGTGGCTATGGTGGTGAGTCCCACAGGTCCGCCGCCGAATTTGTCGATGATGGTGAGCAGGATCTTGTTGTCAATCTCGTCGAGTCCGTGTTTGTCGATGTTGAGAGCCTCAAGGGCGTGGCGCGCTATGTCGATGTCGATTCGTCCGGAACCTTTCACCATCGCAAAATCGCGCACGCGGCGCAGCAGCGAGTTGGCCACACGCGGCGTGCCTCGGCTGCGGAGTGCTATCTCGACGGCGGCTTCTTTGTCTATGCCGATGCCGAGCAGGCGCGCGGAACGTTCGATGATTCCTTGCAGCGTGTTGTGGTCGTAATACTCCAGATGGCAGTTGATGCCGAAACGCGCGCGCAGGGGAGAGGTAAGCAGACCGCTGCGTGTGGTGGCGCCGATGAGGGTGAAGGGCTTGATATTCAGGCGTACGCTCTTGGCGCCCGGACCCTTGTCGAGCATGATGTCAATGCAGTAGTCCTCCATGGCGCTGTAGAGGTATTCCTCGACGACGGGATGCAGTCGGTGGATCTCGTCGATGAAGAGCACGTCGTGGTCTTCAAGCTGCATGAGAAGTCCGGCGAGGTCGCCCGGTTTGTCGAGCACGGGACCGGAAGTGGTCTTGAATCCGACGCCTAATTCGTTGGCGATGATGTTGCTCAGGGTTGTCTTGCCGAGACCGGGAGGGCCGTGGAGGAGGGTGTGGTCGAGCGGTTCGCGACGCATACGTGCGGCTGAGACGAAGATGCGCAGATTCTCGATTATTTTGTTCTGCCCGGCAAAATCGTTGAATTCGAGAGGGCGCAGCGCCTTCTCGTAGTCGCGTTCCTGAGCCTCGCGTTCTTGTCGTATGTCGAATTCTTTGTTTTCCACCTTACAAAGGTAGCAAATAAGTTCTATCCGCGCAAGAGGGAGGTGTAGAGGGCGCGGGAGATTCTATGACATTAATTTAAGGTCAAAGAACATTATCCTGCTTTTCAGTTTCTCGCTTGTGTCGATTGCAAAGGATTCCTTCTCTGCATTCTCTGTCTTATATAAAGGCTTGAAGCCATTTTTGACGTAAAAGTGCAGAGTCGCTTCGGTATTATAAGCGTCAACTAAGACGTATCTACATGCAGCTTTGTTGTTTTCATCTACAAACCAATACTTTAAGGCTTGCATGAGTTGGCTGCCGACGTTTAGACCTTGTCCTTGAAAAGATTTGTTGACTGCGAGTCTTCCGATAAGTACGGCAGGATAGCTTCGATGTCTCTTTTGTTGAGGTATTTTACGTTGGAATGAATTTCTTGAAGGGTTGTCAAGGTTGTTTGTTTTAATTCCGTCGTATGCAAGAGTAGCTATTGCAACTATTTCTCTGTCGTTGCTTTTGTTTATCCAGCAATATGATTTGCCAAGCAATTCCTTCTCATAAAGAAACACATCGTTATTGAAGAAATCATCAAGGTCATGGTCCCCGCATGTAAAAAGCTCACAGTATTCCTTTACCTCCTTTGTAAAAGGCACCATGAAGGTTTTTTCGACGAAAACATACTCTTCCATTTCCTATTTGCGGAGGGGAGGGAAGACGATGTTTTTGGCGCTCTCAAGCATTGTTGAAAGTACCTTGCGTTGCGATTCGCTGAGTTTGGGTGTTGGCAATTTGCCGTTGCGTTCAGCTTCCTCCGTGAAGATTCTGGCGTCTTCTCCCCATAGCTCGGGCGATGTCTTTATTGTCATTGCCATAACTTTAAGTCTTTATTATTGAACTACAAAGGTAGCAAATAAGTTCTATCCGCGCAATAGTGAGGTGTAGAGGGCGCGGGTGCGAGAGGCTACCTCGTCGTTGTTGAAGCGCCTGGCGAAGAGGAGTCCCTGTGCCCTCATGCGTTCTGCCACGTCTTTGTCCGAGAGGATAGTGTCGATGGCCTGACGCATGGCTGATGCGTCGTCAGGATCGACATATATGGTGTCGGGACCTCCGGCTTCCTCAAGGCACGATCCTGTGGCGGCAATCATTGGTGTGCCGCAGCTGATGGCCTCAAGGACAGGGAGTCCGAAGCCTTCGTAGCGGGAAGGGTAGAGGGCGGCGGCGGCGTTTCTGAGGACGGCGGGAAGTTGCGCGAAAGGGATGTCGGAGCGTACTTCGATTCTGTTGGCGACGCCGAGTCGGCGGGCTTCCTCCATCACCTTTTGCAGATAGCCGGTGGGACGCCCGATGAGGAGGAGTTTTACGGTTTTGTCTTCGATGGCGCTGAGGGCGCGGACACTCAGGAGGGCGTTCTTACGGCGTTCGATGGTGCCGACCTGAACAAGGTATCTCTCGGGCAGTCTGAGGCGGCTGAGTGTCTCTCTGTCGGCCTCTGCGGCCTTCTGCGTGTCGGCAGGGGAGAACGAGGCGTCGCATCCCTGATATATGACGGTGATTTTCTCTTCCGGAACGTCATAAAAGCGCACGATGTCGCGCTTGGTACATTCGCTTATGGCGATGATGGCTGTGGCATTGCGGCACGACCGACCGTACTTGTAGTCGTAGATGCGGCGGTCGATCGGCTTGTAGCAGTAGGGGAGAGTGCGGTAGATGACGTCGTGGATGGTGACGACGGATGGTATTCCGGTTTTTGCAATGTTGAGGGGAAGCTCGTTGCTGAGGCCGTGGAAGATTTCGATTTTGTCGGCGCGGAGTGATCCGGTGATTCCGAAGGTGCGCCATAGGCTCCGGCCGAATCGTGCCTCACCTTTCTGAGGGTAGCGGCGGACGATGTTGGGGCACGCGGCCCAGGAACGTATCCGGGGGTTCTCCTGTGGCCTTGGAGCGTAGACTGTGATTTCGTCGAGCGGATACTCCTTGGCCATCGACTCGATGATGAGTCTGGAGTAATTGCCGAGACCTGTCATATTGGAGAGTGCGCGTTTGCCGTCGAATCCGATTTTCATCTTGCCTGATTTTTCGTCTACATTAATAACGTGTGGTGCAGTTCGGAATTGTTGCCGTGAGAGTCGAAAATACCCGACCGTCGGATGGGTTTTGTAGCTCTGTTCGATTCTCGACGGCTTAAATAGGGCTGTAGTTTGATGTATATTTCAGATATTCAGGACTATGAGTTGTATTTTGTTGGAAAGATGCAGCGGTTCTGAAATTTGTTAAAGACTGTTAAACTGTCAAAGAATGTGAAATGCGGCGGAGGCCGTGGCAAAAAAGAGGCGAATTTATTATTTTTGCAGTTTGGAAAATACCGGACAAAATAATGATGATTTCATTTGAGACAACGGACAGTGTGATGATGCCTCGTTTCGATCAGGCTTGCGTGAAACGCTGGCTCGCCGACGTGGCACGTGCTCACGGATTCGACTGCGGCAAACTCGCCTATCGGTTTTGCAACGATGAGGAGATTCTTGACTGCAACGTCAGGTTTCTCGGCCACGATTATTTCACTGATATAATAACCTTCGACTATTCGCGAGGAAGTAGGGTGTCGGGCGACATGCTGATCTCGCTCGATACTGTCAGAAGCAATTCGGAGCTTGTTGGATGTTCGTTCGACCGCGAGCTTCACAGGGTGATTGTCCACGGTCTGCTGCATCTTTGCGGCATCAACGACAAGGGGCCGGGGGAGCGCGAGATCATGGAGGCTCACGAGGATGAGGCTCTGGAAATGCTTCGTAAAATCTCTAATGTTTCTGAGATATGAGATTCGACTACGATGTGATCGTGATAGGCGCCGGACATGCCGGATGCGAGGCAGCGGTGGCTTCCGCACGGCTCGGAAGCCGTACTCTGCTTCTGACGAGCGACATGAACCGTATCGCGCAGATGTCGTGCAATCCTGCCGTCGGAGGTATCGCGAAAGGGCAGATCGTGCGCGAGATTGACGCTCTCGGCGGCTGCATGGGACTCGTGACGGACGCCACGGCGATCCAGTTCCGGATGCTCAACAGGTCGAAAGGCCCTGCGGTCTGGAGTCCGCGTTCGCAGTCCGACCGCACGCTTTTCTCTCTCAAATGGCGCGAGATTATCGAAAATACCGATGGTCTGGAGATGTTTCAGGATACTGCTGTAAGGTTTCTTTTCGAGCCTGAAGACATTCCGGACAGTGAGCGTAAATTGCGTGTTGCGGGCGTCGTGACTGCGCTCGGAATCGAGTTTCGCGCGAAATCGGTCGTGCTGACTGCCGGAACTTTTCTCAACGGTCTGTTGCATTTCGGCGACGTGCAGATGTCCGGCGGACGCATCGCGGAGTCCGCAGCCGTAGGGCTTGCGGAGCAGCTGAAGGAACTTGGTTTCGCCGTCGCAAGAATGAAGACGGGAACTCCCGCACGTATCGACGGTCGCACGATCGACTTCTCTCAGACACAGCCGCAGGAGGGTGACGACATCGTGAAACGCGATGAAAACGGCGCTGTCATCAGTGTGTGTCGCGATTTTCATAAGTTCAGTTTCCTGCCGGAAAGTTGCCGTACCCTCGCGCCGCGACAGTGTCATATATGTCATACTAATCTTGAGGTACATCAGACTCTGCGCGATAACCTCGATCGTTCGCCGCTCTACAACGGCAGCATAAAGAGCATCGGACCGCGTTATTGCCCGAGTATCGAGACCAAGATTGTCACTTTCGCAGACAAGGAGAGCCATCAGCTTTTCCTTGAACCGGAAGGGGAGACAACCACCGAATATTATATCAACGGTTTCTCTTCATCGCTTCCGTGGGATGTTCAGGTCGACGCTCTGGCCAAGATTCCGGCTTTGCGCGACGCACATATTTTCCGTCCCGGATACGCTATCGAATACGATTTCTTCGACCCTACACAGCTGCGCCACGACCTTCAGACACGTCTCGTGAGCGGCCTTTATTTTGCCGGACAGGTCAATGGTACCACCGGATATGAGGAGGCTGCCGGACAAGGTCTGATTGCCGGAATTAACGCCGCGCGTCGCTGTCAGGGAAAGGATGCGGTGATGCTTCGCCGCGATGAATCCTATATAGGAGTGCTTATCGACGATCTTGTCACGAAGGGTGTCGATGAGCCTTACCGCATGTTCACGTCGCGTGCCGAGTACCGCATATTGCTTCGTCAGGACGATGCCGACATGCGCCTGACTCCTCTCGGCGCTTCCATCGGGCTTGCCTCTCCACGCCGCCTTGCGCTGATGGAAAGCAAGCGCGATGCACGCGATGGATTGATCGAATTCGCTTCCGGCTACAAGGTGAAGGCCGAAAGAATCAATCCTTATCTTGAGTCGAAATCGTTTCCTTTGCTTTCGGGAGGTGTGCGACTCTATGATCTCATTCTCCGCCCCGGCGTAGAGATCGCTGAGGTCGCAAAATTCCTTCCGGCGCTCCGAAAAAGGATTGAGGAGATTGAGGAGGAGCGTCGCGATGAAATCGTCGAGGCTGCCGAAATTCTGATAAAATACAGCGGATACATCGAGCGCGAACGACAGCTCGCAGACAAGCTCGTGCGTCTCGAAAATGTGAAGCTTCCTTCGGGATTCGACTACGGCAGCATCACCTCCCTGAGCACTGAGGCGCGTCAGAAACTCTCCAGACATTGTCCCCGTAGCATTGCCGAAGCATCCCGAATTCCCGGTGTCTCTCCGGCTGATGTCAACATACTTCTGCTGCTCCTTAACCGTTGACGCTCCACGGCAGAAGCTGCACAACATAAAGGGTTTATGGCGCGTTTGTTCCACGTGGAACATTTCTTAAACCCTTTCTTTAATATGATTCCATCGGGGTGCGGACTCCGATTAAAGCGTTACTTTAAGACTATTCTCAAATACTATAAAACTCTATTTTGTTATGACACTTGAAGAACTCAAAGGCACAATTCGCAATGTGCCCGATTTCCCTTCAAAGGGTATCATGTTCCGCGATCTGACCACCCTCATCAAGAATCCGGAGGCTTTTCAGATGATGAACGATCTGGAGGCTGAGCTTTACATCGGAAAGGGTATCACGAAGGTAGTGGGTATCGAATCGCGCGGTTTCATCACGGGAAGCGTTCTTGCCTATAAACTCGGATGCGGTTTCGTGCCCGCGCGTAAGCCCGGTAAACTTCCCGCCGTTACGATCAAGAAAGCATACGCCAAGGAATATGGAGTCGATACCATCGAGCTGCATTCCGACGCAATCACTTCCGATGATGTCGTGCTTCTCCATGACGACCTTCTTGCTACGGGAGGTACGATGAATGCCTGCTACGAGCTCGTGAAAAGCATGAACCCGAAAAAGATCTACATCAATTTTGTTGTGGAGCTCGAAGCTCTTCGCGGACGCGATAATCTACCTTCGGATGTTGAGATAACTTCACTTCTTAAATTCTGATAATGGCGGAATCTCTCCTTGAAATCAACGGAACAGACTCGCCCCTGCTTCCCGATACGGTGGAGCGGGGCGGTGTTTATCCTTCCGATAAACCCACGGAGGACGGCGATGTGCTGGCGCATCTTCCCGCCGCACTGCAGCGCGTGGGTCGCGCCATCATGCACGACGCGGCGATGCCGGTTAATCCCGACAGTCGGCGCACCTCCCGCGAACTCCTTGAAAACCGTCCGGGCGCTTTCCTCCGCAAGAAGATTCTCGCGCTTCCGGAGGAGCCGGGCGTTTACATGTATCTCGACAAATACGGTAAGGTGATCTATGTCGGAAAGGCGAAGCGTCTTAAACGCCGCGTTTCATCGTATTTCAATCGCCATCACGACGTGTTGCGCACCAATGTTCTCGTGCGCAACATCGTCGATCTCCGTTTTGTCGTTGTTCCGACGGAGGAGGACGCGCTCCATCTGGAGAGCGCAATGATCAAGGAGTATCAGCCTCGCTACAATGTACTGCTGAAGGATGACAAATCCTATCCCTGGATAATAGTCACTTCCGAACCTTATCCCCGCGTGTTCATGACACGCGACAAGAGTGTGGCAAAGGGACGCTTCTACGGTCCGTACTCCAATGTGCAAAGCGCCAAAGCAGTGCTTGAGCTTATCCGGAAAGTATTCCCTTTGCGCAGCTGCCGTCATAATATCGACGGTGAATATATCGCGAAAGGGAAGGGACGCCTCTGTCTCGACTATCATATCCACAAATGCGGAGGCGCCTGCAAGGGTCTGGTCAGCGTTGAAGAGTACGGCACCTTCATACAGCAGATCCGTCGCATCCTCAACGGCGATACCGGATATATCATGCGCCATCTCCGCGCCGAGATGGAGAAACTCAGCTCGCAGTTGCGTTTCGAGGAAGCGGCGGTCGTGAAGCAGCGCTATGATCTCGTGGAGAAATATCAGGCAAAATCCACCATCGCGCCTCCCGACGAATCGGAATACGACATCTTCAGTTACGACGAAAACCATGATACGGCGTTCGTAGGATTCATGCACATCCGCCACGGCGCCGTGGTGCAGAGTCTCAATCTCGAATACCGCCGTCGTCTTCAGGAGAAACCCGAGGAGATCCTTTCCACGGCGATAGGAGAGGTGTCCACACGTCTCGAACGTCATTTCTCCGAGGTAATTGTCCCTTTTGAGCCTGATGTCGATTTCGGTGAGACGGCGGTGGTCGTACCTTTGCGCGGCGACAAGAAGAAACTCCTCGACATCGGTATGCGCAACATCAACCGCTATCGTCTCGACCGTGAGAAGGAGGTCGAGGCACTCGATCCGCAGGCCGGCGTGAAGCGTCTCATGGAGCGCATGAAAAGCGATTTCCGCCTCTCGCAGTATCCCACCCACATCGAGTGTTTCGACAACTCAAACATCCAGGGCACGAATCCCGTGGCATCCTGCGTCGTCTTCCGCAACGGCAAACCCTCGCGCAAGGAATATCGCCATTTCAACATTCAGACAGTCGTCGGAGCCGACGATTTCGCGTCCATGAAGGAGGTGCTTCACCGCCGCTACACGCGTCTCATGGCCGAGGGCGAGGAACTTCCGCAGCTCGTGGTCGTCGACGGCGGCAAAGGACAGCTGAATGCCGCTGTCGAAGCTTTCGACGAGATGGGCATACGTGGCGTAGTGGCACTCGCCGGCATCGCCAAGCGTCTTGAAGAGATCTATTTCCCAGGCGACCAGATTCCGCTCTACATTGACAAGAAAAGCGAATCGCTGCGTGTGGTTCAGGCACTCCGCGACGAAGCCCACCGCTTCGGCATCACGCACCACCGCAACCGCCGATCCAAAGGACAGCTGCGCTCCGAACTCGACTCCATCAAAGGGATCGGTCCCGCCACCTCCGCCACACTTCTTGCGCGCTTCAAGAGCGTGAAACGCCTCAAGGAAGCCTCCTGGGACGACGTTGTCGCCTGCGTCGGCAAATCCAAAGCCGCCATCCTCTTCACCGCCCTCAACCTACCAAAGTAAATGTTACAAATGACAATCGCCCTAACGTAGATGCACCATGGTACAGCCGCGCCCCGGACGACAATAAAAAGAAATATGGATTTGCCAAAAAGAAAAATCATCAGAGCGCCCTTCCATGATTATTCCGGAGGTGATTATTTCGTGACAATTTGTTGTTACGATAAGAGATGTCATTTCGGAAAAATTTATGACAACGAAATGCACTTTTCTACGATTGGCAGAGTCGCGCAGCATGAGCTGGAAACCCTTGCTACTCATTACGACTATGCAGAGGTAATGGAATTTATTGTCATGCCAAATCACGTTCATGCCATTATCAGGATCTTCACCGATAAATCTGTTGATTTACCTAAGATAAGGACTGTTTTGGGTGTTGTAGTCGGGGGTTATAAACAAGCCGTGACAAGATTTGCCAGACGTAACGGCATCACTTTTGAGTGGCAAGCGCGATTTAATGACCATTTCATTCGCGGTGCTTGGGATGGAAACAGAATCGTGGAATACATCCATAACAATGTTTCAAGATGGAGCAGCGATTGTTTTTATGCTACCTAAAAAGGAGTTGTCATATGAAGAAGTTTAAAGTACTTGATAATCAGCGTTTGTGTGGAATGCAGCTACACTTGAACGTAGGGCTGCTCCATGGAGCAGCCGCGTTTCGAGAGAACCGCGTACCTCAGGAATCCCGGGTAACGGCGGCTGCACCATGGTGCAGCCCTACGTTAGGATGCAGCTCCGATTCGATGCTTTCATATGACTGTATCACATTTAAAGCCAGTGCGTTATGAAGGTGACGGTTACGGGCATGGTTTTGCGGTCGCCGGTGCGGCATAATGACAGGACGGACATACTGACTGTGTATACGCCGACCCACGGGCGATTGTCGGTGGCTATTGGCGCGGGAGGAGGCAAGAGCGGACGCCAAAGACGTGCCGCCACGATGCCGCTCTCGATCGTGGAATTTCAGGTTTTGGACAGATCTTCCGAACGTCTCCAACGCGCTTCATCGCTCGCGGCGTTGAGTGCCTACAGGTCGATATATTTCCATCCCCTGAAACAATCCATCGCACTTTTGATCGCGGAATTTCTCAATAGACTTTTGCGCGACTCTACGCCCGATCCCGTCATGTATCGCTACGTAACCGAATCCATACGGCTGCTTGACGATATCTCCGATGACCGGATGCTGGCAAATTTTCATATCGCTTTTCTCGCCGGTGTCGCCACATTCGCCGGCGTCGCCCCCGACGTGAGCAACTATTCCTCAGTCGCAGTCTTCGACATGGAGGCCGGACGCTACACCACGATGCTTCCGGCTCATCGCCACATCCTCGCCGGCGACGACGCGCGTCTGCCGCTTCTGCTTGCGAGGATGAACTTCGCAAATCAGCATCGGTTCAGGTTCAGCCGCATCCAGCGACGCGGCATCCTCGAAGGAATCCTGAAATATTTCGGATTGCATTTTCCCGGCACCGACAACCTCAATTCCCCGGAGGTGTTGTGCGGATTATTTGACTGAGAGGCAGTCGGTTATAAGGCCAAGGTATGCCTCGGCCACGTTCGCGGCAGAGAATCGGTCGTGGACGCTTTTCCACAATCTGTCGGCAAGCTCCTGAGGATCAGCGGAATCCACAATCTCCGAGGCAGAGACAAGTGCTCCGGAGAGATTTTCCGCCGCTTCGTTGTCATCGCTTCCGAAAGGCGCGAGCACGCCTGTGATTCGGTCGTCGATGATGTCGCGCTGGCCGCCGCGGTCGAACGCCACAGGGAAGGCGCCGTAGGCCTGACCTTCGACGAGTGTGCCCGGCAATGTCTCGTAGCGCGACGAGGAGACCACAAGCTGCGCGCCGGAATAAATCTCCGGCATTCTTTCCGGCGCCACGCTCCCTTTCCATTCCCACGCCACCGGAATCTGCTGCAGGAGGCTTTTGTCGCGTATGTCGCCGCAGAGAATGAGGTCGAGTCGTCCTGCAAGCTCGTTTCCGGCGTTTTTAAGCTTTCTGAGCGCCTCCAGGAGTATCGGGAAGCCCTTGATGTCATCGTCAAGCCTCGCGGCCGCAATGACCGCTCTGAGACGCCCTGATGCGTCGCTGCGCACAATTTTGCCTCGCTCCGGGAGCATGAAAGGATTGGGGATAACTGAAATCGCCGCGTCGCGCATCAGCGACGACTCGCGGCAGCGGCGTTCGAGCCAGTTGCTCACAGCCACGAAATGAAGCTTGCGGCGTGTGTAGAGGCTTTTCTTGCGTATGTAGGTCGAGTGGGAGAGGTCGCAGGCAGAAGCGTTCGAACCCAACAGCGGACAGAATCCGCAGTTCTCCCTGAAGCGTTCGCACGCGCCGGTGTGGTGGCATATTCCGGTGGCGTTCCAGAGGTCGTGCATCGTCCATATCACTGGCTTCGCGGAGGCGATTCTGTCCACGCCGTCGAGCGAGAGCATCCCCTGGTTCACCCAGTTGAGAAGCACCGCGTCGGCTCCGGCAATCAGCGGATGGCGCCACAGCGGCAGTCCGTCGGTTGCGGGATCGACTTTGAAGAGATCGGCGCGGTTGAAGCCGTTGGCCGCGAAAACCCGCGCCCGTTCCAGCAGGAAGGGCACGCGCACCCTCGCAGGGGATGCGGCTGCTTCCACGTAAGGATCGTTCGTGAGCTTTTCCGCCACGAGCATCCTCGCGTTGGCTCCGGCGTCGCGCAGCGCGTGCATCAGGCGCCGTGACACGACCGCTGCGCCACCTCGTGCATCGCTCCGGTTGACGATCGCGATCTTCATTTCTTTACCAGGGTGAGATGGCGGTAGGAGAGTCCCGACTTAGGGTCAGTAAGTTTTTCCGACTCCTCCGCCACACGCCACATCGACATGTCCGGCAACTCGAAATGCGCGTCGGCATCGGGATACGTCGCCTCCACAAGCGTCAGGTCGATGGCGTCGGCCAGATTCGCAGCCTGACGGTAGATGCTCGCTCCGCCGATGATGAAGACCTTGTCGCTATGGGCGGAGGCCACGGCGAGCGCCTCGTCGAGCGAATGGGCTATTGCGGCGCCCGGAGCGTCGCAGCCGCTGTCGGAGGTCACGACTACGTTGAGGCGGTCGGGGAGTGGTCGCTTCGGAAGCGATTCCCATGTCTTGCGTCCCATCACTACGGCGTGTCCCGTCGTCAGCAGACGGAACCTTTTCAGGTCGCCGCTCAGATGCCACAGCAGATCGCCGTTCTTGCCGATGGCTCCGTCTTTAGCCGCGGCTACTACTATTGTAATCATATGCTCTTTGTTACACGGACACTTTCCCGGCGATCGGAGGCCAGGGATCGTAGTCTGTGAGGGTGAAATCCGGATAGTCGAAGGCGAAAAGATCCTTCACCTCCGGGTTGATATTCATTGTGGGTAGATGTCTCGGGGCGCGTTGCAGCTGTTCCTTCACCTGCTCCAGATGGTTGGTGTAGATGTGGGCGTCGCCGAGAGTGTGGATGAACTCGCCCGGCTTCAGGCCGCAGACCTGCGCCATCATCATCGTGAGCAGCGCGTAGGAGGCGATGTTGAAAGGGACGCCAAGGAAGCAGTCCGCGCTACGCTGATAGAGCTGGCAGGAGAGCTTGCCGTCGCAGACATAGAACTGGAACAGCGCGTGGCACGGCGGAAGCGCCATCTTCTCCAGCTCGCCCGGATTCCATGCCGACACTATGATGCGTCGCGACGAAGGGTTGTGGCGTATGTCGTGGAGTGCCTCGCTGATCTGGTCGAGATGTGTGCCGTCAGGACGCGGCCACGAGCGCCACTGATAGCCGTAGATGTGGCCCAGATCGCCGTCCGGAGCCGCCCATTCGTTCCAGATGCGCACGCCGTGCTCCTGAAGGTATTTCACGTTAGTATCACCCTTGAGAAACCACAGGAGTTCATAGATAATGCTTTTAAGATGCACTTTCTTTGTGGTCAGGAGCGGAAAACCTTTGCTGAGATCGAAACGCATCTGATAGCCGAAGGTCGAGATCGTGCCTGTGCCGGTGCGGTCCTCGCGCCGGTGGCCGTTGGTCAGGATATGGGTGAGCAGGTCGAGATATTGTTGCATGGCTACGTAGGGCGGAGAGAGGATCGGGTTATGTATTTTGTAGTGGTTTTTCGGAAAATCGGTCAGACATTCGGCGAGGCTCCGGTGGCTCTCCGCAGCATCGGCGACATCACGCCGTTGCGGTTGATCTGGAAGCGTATCGCCTTGTTGGGGCAGACCTCGATGCAGTTGAAGCAGCGCACGCACCGCGTGTTGTCCACGATGCGGTCTTTCACGGAGATGCACGACGACTTGCAGCCGTCCTCGCATTTCATGCACGAGATGCAGCGGTCGGGGTCGATCTCGATGTGGAGTGCCGCGCGCGAGGATACAAGCCCCAAGGCTGTCCCCACAGGACAGATGTGGTTGCAGAAATCGCGTCCCGTCAGCACAGCGTAGGCTGCGAGGAGAGTCAGCGCAGCCATCGCCGCGACGATGCCGAAGACAGCGTCGGAGGCAAGGATCGCGAATACTCCCGCGTCGTGGCGTCCGGAAATTGACCCTACGATGCCGTCGAACCATCTCCACGGCTCGAAAAGCACCCCGAGCGACGCTCCGGCGATCGTGAGCACCGCATAGACGATCAGGATGTCGTAGCGTATCTTGCGCATCGGGGCGTAGCGATGGACGATAGGGCGTCGGCACACTTTTTCGCGTGTGAACGTCATGAGATCCTGAATCGTGCCCAGCGGACAAACCGTCGAACAATACACGCGCCCGAAAAGGATAGTGGCCAAAATCCACGTCAGCGTCGCGCCCATCGACGCTGCGAGCATCGAGGGTATGATCTGGAGCCTGAAGGCTATCGACGTGTGGTGTGGCGCCGATGCCCCAAGAGCCACGAAAACAATGGCCTCAACGAGGAAAATCAGCGACAGGATCACCCTTATGTGTTTAAGCTTCATCATCGGTGCGGACACGCAAAGATAACGTTTTTTTAGTAGTAACAACAAAGGAACCACATTGAGTTTGTTAAAAAAATGTTGCGGTAAGGAAAAATTTCATTAATTTCGCGAGTGAAAAGATAACCCCCGTACCTCCACACCCATGAATTATTCGATCATTCAGTTCATCAGCCTCCTCGGCGCTGTCGGACTTTTCCTCTACGGCATGAAGGTGATGAGCGAAGGCCTGCAGAAAGTTGCCGGCGACAGACTGCGCAACATCCTGGGCATAATGACCCGCAACCGCTTCACCGGCGTCATGACCGGAGTTGTCATCACGGCGCTCATACAGAGTTCCTCGGCCTCGACCGTCATGGTCGTCAGCTTCGTCAACGCCGGACTCATGTCGCTCCAGCAGGCCATGGCCGTGATCTTCGGCGCCAACGTCGGCACGACCTTCACGACATGGATCATCTCGGCCTTCAGCTTTGAGGTCAATATCTCCGACTATTCCATCGTGCTGATAGCCGTCGCGGTGCCGATGCTTTTCCTCAAGAAGAGCTTCTACAAGAGTCTCGGCGAGTTTCTGATAGGCTTCTGTTTCCTCTTCATGGGACTGGACCTTATCAGCAAGTTCGTGCCCGACCTGCAGCAGAATCCCGAGATGCTCGCCTTCCTCCAGGACTACACCACGATGGGCATCGGCTCGATACTCATCTTCTTCCTGGTCGGCATCATCTTCACCATGGTCGCGCAAAGCTCGGCGGCAACCTTTGCCATCACGCTGATCATGTGTTCGCAGGGCTGGATCTCCTTCTCGCTCGGCTGCGCCATCATCCTCGGCGGCAACATCGGAACGACCATCACGCCTATCCTCGCCTCACTGAGCGGAAATCTGGCCGCCAAACGCACGGCCATGGGGCATGTTCTGTTCAACGTACTCGGTTCGGTGGCGGTGCTCTGCTGCTTCGTGCCTTTCGTCGAGCTTGTGGCTGAGATCACCAAGGGATGCTGCGGCATCAATCCCATCGACATAAGCCGCGCCCAGGAGATGCACATGGCCGACAGCACGCTCCTGAAGCCCGAAGGGGGCTTCACGGCGAAGGCGCAGGGCGCCATGGCTCTCGGCCTCGCCATGTTCCCGACTGTCTTCAACGCCTGCAACCTTATGATAATGATATGGTTCACCAACCTCTACGTCAAGATCGTCTGTTGGATCATGCCTGCACGCCATAAGGACAAGGACGAGGACTTCACCCTCAAATACATCGGACGCGGAATGCTCTCCGCCTCCGAACTCAACATCGCCCAGGCCCAGAAGGAGATCGTCGTCTACGGCGAACGTGTCGAGCGAATGCTCAGGATGGCCGAGGAGCTTGTCGACATCCCTGCCGACAAGGACGAATTCCGCACCATCTACAACCGTCTTGAGAAATATGAGGACATCTCCGACCGCATGGAGATCGAGATCGGCAAATACCTCAACCGCGTGGCCGAGGGACGCCTGAGTCCCGAGGGCAAGATGCGCGTCGCCGGTATGCTCCGCATTATCAGCGAGATAGAGTCGATCGCCGACAGCTGCTTCAACGTAGCCAAGACCCTCACGCGCAAGAACCAAAACCACGTGAAGTTCAACGATGCCATCATGCACCAGATCCACACCATGTTCGGACTCGTGGACGGCGCCATGGACAATATGCTTGTGCTTTTGCGCGAGATGGAGACACCGCAGGACAACAACATCATACTCGCCTACAACAAGGAGCGCGAGATCAATAATCTCCGCAACACCCTGCGCGACGCCAACATCGACAATATCAACGACCATCGCTACGACTACCAGGAAGGCATCTTCTTCATGGATCTCATCGGCGAAGCGGAGAAACTGGGAGACTACATGCTCAATGTGGTCGAAGGTGTCAAGCACCAGTTCAAGGCCTCCTACGCCGGATGACGGAACGCGATAAAATGACATCCTTTGACATTCCGCACCTTTGATGCGGAGACCATATATATACTTTGAAAAAACATAGACAGATGGAAACCTCACACCGCTATTGCGTCATTATGTGCGGGGGAGTAGGCTCCCGCTTCTGGCCCTTCTCGCGCCGCGAGATGCCCAAACAGTTTCTCGACTTCTTCGGCACCGGCCGTTCGCTGCTTCAGATGACCGTAGACCGCATCCTCCCCCTCGTGGATCACGACCATATAGTCATGGTCACAAACGCCGACTACGTGCCCCTCATCCGCGAGCAGCTTCCGCAGATTCCCTCCGAAAACATCCTTGCGGAACCCGCGCGCCGCAACACCGCGCCATGCATCTGCTGGGCCGCACACCATATCGCCGCCCGCGACCCCGAGGCCTCGATCGTCACCCTCCCCTCCGACCACCTCATCCTCAAGGAATCGGCCTTCACCGAAGCCATCGACAAGGGTCTTTCCTTCGTGGAGACCCACGATGCCCTCCTCACGCTCGGAATCACACCCTCGCGCCCCGACACAGGCTACGGCTACATCCAGCAGGGTCGCACTGTGGCCGACTCCCCCGATTTCCGCAAAGTAAAGTCCTTCACAGAGAAGCCCTCGCTGGAGATGGCCAAAGTGCTCCTTGCAAGCGGCGATTTCTACTGGAACGCCGGCATCTTCCTCTGGAGCGCGCAGTCCATCCTCCGCGCCTTCGCAAAGTGCGCTCCCGACATCGCCGAGATATTCGACGCCGGCAACGGACTCTACGACACATCCTCAGAGACCTCTTTCATAGCCAAGGCATTCCCCAATGCTCCTGCCATCTCCGTCGACTATGCCATTATGGAACGTGCCGACAACGTATATATCCTCGCCGTCGATCTCGGCTGGAGCGACCTGGGCACCTGGAACGCCCTCTACGAGACGTCGCCCAAGAACCGCGACGGCAATGTCGCCCAGAACTGCCGCCTCCTCGCCGAAGACTGCACCGGCTCCGTCTTTGCCGTCAGAGGCGACAAAGTCATTGTGGCCGACGGACTGAAGGACTACATCGTCGCCGACAGCGACGACGCCCTCCTCATCTATCCTCTTGCGAAAGAGCAGGAGATCCGCCGTGTCGTCAACGACATCCGTAGCCGCTTCGGCGAAAAATACACCTGACGCCGGCGCCCCTTTTCTCGAACCCTGGGGAACCATTTTTATGGAGGTTGGTGTGACCATGCTGTAGGGACGTGCGATCGCTCGTCCGCCGCGACAATGTGTTGAAACCCAAAATAGATGCGTCTAAAACATACGGGCATGCTGATGACGAGACTGTATCAAGGTGGCGAATATGGGACAGGCCGGAGGTCTGTCTGTGTTGCCAACCGCGGCCTTCAGGCCGTGGACAGGCAGCTATATAAGAAATCGCATCGCGGAGCGATGCGTGTATGGTAAAGTCTTAACCGCACGACGTCGCTCCGCGACTGATTTTCCGGGGAGATCTCCTTCCACGGCCTGAAGGCCGCGGTTGGCAATACGGCCGAACCTCCGGTTCGGCATTTGTGATGTATTTTTTTCTGTGATTCAGTTATTTATTGCTATGTACGTGTCCAGCCTCTAAAGATGGTTCCTCTTGGTTCCCCATGGTTCGGGAAATATGCTTCCGCAATGGTTCGGGAAAATCTTGGTTTCCACTGGTTTGAAAAATTATTCAGAACTGTGTATATTTGCCGGGATTTATTTGGTGGTTTCGATTATTGTCCCTAACTTTGAGGCGTGTTCCTTTCGGAATCGTCTGTAACACGCTATCAACCAATTACATCATTAACCCTAATTAACGAGATTATGAATAGATTGATTACTTTGTGTCTTTCTGCGGTGCTCGCTGCGGGAAGTATCTTTGCCGCTTCGCCGGCGAAAAGGGTGCCCCCGCAAGGATCCCCGCAACCGCAAGGAACGCCTGCCCTCGCCGGTCAGGAAACGGCTGTAAGGTACGGCGCGCTCCGTCAGGGCGTAGGCGCGAATGCCGACACGCAGACAAAGAGGCAGCGCCTCATGTCGGGTCTCGGCATGGCAAAGTCGCCATCACGCGTGGGCGCGAGCGGTGCGACAGTCTACGGCAACCTTATTGCCGACTGGACCTGGACTTATCCCAATTCGGTTTCCGAAATTTTCTCCGACGCTCAGGTCAAGCCGCTGGTCAACGCGCCGCAGGGCACAAGAGGCGGCGACTTCCAGATAGTCGTCATGTATGTGCGCGACGACAAAATATATTGTCTGGGTCAGGAGACATTCTGGGGTCAGGATCTTCTCGGTTTCGACGAATATGTCTATGACCTTGAGACAGGCGAACAGATCTCCCACACTCCTTACGGCGATCAGGAGGTAATGTTCAGTTTCGCAGGCTACGATCCTGTAAAGGACATGCTTTACGGCTATGTGAACACATCCGCCGGCATATACTACTGCACGGCTCCGGGCGAGAACCCCCGCGGCCTCACTCCCGTTGCAAAACTCCCGGACGATGCTGTCAGAGTGAACTGCATGACCTACAATCAGATAACCGGCAAGCTCATCGGTATCACAAATATTGATCTGGGCGGCAAGGTGCTGGAGATCAGCACGACCGACGGCAGCCAGACCGAAATAGGCACGGTGGCCAATCCATCGAAGTATGTCACCGGACTCTGCTACAGCCCCTGGGACGAGGCCTACTGGTATGCGATGTGCACCGACAATGGCTGCGCCATCCAGCTTCTCGATCCCGAGGATTTCAGTGTCATTTCAAGCGCGCCTTATCCCGGACTGATCGAGTTCAGCGGACTTTTCTGTCCCGACCGTCGCAAGATTCCCGCTTCCGCTCCCGGCGATGCCACGCTCGTAAGCACCAACTTCCGCGACGGCTCCCTGAGCGGTTCGCTCCTCTATCAGCTCCCTTCCGCTACCTTCGGAGGCAATCCGATTCTCGGCAATATCTCCTGGGTGCTCTATGTTGACGAAGTCGAGGCAAAGCGCGGAAACGCCGCCGCCGGAAGCGAGGTGAAGGTCAGCGTCTCCGACCTATCGGAGGGTGTCCACACCTTCAAGTTCATCTGTTCCCTCGCGGGCAATGAAGGCAAGGAGATCGTAACTACGTTCTACGTCGGCAACGACACTCCCAAGGCTCCCGCCACTGTCACGCTCACTTCCAATACGATCTCGTGGACTCCCGTGACCGAGGGCGTCCACGAAGGCTACGTCAACGCCGAGGCTGTCACATACAATGTCTATGTCAACGGCAAGGAGGTTGCCCATGGAATCAAGGACACCGAATGTTCGCCCAAGCTTCCCGCAGACGAGCAGTTCACCGACTATATCGCCTCCGTGGAGGCTGTCTTCGACGGCAAGGTGTCGGAAAAGACCAACTCCAACGACATCCGCTACGGCGAGGCCATCAGTCTCCCCATGAGCTACGAGCCTACGGAGAAAGAGTCGCGTCTCTTCACGATCTACAATGCCAACGGCGACGACAAGGCCATCTTCTTCACCCACTTCGACTATGGCAACTACAGCGACGTTCCGCTGTTCCGCTATGATTACTCTTCCGCCAACAACGCCGACGACTGGCTCTACCTGCCGCTCGCCAGGTTCGACGACGCCAACGCCGTCTATGAGTTTAGCATGAATGCCTTCCGCACCGACCGATACACCGAGACAGTGGAGGTGGCTCTCTGTTCCGCTCCTGACGGCAAGAGCATCATTAAGAAGATTCTTGAGCCGTTCAATCTCGAGAACGAGAGAACCGGCAATGCCGCCGAATCAGCGGAGGTCGCCTTCAATCAGTATTTCACCGTCAATTTCACCGTGCCATCGGCCGGCAACTACTATGTGGGCATCCACGTCATCTCGCCTGCCGACCAGTTCAGCACATTCCTGCGTGATTTCAGCCTCCGCAAATATGACGGCGTGGTCAAAAGCGCGCCGGACGCAGTCTCCGAACTCAAGGCTGTGGCTGCTCCCGGCGGCGCTCTCAATGCCGTGGTGACATTCACCTTCCCCACCGCCTCAGCCGACGGCTCGGCATACGATGCCGACAAGACTCTGACCGCTTCCGCACAGGCTGCCGGATGCGAAGCCGCGACAGTCAGCGGCAAGCCCGGAGAAGCCGCTACCGTGACAGTCCCCACCAAGCAGGGCAACAACACTGTCACCGTGGCTGCCAAGGATGGCGACAAGACCGGTATCCCCTCCGAAGTGGCTGTCTATACAGGTCTGGAGCGCCCCGGCACGGTCGAGAACCTCAAGGTCGAGGTCGACGCTACCGACTACACCGCACACATCACATGGACGGCTCCCGCCGAGGGTGTCAACGGCGGATATGTGGCTCCCACTGGAATCACCTACTACTTCTGCGAATACGTGACCATCAACGGCCAGAGCGGCTGGAAGATCAAGGAGCCGATCGGCAAGGATGTCTTCGAATATGACTACACCATCCCCGAGGGAACTCCCCAGAGTCTGGTCGATATGGGCATCATAGCCGAGAACTCCGAAGGCATGGCCGACTTTGTCCTCTCCACGTCGGCAGTGATGGGCAAGCCTTACGAGACACCGGTCAATGTGGTCTGCAACAGTCAGGACAACCTTCCGAAACCTATCCTGACCTACGGCAACGGATGGAGCCTCAACGTGGGCGATCCCGGCTCCGCTTACATGTCCTTCCGTACCGACGACAACCGCCGTGCGCTCTACACGAGATCGACCTCCTTCACAAGCAAGACCGCGAAGTATTCCCTTCCCAAGTTCTCCACGAAGAACTTCTCTAATCCGGCGATCAAGCTCAGCACCTACGGCAGCTCCACTTCGGAGTTCTCCGTTTCAGTCGCCGCTTACGGCATCGACAGCAAGGTTGTCAAGACATTCAAGAGTGCCGACTTCGCCGAGAAAGGCCCTCAGGATGTCGTCGTGGAACTGGGCAGCGAGTTCGCGGACAAGGATTGGGTGGAGATTTCCTTTACCGCCAAGGCGAGCTGGACGGAGACATTCATCCTCTATGGCTACAAGATCTACGACAATATCCCTTATGACTTCGGTGTCTATGCCATCGAGGGACCTTCGGACGCGAAGATAGGCGAGGAGGCAAAATATATTGCTCACGTGCTCAATTACGGCAACGCGGCCAATCTGATGCCCGCTTCCAACTGGAAACTCACCGACGCATCGGGCAGTCTGATAGCCTCGGTCGACGTGGCTGCCGGAACGGAGAATGTAGAGCCTGACGGCGAGCTTACGTTTGACATCGCGTTCACTCCGACAGCCGACGACATGGGCGAGCTGAAGCTTACCTACACTATCGATAAGGCCGACGCGAAGGTCTACAACGATTCCATGACTAAGGAGGTGAGTGTGTCGAAGGGCCTTACGCCGGTCGTGACCGACCTCAAGGCCAAGGATGTCAGCTATAGCAATGTCGTGCTCGAATGGACTGCTCCCGAGAGCGGTGTAGTTGAGAGCTTCGAGGAGGTCACACCTTTCCAGCTCGACGACGCCACCGACATGATCGGTCAGTTCAGGCGCGCAGACGGCGACGGTCTCCATGTCTACGGCCTTAGTTCGGATGAGTTCGCCAACATTCCGGGCGCCGGAGGTCCTTCAAGCTTCCTCTGCTGGAACAAGGAGACGGTAGACGAGATTCTCGGCGGCAACAGCATCCTTGCGCCTAAGACAGGCAATCAGTTCCTTATCGCCTTCTGTCCCGGAGAACCGGATGGCAATCCTCAGTCTGCCGACGACTGGCTCATCTCGCCCGAGGTTGTAGCAGGAAGCGATTTCAGCCTCTCGATACGTCCGATATCGTATCAATACGGCTTCGAGACCGTGGAGATCATGTATTCCACCACAGGCGACAAGCCCTCCGACTTCAAGGTGCTCGATACGCTCAAGGTAGGCGAGGGGAAGGATCCCGCCGCTACGGCTGTCTACGAGGACTACTCCTTCACGCTTCCCGCCGACGCCAAGTATTTCGCCATCCACTACGTAAGTAAGGATGTGTTCGGAATCATGATCGACGACATCATGTATTCGCCCGCAGGACAGAGCGCAGTCATTACCGGCTATGATGTCTACCGCAACGGCGTGGCGATTGCCACCAACGCACCGTGTCCCGACGGCACCTACGACGATACTGCCGTGGAGGCTGACTCAGACTACACCTACATGGTCGTTCCCGTGCTCTCCAACGGCACGAAGGGTCTCGACTCCAACCGATTGAATGTGCGCACCACCGGTGTCGACGGCATCGTGACGGACTCCAACGAGGCTGAATACTTCGACCTCAACGGTCTGCGCGTCATCGGCAAGCCCGCTCCAGGCGTCTACATCGAGAAGAGAGGCGAAACGACCCGCAAGGTCATAATCGCCAAATAATCCGAACTGATTAGCCTGATTAGCCTAATAGGCTCTACTTGAAAAAAGGCGCTGCGACTCCACCGAGCCGCAGCGCCAACATTGTTTTTTATGATGGTTTGCATTTCCCTAACAAAGAGGAATCGGCTTCATGTCGTCAATGTCAAGTTTCACTTTGAGGCCGAGGGCAGAAAATATCCTGCGTATCGTGGAAAGACGCAGGTTGGCACCTCTCTCGATACTGCATATTCTGGCTCGCTGTACACCGATGCGTTCTCCAAGTTGTTCCTGTGTGAGGTTCTGAGCCTCTCTCGCACGTCGTATGGCTAAGTCTACAAGATAATCGTCAATTCTTGCATCATATTCATCTCGTTGAGGTGTGCCCTTGGATCCGATGGTTCTCTCCAGTACTTCTTCTTGACTATATGTTTTCATTTTTTGCTGTTATAATAAGATTTCATTATAGCCTATGTAAAGATATATCTTTGTTTTCATATAGCAAAACAATCTGGTGGAAATTCTTTATCGTGGCAGGCTGCGCCCTCGCGATTTCCGACCCATCGGGAACTCTGATTTTCGAACAAGGGAAACAATAACGAACAATTTTTCAAACCATCATTAACCATATTTTCAAACCATTAGGAACCATCTTTTGAACCATTGGGATCCATTATTATGACAGGCCGGAGGTCTGTCTGTGTTGCCAACCGCGGCCTTCAGGCCGTGGACAGGCTGCATATAAGATAACGCGTCGCGGAGCGATGCGTGTGTGGTAATGTAGATACCACACGACGTCGCTCCGCGACTGATTTTTCCTAGGAGATCTCCTTCCACGGCCTGAAGGCCGTGGTTGGCAATACGGCCGAACCTCCGGTCCGGCGCTTTTGACGTATTTACTTATGATTCAGCTGTTTGTCCCTGCGGCATGTACGTTTCCAGTCTCTAAATAATTTTGGATGTGTGGGAGAAAAAATAGCCGCTCGGGGGAGCGGCTATGGATGTACGGACAGGAGCGGCTCAGAAGCCTGCGGTGTGGGTGACGAGATCGGTGATCCAGAGCCACAACGGACAGGCTCCGATGAAGAGTATTACCGACAGCGTGAGCGAGGAGGTGCCCTCCTTGACATAGACGCTGTATTCGTCCGCTATGATGATGCCGGAGAAGGCCGGCGGGAGTGCGCATGCCACGACAAGCATCTTGAGGTTCTCGGGCTGCATGTGTGCGAGAAGACCCAGAAGGAGCACAACGAGCGGCATAACTATCATCTTGAGGAAGGAGCCGAGGATGACCTGGAAGTCGAGGGAGAATTTCAGGGTCGACAGTGTGATGCCGGCGGAGAACACGGCCATCGAGGCGTTGGCGCCCTTGATGAGGTCGAACGAGGGATTGAGCACCTTGGGCCATGGAATTCCGAGCACTACCCAGACGACAGCGAGGATAGGCGCCCAGGCCACAGGCTGCGAAAGGGCATGGAGCACAGGTTTCCATCCACTCACTTTCTTGCCGTAGTTGGGGTTGGGCTGTCCGTCGGGAAGGGTGGGCTGTTTCACGAGCGATGCGTTCATCAGCGAGAGACCCACGGGGATGCCGATGGCGTTAACCACGATTCCGACAATGGCCACCACAAGGGCCACGTAGGCATTGGTGCCGAAGATCGGCTCAAGCACGGCGAAGCCGAGGAAGCCGATTGTGGGACTGCCGCTGATCAATGCGCTCACGGCAGCGTCGGCACCGGTGTTTTTCTTGAAAAGAAGGAATACGAAATAGACCAGCATGAAGCATCCCATGATGCCCACGGTGGAGACGATGCTGAGTTTGATGTCTTCGATAAGCATCTCGCGGGAGGCGTCAACGATGGATACAAACAGAGCTGCGGGCAGTGCGTAGTCGAGGACGACTTTGTTGAATTTCTTCGCGTCGTCACCGTTGAATATGCCTCTTTTGCCCGATATGTAGCCGACAAGCATCACGACGATGATCGGCACGATAGCATAAAGGATTACATGTTCCATAAGTAACTCTTAAAAATTAGTTAATGTTAAAATGGTTGATGTAACTCACATTTCTGACACATCCTTGCTCGTCTTTTTGGCGCTTTAGCCGTTCTCGCTCAGTCATGTAGCCCGCTACACTCCTTCGCTCCCCCGACTAAATCACTCAAAAATCCTTCGCAATTATGTATCATCTAATTTTTGCGAGTTACTTAAGTTCCGGTTTTAATAGTTTATATTAAGAGGTTGTTTAATAATCATTGTTAATGACAGGGTGGTGTATTTTATGATTA
>CABUIO010000004.1 GCA_902491625.1 uncultured Porphyromonadaceae bacterium | reverse complement strand
TAATCATAAAATACACCACCCTGTCATTAACAATGATTATTAAACAACCTCTTAATCTGGTCCTGTCAATCAGGCAATTGGCTTGTCATGCTCAAGGAGCAAAGTCATTGAGGGACGGTCGCACACCTCTGCGGGACCGAAATACTGGATCGGGCCGGGATACTGATAGAGAGTGTTGAGGGCACATGTCTCGCGCTGGGAAGCGAATTTGAGATAGGGGCGTCCGTTGAGGTTCACGAGAGCCTTCTGGATCACAGGCTTCATCTTGCCGTGGCGACGCTCCATGTTCATCATCATGGTGATAGGAATTCCGCCGGGGATCCACTCTTCTGTATGGGCGGTGAGGTTGCGTACCGACGACATATAGCCTGTAAGGCCTGCATTGATGAGCATAGCTGCGTTGAAACCGAGAGCGTAGGTATAGTCGGCGTCGAAGTTGGAAGGATCTGCGCAACGGCCTTCGTAACCGAAGAAATGATGCTGAGTAGCGAATTTGCCGATGTAAAGCCCTTGCTCTGCCATTTCCTCAAGACGTTTCTCAACCATTTCGGAAATCAGACGTTCGGTCTCGATGAGGGATACCTGAACGTTGCCGTGGCTGTCGCGGTCGAGTGTAAGCTGGAGAGCAATGGCCTTGGGAAGGCTCTTGAAGAGCTCGGCATTGGTGGGAGTAAGGAATGAATGAACCTTGACCAGACGATCCATCTCCTCAAGGTCTGCCACTTCCTCGGCGTGCTCGGCCAGAACGTCGTTAAGCTCGTTGATAAGTTTCTTCATCGAGGGGATGAACTCGATAAGACCCTCGGGGATAAGGACTGTACCGAAATTCCATCCAAGTTTTGCGCGCTCGCTGACAACGTAGGCGATGTAGCTAACGATGTTGTCGAGAGTCATGCGCTTTGCAGCGATCTCCTCGCTGATGAGGCAGATGTTGGGCTGTGTCTCGAGAGCACACTCAAGAGCGATATGGGAAGCGGAGCGGCCCATAAGCTTGATGAAGTGGTAGTATTTCTTTGCGGAGTTACAGTCGCGCTCGATGTTGCCGATCATCTCGCTGTAGACCTTGCAGGCTGTGTCGAAGCCGAAAGATGTCTCGATCCACTCGTTCTTAAGGTCACCGTCGATGGTTTTAGGCACACCGATAACCTGAACGTCAACTCCCTTAGCC
Source organism: uncultured Porphyromonadaceae bacterium (assembly GCA_902491625.1). GTDB lineage: Bacteria > Bacteroidota > Bacteroidia > Bacteroidales > Muribaculaceae > Lepagella. The sequence continues at coordinate 167,693 of CABUIO010000004.1, read as the reverse complement.
TTGTAGTACTCGGCCAATACGGCAGCATTTGTGTTGGAGTCGTCGCCACCGATGATGACGAGAGCCTTGATGTTGAGCTCCTCAAGAATCTTAAGACCCTTGTCAAACTGATCGGGAGTCTCCAGTTTTGTTCGGCCGGAACCGATGATGTCGAAACCGCCGGTGTTGCGATAGTCCTTGATGATGCCGGCAGTCAGCTCCATGTACTGATGATCCACAAAACCCTGAGGGCCCATGAGGAAGCCATAAAGTCGCGATTCGCGGTTAAGACGCTTGATACCGTCGAAAATACCGCTCACTACATTGTGTCCGCCGGGAGCCTGACCTCCGGAGAGAATGATGCCGACATTGAACGGCTCCTCGACACGCTCGGGATTGGCTTCCTCTTCGAACTGGACAACGGGAAGTCCGTAGGTGTTGGGGAAAAGTTTTTTGATTTCCTCCTGATCAGCCACAGATTCTGTGGCATTGCCGAATTTCACTTTTACGGCACCCTGGAGGGCTTTGGGAAGCTTGGGCTGATATTCAGCTCTCACTCTTTGCAACGCACTCTTCTTCATGATGTGTATTTAGAAAACTAACTTTGAATTATTGTAATCTCTATCGGTGGCCGGAAGGCTGGCTACAGCCTTTTGCGGCGTCATTTTTACGACTGCAAAATTACGAAAATTTGCTCATATACACAATAGAAATAGAATGCAGGAGACGATTCACATCGGCTCCTGCGCAGGGAATTATGATTTGGTTGGGAAATTAAGTGTTTACGAATTATGCTAACAATTACAAAATATGCTTGTATCACTTCAGTTTCAGCACCTGACCCGCCTGAATCTTGTCGCTTTCGGAGATCTTGTTGAGTCTGCAAAGCGTTGTCAGGGAGATACCATGACGTTTGGCGATGTCGGAGAGTCTGTCTCCACTCTTCACAGTGTAAGTCTCGGCACGATCCTGATTGATTGTGTAAGAACGGGTATTACCGCTGCCGCCTTTATAAGGCTGCGTGTATGTACTCTTGTTGAAGGTGTAGGTTTCGGCGAAAAGGCGTCCGTTGGGATAGTCTACAATCGCCTGCGGATTTATGGCGTATCCCATATAACGTGTCTCAAAGTGGAGATGCGGACCCGTGCTGCGTCCTGTGTTGCCACCGAGGGCTATGGGCTGACCGGCCTTTACCACCTGATTGGGCTTAACAAGGAACTTGTTAAGGTGGCCATAGACAGTCTCAAGTTTGTTGGGATGACGGATAATCACGTAATTGCCGTACCCTCTGGCCTCATAATTGGTAAGACGTACTTTGCCGTCGAATGCAGCATAAATTGTATCGTTGGATTTGATGTGGATGTCCATACCCTTGTGCATACGGCCGAATTTCTTGCGATAACCGTAGTTTGAAGTGACAAGGCGTGTCTTCGTGGGCATGCAGAAACCTCTGAGATTGATCACGTCAGACGAAGGAACCTGAGCGTCATTGAATGGATTGACGCGTTTGCTGTTCCAGCCCTCAGTGTATATGTCGATTTCAGGCTCGATATCCTCGAAGCCGAGATCCTTCATCGTCGATTTGGAAAGCTCGATGCGATCCTTGGTAGTCGTTGCCTTAGCCATCAGACCCTTGTGGGCTTTGGCATGTGGATTTTTTGTCTGGGCTCCTGCCGAGAAAACCATGGCTGCCGCCATAAGGCCTACACCCAGTATTCTTTTTAGATTCAAACTCATATTGCTGTCAGTTCTATTCTATTTTGTCTGTTTGATAAAATAATGTAAGGATCAGGCTTTTATCTCATCCTTGCTATAAAGGAAGTCTATCGACTTGGGAATGTAGTCGAAGATTTCTTCTTCCTTGAAAAATCTGGCAAGTTCAATCTTGGCGTTATCAACAGAATCGGAAGCGTGCACTATGTTTGCCTGATTGCTCATGCTGTAGTCGCCTCTGATCGTGCCTGCGGCAGCCTGTCGGCCGTTTGTCACGCCTGCCATGTTTCTGAACACAGCCACGGCATCGACCCCTTTCAGGCACATTACCACTACAGGAGAAGCGGTCATGGACTCTACAATGGAAGGGAAGAATGGTTTGTCAACCAGATGGGAATAGTGCTCGCGCAGGATTCTCTCGTCAAGTTGCATCATTTTCATTCCGGCGATAATCAGGCCTTTGTCTGAGATTCGTTTGATGATGTCTCCTATGAGATTTCTTTCTACTGCCGAAGGCTTCAATATCGCAAGAGTCTGCTCCATCTCTATTAACACTTTTTTAGATTTTGTATTGCTGTATGCTCAAAGTTAGTTGCTTGCCTGGTAAAATCCTAATTTTTAGTGCTAAAAAAAATTTAGATTTGTTATTTTGGGCGACATTTACAACTCTACCGCACAAAGAGTCAGAATGTTACAGCGTTTTTATGTTTGACAGCATGTTTTTGAACTTTTGCACACACCGATTTTTAATGTGCAAAAACCGATGACACTCAAATGTAAAAATAAGTTAACAGCACAATAATCATTTATTTGTCAATGCATTATGCACCTTGCTGATATAACAAGATGCGAGACGACTTCAATTAAATGAAAAATCGTCTCGCCAAAGATATATTTTTAGGAGCGCCTTGTCAGGGATTGGAAAGTCCTGATTCTATCTCGGACCGGCACTGCTCCATCAGTCGCTTGGTGTTGAAACCTTTCTCTCCCGGATAAATGACGTCATGTATCGTTATCGTAATTTTTCCCGGACGTATATTATAGGTAGAGCGCGGGAGAACTTTGTAGGCGCCGTCGATAGTTATCGGGACGACCGGCATTCCGAATTCGCCGGCAAGCATGAATGCGCCTCGCTTGAAGGGAATCAGTTTGCCGTCGAAACTGCGGTGACCCTCCGGAAAGATTACAAGTGACATGTTGCCTTTCAGCGTTTTTTTTGCGTGTTCAATGGTATCCTTTACACCCGCAATGGAGCTGTCATCGACAAAGACATGGCCGATGGACTTACATGCAGGACCGACAAGAAATACCTTTTCAAGCGATTTCTTCATCATCCATTTAAATGGGTGGCCCAGATAACCGTAGATAGACCATATATCAAACGCACTCTGGTGGTTGGCGACAAAAACGTATGGTTTGTTGCGGTCAATCTTGTTTCGCCCCACGACCTTCACACGCACGAACAGCAGACTGCAGACACATCGCGACCATATCATAGGAGGCCAATAGCCTCCCCTGTCCTTTGCGCCCAAAAGTGAGCAAAAGATACAGGTGATAGCGGTTATGGCGGTGGCAATCACGAGAAGCGGCACTGCGATCAGCCATTGATAGACACGATACAGATATATCATTATGATTCGGTAAATTAGATAAGTAACTCTTAAAAATCAGTTAATGTTAAAACATATCACGTAACTCGCTTTTCTGACACATTTTTGCGAGTTGCTTAATTAGAAACGATAAGAAGACTCCGCACCATAAATTTGGCACGAAGTCTCTGTCATATGATACTATTTATGTTGTTTGTCACGCCTTTTCTGTTTCCGGGGCGATGAGCTTGTAGCCCTTGCCGTGAATGTTGATGATCTCGATCTGAGGATCGTCCTTGAGAAGTTTGCGCAATTTGGTGATATAGACATCCATGCTGCGGGCGTTGAAATAGTTGTCGTCAATCCAGATATGCTTAAGAGCATAGTTGCGCTCAAGAATCTCATTCATGTGGGCACAGAGAAGGGCAAGAAGTTCTGATTCCTTGGTGGTAAGCTTCTTCGATACGCCGTCGATGACAAGAGTCTGCTTCTGCGTATCGAAAGTAAACTTGCCGATCTTGTACATTGTGATCTCCTTCTCTTTCTTGCCCCGGACACGACGCAGAATGGCGGTAATGCGGAGCACGAGTTCCTCCATGGAGAATGGTTTGGTGATGTAGTCGTCCGCACCGATTTTAAAACCTTGCTGCACATCCTCTTTCAGGTCCTTGGCCGTCAGGAAGATGATAGGAACCTCCGAATTGATGTTGCGGATCTCCATAGCGAGAGTGAAGCCATCTTTTTTGGGCATCATGATGTCGAGCACGCAGAGATCATACTTGTCCTTCAGGAAAGTCTTGTAACCTTTCTCTCCATCGGAGCACAGATCGGCTGAATAGCCTTTGGCAACGAGGAATTCTCTAAGGAGCATTCCCAAGTTCTCATCGTCTTCACAAAGAAGAATTTTCAATTTATCGTCCATAGTAAAATCTATTTATTTCAATTAATATTAGTTGTGTTTTTCATATTTTCCCAAAGGAGTCATCTTTCGGCTTCGGTGTCTGACGTAGGCAATGTGATGATGAATGTCGTGCCTTTGCCAAAATCGCTTTCCGCCCTGATTTTACCTTTGAACCCGGTGATTATATTGTAGACATACGACAGGCCGAGTCCGAAGCCTTTCACATTGTGAACATTGCCGGTCGGGACCCGGTAGAATTTGTCGAAGATGCGTTTCAAGTGTTCTTTCTTTATTCCCACTCCATTGTCCGAGATGCGTATCTCGACAGTCGATGGTGTCGGATTTGTAGTCGTCACAGTCAGACGCAGCGGGGTGTCTTCACGGCGATATTTCACGGCGTTGTCAAGAAGATTATAGATTACATTTGTGAAATGCATCCGGTCGACAAACACGAGCGCATTGGTCGCTCCGATGTCTTCAGACAGCTTGCCGTCGAGTTTTTCAACTTTAATCTTGAAATTCTGCACGACACTCTCGACCGTATTGTTGACATCGACCTCATCCCACTTGAAGTTGGGCATCTGCTTGTCGTAAAGGGACATCTGAAGAACCTTCTCGACGAGATAGCGAAGACGCTTAGACTCCTCCATGATGACATTTGCAAGATGATCAATCATGGAAGGCGATTTGTTGACTGATTTGTCATTCAGCATCTGAGCGGCCAGCGAAATGGTAGACACCGGAGTCTTCAGCTCATGTGTCATGTTGCTCATAAAGTCATTCTTCATCTCGGTCAGGCGTTTTTGCCTGAACGCCACAATGATAGTACTGAGGAAGACAAGAAAAAGAATGAGCGTAAGAACAAGCGTGGGAATAAGCCATCTCACCGACTCGAAAATATAGTTTTTCCTATCCGGAAAATAAACCGAGATGTTATATTTTGAATTGCTTGTCGGGAAAAGCATCTGTGTATAGACCTCGCCGGGCTTCGAAGGATTGTATCCGCCGGTGTGGTAGACAGTCACGTTCTTGGCGTCAGTGATACAATACTCATAGGGGAGTTCTATGCCATTGTTGCTCAGCTCCGCAGTCAAGGCATTGCGGATAAGCGCCGTGTCTGCGCGTTCCAGAGCCGGACGCTCGCTACTCTGACGCATGATGTTCAGAATCACCTCGTTGAGCAAACCTTTCTGATACAGATACTGACTTCGTATGACCTCCTGCACACGCTTGTACTGAGCGCTGACAGTCGGCTGGGTGCCGTTATTGTGGGCGACAGCCAAGGGTGGAATCACGAAGCTGTCGTCGGGATCCGACATATTTACATTTCCGTAGTAGATTGTCTCTATGTTGTTGACATCCTCCTGAAGATAGTGGAGAGTCTCCTGACGTTCAAGAAATGAAGAAACCTCTGTGAGAGAACGGCTCACGCCTTCGGAAAACTGCTGATTGCGCATTTTGGTCATCTTGTCCATATACATTATCTGTACGTAGACAAGACCACAGAATGTGACAATCATCACTATGGTCAGAAGCCATATAATCGATTTTTTCATCTGTTACTCACGAGTGTTTACGTGTGGTGTCCACACTTTTCAATCACTTATATTATTTTAACAATTAATATCAAAAATGGTTTGATTTGTCTCTTTCCGACGGGATACGAGATTCGCGAAATTAACAATAAATTGTGAAATTAACAAATCAGTGTAAAAATTCGCTTAAGAAAAAATTCAAGGCTTCTCGCAAAAAAGAGAAGTGTCAAATTTTATTGCTAACTTTGCAGTGTAAATGGCAACATCAACCGACAAAGACAAAAGACTTACGGAAAACAGCGGATCCGGCATGGCTCCGAAGAAATATAACTGCACAAGACTTTTTCTCGGATTGCTGCTTTCTCCGAACAACGGATGGCGCAAGATGCGCAATGCTAAGGTGATTCCGGCAGACTTTGAGCAGCAGGTGTTCTATCCTTTGCTTGCCCTTACGGCAGTGTGTCAGTTCCTGATTCTGTTTTATCAGCCGACAACACCGATCTCCTCTGTGCTGCAAAGTGCCATAGTCGGATTTGTCGCAGTATTTGCCGGCTACTTTGCTGCTTTGGCAGCCGCACACGTGTTTCTTCCGCCCAAGGCATCGGAAAAATCCGGTTCACCTTTTTTCAGGGTTTTCATCGCAGCCTCGATGGCCACGCTCGACACCGGATTTTTGCTTTCTCTCATCGCTCCGCAGATGAAAGTGATCCTTTGGCTGGGACTTATATATTCATTGTACGTCGCATGCCGTGGCGTCAAATATCTTCATGTTCCCCATAATGAACGAGTGGCCACAAGCATACTTGTCTGTGTCATGGTGTGCGGTCTGCCGGCTGCGGTTTACGCACTTTTCACATTGCTGATGCCGGCCTTTTAAAAATATTTCCATAAAATGAACGCTTCACAGATTAATATAAAAAACCGAAGAGCCTCTTTCGACTATGAGATCTCCGACAAGCTTACAGCCGGAATCGTGCTCACCGGTACTGAGATTAAATCGATAAGGCAAGGCAAAGCTTCCCTGGCCGACACGTATTGCGTGATCGACAGGGGAGAGGTATGGGTGAAAGGGATGTACATAGCGGAATACTTTCAGGGAAGCTACAACAACCATGTCACACGCCGTGACCGCAAGCTGCTTCTCACGCGTAAGGAGATAGCGAAGCTCTCCAAGGCTGCCGACAATCCCGGATACACCATAGTGCCTCTGCGCGTCTTTCTCAGCGAACGTGGCTATGCAAAAATGGTTATCGGCGTCGGAAGGGGAAAGAAAAGCTATGACAAGCGACAGAGTATCCGCGAACGCGAGGACAAGCGTCAGCTTGACCGCGTGATGAAGAAATAATCTTATCAGGATGGAATTGATCAAACACGAGTGTGGAATAGCGATGCTGCGACTTCGCAAGCCTACAGACTATTATGCGAAGAAATACGGGACGTCGCTCTACGGTCTCAACCGTATGTATCTGATGATGGAGAAGGAACACAATCGCGGTCAGGAAGGCGCAGGCCTCGGTTGTGTGAAACTCGACGCCACTCCCGGAGAGGAGTATATATTCCGAGAGAGAGCCGAGGGTTCCGGTGCCATTCAGGAGGTTTTCGGCCTTGTCCAGCAGAAGATTTCCGAAGCCAAGAATCAGGGCGTGACATCCGGAAACACGCCTTTTGTAGGAGATGTCTATATGGGACATCTGCGTTATTCGACCACCGGACGCTCTGGCATCAGCTATATCCATCCTTTCCTGCGCCGCAACAACTGGCGATCACGCAACATGCTCCTCTGCGGCAACTTCAACCTCGCCAATGTCGACGAGATATATGCCAAGATACTTTCCACAGGCCAACATCCCCGCATATATTCCGACACCTTCCTGCTTCTTGAGCAGCTCGGACACGCTCTTGACCGTGAAAGCGAGCGTCTCTGGCAGAAGTGGCACGAAACCCTCGGTGGACTCGATCTCTCGGAGGCGATTGCACGCGACCTCAATGTGGCCAACATACTCCATCGCTGCGCTCCCGACTGGGACGGCGGATATGTGATATGCGGAATAGTCGGCAACGGCGACATGTGGGTGATGAGGGATCCCAAGGGAATCCGCCCTGCATACTATTATGCAGACAACGAGGTAGTGGTCGTGGCCTCCGAACGTCCTGTTATCCAGACAGCGTTCAATCTCACTGACGATCAGGTAAAGGAATTGCCTCGCGGCGCGGCTATTATCGTGGATCGAGACTCCTCCATGCGTCTGGAGCAGATTCTTCCCGAAGGAGAAAATTGTCGATGCTCTTTCGAAAGGATATATTTCTCACGCGGTAACGACAAGGACATCTACAACGAGAGAAAGGAACTCGGAAAGCTTCTCGTCAATCAGGTCGTCGATGCCGTCGACGGCGACATTGACAACACCGTGCTCTCCTTCATTCCAAATACTGCCGAAGTTGCGTTCTACGGACTTGCGCAGGGCGTGGAAGATTATCTGATCAAGGACAAGATAAAAAACATCGAGAAACTCATTGCCGAGGGCAATGCGACACCCGGAAAGATTGAACCAATACTAAAGCGCAGGGTGAGACGCGAGAAGGCGGCATGGAAGGACATAAAGCTTCGCACATTCATTGCAGAAGGTGAGAGCCGCGATGACCTTGCCGCCCATGTCTATGACATCACTTATGATATAATAAAGCCGGGCAAGGACAATCTTGTCGTGATCGACGACTCTATAGTAAGAGGCACGACACTCAAGCAAAGCATCATCCGCATCCTCGACAGACTCCATCCGCGCCGGATCGTCATTGTCAGCTCCAGTCCTCAGGTACGTTATCCCGACTGCTACGGTATCGACATGTCGCGCATGGGTGAATTCTGCGCTTTCCGTGCCGCAATCGCCCTTTTAAAGGAGTCCGGTCGACAGGACTACATCGACGACATCTACCGCAAATGCAAGGCTCAGGAATCCTTCCCAAAGGAAAAGATTGTCAACTACGTAAAAGAGATCTACGCGCCATTCTCCGATGAAGAGATTTCCGATAAGATAGCGAAAATGCTTACTCCCGATGGGACTACCGCGGAGGTAAAGATCGTCTACCAGAGTCTTGAAAATCTCCACAAGGCCATTCCCGATTATCCCGGTGACTGGTATTTCAGCGGCGACTATCCCACACCCGGCGGCACGCGTCTGCTCAACAAGGCTTTCATCAATTACTACGAAGGTAACACTTTGAAACGCGACTGATGGCAGAGAAGCGGCAGGAAACACCACGACGTATCGAACTCCTTGCCCCGGCAAAGGATGTGGCCACGGCTATTGCCGCCATTGATCATGGTGCCGATGCCGTATATATCGGTGCCTCGGCGTTCGGAGCACGTGCTGCCGCAGCCAATGAAATTGAGGACATACGCCGTCTCACAGACTATGCCCATCAATTCAGGGCACGAGTCTACGCCACTGTCAACACAATAATCTATGACCACGAGTTGCTTCAGGTCGAGAAACTTGTGAAAGACCTCTACAGGGCACATGTTGATGCCCTCATCGTTCAGGATATGGGACTTCTCCGTCTCAATCTCCCGCCGATAGAACTGCACGCGAGCACGCAGTGCGACACGAGAGATCCGGCAAAGGCTCGGTTCTTTGAAGATGTCGGTTTCTCGCAGATAGTTCTTGCGCGCGAATTGACTATTCAGGAAATCAGGGAGATATGCACCTCTGTCAAGGTTCCGGTCGAAACATTTGTGCACGGAGCACTTTGTGTCAGCTACAGCGGACGCTGCCACGCCGGCGAGGAACTCATGCGCCGGAGCGCCAACAGAGGCCGCTGCCCTCAGGTCTGCCGCATGAAGTTTGACCTTGTCAACGATTCAGGCAAAGCGCTTGTCGCCGGACGTCACCTTCTGTCTCTGAAGGATTTCAATGCCTCGGCTTCGCTCGAAGACCTTCTCGGCGCGGGCGTATCGTCGTTCAAGATCGAGGGGCGACTCAAGGACGCTGCCTACGTCAAAAACATCACGGCATACTATCGCGAACTGATTGACAGAATCATCAGCGCTTCTCCTGAGAAATATGTCAGGGCTTCCTGTGGCAGTTCTTCGCTTTCATTTGCTCCCGATCCACGAAAGAGCTTCAACCGAGGATTTACTTCCTACTTCCTCAGCTCTCGACGTCCCGAGGAAAAACAGGCATCCATCTACACACCGAAATCTCTCGGACAACCTCTGGGAAAAGGGGAGACCCCTTCAAATGGCGACGGCATCTCCTTCTTCAACCCTTCGGACATGTCCTATCAGGGTTTTCGGGTCAACAAGGTTGTCAACGGCCGCATGATTCCGGCAAAGCCGATACGCATCCCCGAAGGTGTGAGGCTTTACCGCACCTTTGACAATCAATGGGAGCGTCTGATGGCGCGTGAAGATACTGCGCGAAGAACTATCGAGGTCGACATGGAACTTTTCGACAACAGGCTGAAAATTACAGACGAAAGAGGATGCTGTGTTGTAGAGACATACGAGGCCGAGCTGCAAAAGGCAAAATCGGAGTTTCAGCCGCGAAGGATTTTCGAAAAAACCGGAGCGACAATCTATAGACTACGCAAATTTGTCTCGCATCTTCCCCAAGGGGCATACATACCGCCATCTATCCTCACCGAACTCAGGCGAAAAGCTCTCTCGGCTCTTGACGAGACAAACCGGACGACATATCCTTTCTCTTACCGAAGAAAGGAAAATCCTGATGCTGCCTATCCATCTGCTGTTCTCGACTATCGCGACAATGTGGCGAACTCCGCAGCCGAGATATTCTACAGCGAACATGGAGTCAAAGAAATCGAGAAAGCCGTTGAGTGTGAAAGCGGAAAGGAGAGGGCTGTCAGACACGAAAGACTGATAATGACATGCCGATACTGTATTTTGCGGCAGTTGGGAAAATGCCGCAGGGAAAGTTCCGATACCTTCAGGGATCCGCTGTATCTGCGAATGTCGGATGGCCGAAAACTCCCCCTGCGATTCGACTGCAAACGCTGTGAGATGCAGGTGTTTACGGAATAGTGTCGACTTCTTTGGAAAAAATTATTTTGTAAAAATCACTCCGAAAATTTGCAATACGATTAAAAAATCTTTACCTTTGGCGGTGTAAAGAACAAGTCCGGTCTCGGGTATCCAGACACGGAGTTGCAAAAAAATAGATCTTCGAAATTTTGTCAGGTCGGTATCCTTTGGGGTCTGCGATCTCTGTTCGGTTCTTCCTTTTTAAATGTGACGTGTATTGATTGATAGTGGGAGAGTGGCGCAGTCTGCATTCTCAGACTAAATCTCTGGATATATCGGCCTCTTTTCGGAATTTCGACTCTTACATTGATTTCCCCTTTTTTATTAATCAAACAATAGATTTATGAAAAAATTTTACTTGACAATGGCTGCTGCTCTCGTTGCAGCATCTGCATCGGCAGAGTACACGACACCCGGCGAAGGTGTCACCTACACCCTGACTGAACTTTCCGGCATAGAAGGCTCCGGCGTAACAATGGAAACAGAGACATCGTTTCTCTTGTCTTCAGATCTTACAATCGCCGAGAAAGACAATCTGTCTCTCGGCGCAGGCGAGATGCTTCTCATGCAGGACGGCGTCACTCTCACAGTCAACGGCGAGGCTCTTTTCAATCCCGAAGAGACGGCCTACATTATGCCTAATGTCGATACTGCGCTCCCTAAAGCAGTTATCTTCAACGGAAAGACAACTCTCAAGAATTTGAAATGGAGCGGCGCAGGCATGCGGTATGCAGGTTCTGACGCTCTCATAGTAGACAAGTGCGACTTCTACGACATCAACGGAGAGAACAGTCTTTACGGTGTGATCGTCATCGCAGGCCAAAGCTCCGGCAGTGTGATTTCAAACTGCACGTTCACGGACTGCCAACCCGGCGCGATCAATACTCCGGCCAATATGGGTGTCGGCCTCATCATCGAGAACAATGTGATAACAAATGTATCCATGGCCAACGGCATGCGTCCGTTCATCAATGTGACTTCCAATGCGACGGAACCTGTCATCATCCGCCACAATGTCCTGAACGGCGCTAAGCTCAGCGCACCCGGCGGCATCGGCGTCTCCAACATGCTCAACACTCCCGGCGACAACAAGGTGTATGTGGAATACAACACCGTTACCGACTGCTCCTGGGGACTTAACTTCGTCGGAGGCATGGACGTCCGCATTATCGGCAACACAGTTAAAGACAACTGCTGGGATCCCGACGTGAACGGCGGAATCGGAGCCACGCTCTACAGCATCGCTTCCTATCCTCAGACCGTATATGCTCAGGAGAATGTCTTCGAAGGCAACAAATGGGGACCCTGCACAGTCGGCGCTACAGTAGCCAACTTCGGCAAAACCGAGGATCCCACGGCAGAAGACTACAATCCCGGACTCAACGTATTCCGCAACAACAAGCATCTTGACGCCAGCGGCGAGGAAGTGCACGTAGACTTCTGCAACAACACGCAGATCACCCAATACGCTCAGGGCAACTTCTGGAATGACGCCACAACCGAAGAAGAGGTAGCCGCCACAATCCAGGACAACAAATTCTCGTCATCCTACGGCCCCGTCATCTACACACCCTTCGGCGATCCTTCAGGTGTAACCAAGGTGACAATGGACAAAGATGTCGCTTTTAACGGCTCGACGATTGTAGCTTCCGAAACCTCCGTAATCAACGTCTACGACCTTTCCGGACGACTCGTCTCGACAGCGGTAGGAACACTCTCCACAAGTGATCTCCAAAAGGGAGTCTACATCGCCCGCGTAGGCAACAAATCCCTCAAATTCGTGAAGTAAATTCTCAAGATTACGAAATAATCCGAAAAAACAACATCACGAACCCAGGCACCGGTACATCTCCGTATCGGTGCCTTTTCCGCATGACCTGATGATTGGTTGTGTTGTCAGATGCGCCGAGCATCGGGAGGAACCTACTGTCAATAACATGTCCTACAGTTCACCTGTCAAAAAACCGCGCCAGCGGTTGCTTTATCAGTAGCCGATGGATTCGCTACGCTCATCTGTTGGATGGGATGCGTGTAAATTTACAAACATTTATTATATCACTTCGTCGCAACAAGAAAACCGCGCCAGCGGTTGCTTTATCAGTAGCGGATGGATTCGCTACGCTCATCTGTCGGATGGGATGCGTGTAAATTTACAAACATTTATTATATCACTTCGTCGCAACAAGAAAACCGCGCCAGCGGTTGCTTTATCAGTAGCCGATGGATGAGCGCAGCGAATCCGTCGGAAGAAATGCGTCCTCACATACAACCCTTCAGGGTTGCTTCTACACGTCTTAGCCTTGCTGAAAAACCTTGCGTCGGAGGCGCAGAGCGCCGATGTTGTTGTTACCCCCCCGGTGACCGGGGGAACGGCCGCCCCCACACTCCGGAGCGCTGGAAGCGCGATGTCGTGGTAAAGTAAAGGCCACACCAAGGTGCAGCCTTTCGATTATTTCGTCGTCATTCGTTCGCACGATTTGATTTACTGAATCGCTATTTTCTTGACTTTGCAACCCTGCTTCACAATATAGATGCCCGGCACGAGACCTTCGGTTGATACGCCGACCTTGACGCCACGCATATCATAAATCTCTTGGGGTTCACCGGAAACGTCTGAGCCAATCTCCTCGACACCGGCGCTCGGATCAAGGTCATCCGTCATATTGTTGAAAAGATACCAGTAGCTTGTCATCTGATAATCCTCCTTTGTACCTTTAGGCACATGGAGAGCCGCAGAAAAGTCAGAGAACGTATTAGTATAAATTTCAGGAGGCGTCACTGCGTAACTGTTTATAGTTTTTAGATCGGCACAGTATTCAAATGCATTCTTTCCGATAGAGGTGACACTATTCGGTATAGCTACAGAAGTAAAACCTTTACCATATCTGAAAGCATAATTTTTTATTTCAGACACACCATTCGGAATAACTAAATCTTTAATTTCTTCTCCGTTTAGATACAACCTACGTGCGTACACGAGCGGATTAGAATATTCACTTCTAAAAACTATATTACACCAAGCCGCCAAATCCGAAATTTCTACTTTAGTCAAGCCTTCACATTTACTAAACGCATCACTTCCGATAGAGGTGACACTTTTCGGTATTTTTACGGAAGTGAAACTTTTACCATATTCGAAAGCATACTTTTTTATTTCGGACACACCGTCAGGAATAACTAAATCTTTAATTTCTTCTCCGTTTAGATATAACCTACGTGCGTACACGAGCGGATTAGAAGCTCTATATCCAAAATCTATATTACACCAAGCCGCCAAATCCGAAATTTCTACTTTAGTCAAACCGCTACAGTCTGCAAACGCAACATTTCCGATAGAGGTGACACCTTTCGGTATTTTTACGGAAGTGAAACTTTTACCATATTGGAACGCACCCCATTTTATTTCGGACACACCGTCAGGAATAACTAAATCTTTAATTTCTTCTCCGCTCAGATACATGTGTTCTGCATACCTGAGCGGATTAGAGTAATCATTTCCAAAATCTATATTACACCAAGCCGCCAAATCCGAAATTTCTACTTTAGTCAAACCGCTACAGTGTGCAAACGCATTACTTCTGATAGAGGTGACACTTTTCGGTATTTTTACTGAAATGAAACTACTACCATATTGGAAAGCATACTTTTTTATTTCGGACACACCGTCAGGAATAACTAAATCTTTAATTTTTTCTCCGTTTAGATACAAGCTATATGCGTTCCAGATCGGATTAGAATTTGCATTTCCAAAATCTATATTACACCAAGCCGCCAAATCCGAAATTTCTACTTTATTCAAGCCGCTACATCCGGAAAATGCGGATTCTCCGATCGAGGTGACACTTTTCGGTATAGAGATAGAAGTCAAGCCGGTACAGCGAAAAAATGCATCCTCCCCGATCGAGGAGACACTGTTCGGAATTGTGACCGAAGTCAATTTGCTACAATCCCTAAATGCTGCATCTCCGATTGATGTGACTTTGTAGGTTTCGTCATCATATATTACAGAAGGCGGAAGATAAATTTTTCCGGAATAAGATTTATAATATAAATCCCGGGAGGTTACTTCTACTGTCTTCGCTTCCTTGTCAATGATATTGTAATAGATTCCATCGAAATAGAAATCGTAAGCGAAAGTCGTTACTGCTGTTAGAAGCATTGCTGACAAAAAGATGATGCGTTGTAATGTTCGTTTCATGTTATTAAAAGATTTATATTTTTTGACAAGATATTCTCCTCATCTCAGAATGAGTGACAATTAATTCGTTTCGAAGATCTTGGTAAAATGTCTTGCAAATCATTTGAATCATTTAGGTTCATAATAATTCGCAAGACATACCTAAGAATAGATTTAGAAGCTAATTGAGGTGATTACTTCATAACTGATGCCTATTTCTGATAAATAGGGCACTCCGATTCGATCTGCTTCCGCTTTGGTGATACCAAGACGCAACATTAAAGGATTTTCTCTTGTGGACTCACCGTATCCGTGAAAGATACCTGAGTAAGTGTCTCCTGTTGTAACTTTCACTTGGCATTTTTCTCCATAATTTCCGGAGGTTGCTTTTACCAATTCTATGCTGTCCATAAACTTTTTTGGTGCCGCGGTCTTCCCCTCGTTGGCGGTTAGTTAGTTTCAAGATAAAAGAAAAGCGTAGGAATCTGTATCGGTTGCCATCCTACTCTCTGAGGCTTCTCGCATTGCCCTATTACAGTCGGACGGCAACGCCAGAAGCCCTACGCCGGTATATATGCACCCATTATTCCCGGCCGCGACTCTCACGAGACACAGCGCCGGAAACGGAAATCATATACCACGGGCATCTACCGTTGCTCTATCCTTGACTGTAATATGAAACTTTGCGAGAATTTCAGAGAGTCAAGAATAAGCGCGGATAAACGCTTTTCAAAAATGTCTCAGACCCACCCACTTACCCCGGACCGGGGCTTCGGTGCGGTCTGCGCAGCAAAGTTAAAGATTGTTTCCCACATCTGCAAAATTATTTAACACAAAACGCTCGACGTTATTTCCGAACAAGGGGAATTTTTCAAACCATCAAAACCATTTTTTCAAACCATGAGGAATCATCTTTGGCGAACAAGGGGAACAATACTGAACAATCAACAAAGTCAGGAAAAAATTGGAGTTCCCGACCGTAGGGGCGCAATATTTTGCGCCCACAGCAGTCGTTGCAAGCGCATGGCAACGTCGGGGAAAGGCCGATATGTGCCTTTATGAACCGCGCCGGCGGTTCCCTTGCCGATAGCCGATGGATGAGCGAAGCAAATCCGTCGGAATGAATGCACCCTCATATACAACCATTCATGGTTGCTTAAAGCATCGCAGGCACTTCAGTCCGGAGGACTGCAATCTTGTTAACCCCGGACAACGTCCGGGGAGAAGTCCACGGACGCTGTACAACGCCGGAGGTGTTGTACGTGACGGATCCTATGCTTGCGCGGGCATCTCCGAAGCCCTCCCTTCACATGGCACTTTTACCGCGCTCGCGTCTGTCGACGCTTCACACGGCGTTAATCATTATCTCGCGTCTGCCGACGCTCCGACGCGATGTCAGATAATTGCATCCTCCCGAAAATGTCAACACCCTAACGTAGGATAGTGTGTCAAAAGCGCGGAGCGCTGGATCAACTGTTAACCGCTTGTGGAGCGAGCGGAACTGGCGGACGAGACAAAACCATATACAGAGCTGCGGAGCGAGGCGTGTATGGTATAGTCTTTACCGCACGACGTCGCTCCGCGACTGATTTTCCGGGGAGATCTACTTCCGCGGCCTGAAGGCCACGGTTGACAATACGGCCGAACCTCCGGTCCGGCACTTTTGACACAGCTGCTCCGACATTCCGTTGTCCTCTCACACGAATGAAAGCCTGTCAAGCTTACAAGAGAATAGGAAAGTTCTGTAGGGGCGGCAGGACGTAGCCTTCGGGTCGGTCTTACAGACCTCTTTCCCCATTTCGTTGACTGTTTCCCGGAGCTGATCGCTACCGGGCTATTATCCCCTCGGCCTTGACAGGCCTTTCGACGTGTGTAACGGCAGGGTCGTACGGTGCGTGGTGTCGTGTGACGTCGCGACGAAGCGTCGTCACACGCGAGATCGTGATTAACGCCATGTGCGGTGTCGGAGACTCAAGCATGGTGATGATGTGTGATAGAGAGAGTGGGCTTCGGAGATGCCCCGCGACAGCACCAGGACTCACATCAACCACGACATAGCACTTACACAACCCGACACGCGAGATATTACAGTGAAACGACCCATTCAGTTCGAGGTCATATATGTTCTCCTGTCAATGAATCGTTGGTGCGGTTTTTCTGCCACGACGATGTGATATAAAAAATTGTTCCTCATTGTTCCCATAGTTCGCCAAAAATGGATCATCATGGTTGGAAAAAATGGTTAATGATGGTTTGAAAATTGATTCACAAATGATTCAATACATTAATAGCCGACGGATGCGCTGTGCGCATCCATCGGCTATATGTTATGATGGGGTAAAATTTACAGTCCTAATGCCTTGCGGATCTCTTCGGCTGCTGCGGAGAGTCCGTCGCAGCTCTTTCCGCCGGCCTGAGCGAAGAACGGTTGACCGCCACCGCCGCCCTGAATCTTCTTGGCAGCCTCACGTACTATCTTTCCAGCATTGTAGCCTTCCTTGACGAGGTCGTCGCTGATCATCAAAGTAAGCAAAGGTTTGCCGCCGTTTTGTGTCGCGCCGATAAACACAGTGTGTTCGGGAGACGCGGCTTTAACTCCGAAGGCCACATTCTTCACAACTTCCGGCAAGCGGGGGCCGCGAAGCTCTACAACCGTGACACCGTTAATTTCGGTAGCCTTTTCGAGGATCTGCTTTGTCAGGGACTCGGTGCGCTCCTTGAAGAACTCGTCGACCTGATGCTTGAGGGTCGAGTTGTCATTGACAGCCTTTCTTACGGCAGTCTTGATATCGCCGCTTGCGCCGAGGATTGCCGAGAGTTCTCCGAAAGTGTCCTGCATCTCATCGAGAACATGCTCCACGCCTGCGCCTGTGACAGCCTCGATACGACGTATTCCGGCAGCGATGGAACTCTCGCTCACGACGCGCAGCATACCGATATTGCCTGTGTTGGCGACATGAGTGCCGCCGCAAAGCTCAACGCTGGAGCCATACTTCACCACGCGCACCTTGTCACCGTATTTCTCACCGAAAAGTGCCATGGCACCCATGGCGCGGGCTTCGTCGATAGCCATGCATCTGTTCTCTTCGAGGGGCATTGCCTTGCGGATGCGTGAATTGACGAGATGTTCGACTTGGCGGATCTCTTCGGGTGTAAGCTTCTGAAAATGCGAGAAGTCGAAGCGAAGAATGTCAGGAGAAACGTATGAACCCTTCTGTTCCACATGAGTGCCGAGCACCTCACGGAGAGCCTCGTGGAGAAGGTGAGTGGCGGAGTGGTTGGACGATGTAGCCATGCGACGAGCCTCGTCTATCTTCGCAATGAAAGTGACGGAGGGATCCTTTGGCATCTTCTTGACGAGATGTACGCCGACGCCGTTCTCCTTCTTGGTGTCGAACACCTCGACAACCTCGCCGTCGGGAGCTGTCAGTGTGCCGCAATCGCCGACCTGACCGCCCATCTCGGCGTAGAAAGGTGTTTTGGAAAGAAGGATCTGATAATATTCCTTATTCTTCTGCTTTACCTTGCGGTAGCGGAGGATCTGCGTCGGGGTCTCTGTCAGGTCATAGCCCACGAACTCTTCCTCGCCGGGATTCACCTCCACCCAGTCGTCGGTCTCGGTCGCAGCGGCGTTGCGGGCACGTGCCTTCTGGGCGGCCATCTCTGCATCGAAACCTTTCTGATCGACTGTCATGCCGTTCTCGCGGAGAATAAGCTCCGTGAGGTCAAGAGGGAAACCGAAAGTGTCGTAGAGTACGAACGCATCCTTTCCGTCGATTTCGGTCTTGCCGGCCGCACGTGTCTTGGCCATGATTTCGTCAAGAAGTCCGATACCTTTTTCAAGTGTGCGGAGGAAAGCTTCTTCCTCCTCCTTGATGACACGCTCGATAAGGGTCCTGGAGTTGACAAGCTCAGGATATGAGCCGCCCATCTGCTCTACGAGAGTCGGCACGAGCTTATACATGAACGCCTCCTTGCGGCCGAGGAATGTGTAGGCATATCTCACGGCGCGGCGGAGAATACGACGGATCACGTATCCGGCTTTTGCGTTGGAGGGAAGCTGATTGTCTGCGATGGAGAAGGATATCGTTCGGATATGGTCAGCCACTACACGCATCGTCACATCAACCATGTTGTCGACGCCGTATTCCTTTCCGGAAAGCTCGGAAATGGCATTG
Organism: uncultured Porphyromonadaceae bacterium; assembly: GCA_902491625.1. Lineage (GTDB taxonomy): Bacteria > Bacteroidota > Bacteroidia > Bacteroidales > Muribaculaceae > Lepagella. The sequence goes on along the minus strand of CABUIO010000004.1, from coordinate 148,580 downwards.
ATAAGCGGAGTGAAGACGTCGGTATCGTAATTGGATGTCTTTCCCTGAATCGCCATGCAGAGACGCTCGAATCCCATTCCGGTGTCAATGACCTTAGCGGGAAGAGGTTCAAGGGAACCGTCGGCCTTGCGGTTATACTGCATGAAGACGAGGTTCCAGATCTCGATCACGAGAGGATTGTCCTTGTTGACAAGAGTGGCACCGTCAACCTTGGCACGTTCTTCGTCGCTGCGGAGGTCGATGTGGATCTCGGAGCAGGGGCCGCAGGGACCGGTATCGCCCATTTCCCAGAAATTGTCGTGGCGGTTGCCGTTGATGATGTGGCTCTTCGGCAGATGCTTCTCCCATATCGAGGCAGCCTCATTGTCGCGCTCAAGACCTTCGGGAGCATAGCCCTCGAATACTGTGGCATAAAGTCTGTCGGGATTGATTTCGAGCACGTCTACAAGATATTCCCACGCCCAGTCGATCGCCTCCTTCTTAAAGTAGTCGCCAAACGACCAGTTGCCCAACATCTCAAACATTGTGTGGTGGTAGGTGTCGTGGCCGACCTCTTCGAGGTCATTGTGCTTGCCGCTGACACGCAGACATTTCTGCGAATCGGTGACACGGCGCGATTCGGGCGTGCGCTGTCCAAGTATGATGTCCTTGAATTGATTCATGCCGGCATTGGTAAACATAAGGGTAGGGTCATCCTTTATCACCATCGGCGCCGACGGAACTATCTTATGACCTTTCGAGCTGAAAAACTGCTTGAAAGACTCACGAATTTCATTTGCCGTAAGCTTCTTCATAAATTAATCTTCTTTTTGAGGTGGCAAAATTAGCGAAAAACAACTAAATTTGCAACTGATTCCGACCGCAACAGCAACGCACAGTACCTGTTTGTATAAAATGGCTAAACGAGTCCACTATATATACAATCCTTCTACCGATAATTTTGAGCGATATTATCCTTCGCTCAGAAGCCGTGTCGCCACACTCGGACGCTATCTGCTTTTCGGCGGGATATTTGCCTTGATATTAGTCTGGCTGCTGCATGCAGTCTTCGGATTCAACAACGATTCCTACGTAAAGGATGAGAACCGCAAGCTCAAACAGGAAGTCAAGCGTCTTGACGGGAAAGTCAACGAATCGCTTGCGATTCTCGGAGACATCCGTGCCCGCGACGACAATTTCTATCGCGTCATGCTCCAGATGGAACCCATGAATTTGGGACGCCGTTACGCCGGACTCGGTCTTAAAGACAATTATTCGCAGTATCAGGGACTTTCCAACTCAGAAGTAATGGTTCAGCTGAATCGTAATATAGACCTTCTTGACAGACAGCTGTATGCTCAGTCCCTGAGTTTCGACGAATTGCGTACCGAAGCCTTGAAACAGCGCAACAAGATTGACCATGTCCCGGCCATTCTGCCGCTTGAGTCCGAAAGCTTCACCATAAGCAGCGGCTACGGCTATCGCGTCGACCCTGTGTATGGCGGCACACGTTTTCATCCCGGAATCGACTTCATGACTCCCGTAGGCTCAGCGGTTTACGCTACGGCGTCCGGAGTCTGCACAAAGGCGACCTCTGTAGGAACGTCTGGCAACTGCGTGGAAATTGACCACGGATTCAACTACAAGACACGTTATGCGCATCTCAGCACCATTGATATCGCAGAGGGAGACCATGTAGCTCGCGGCGACATCATCGGACAGAGCGGCAACACCGGAAAATCCACAGCACCTCATCTGCATTATGAAGTGAGGTTCAAAGATGAGCCGGTGGATCCGGTGAACTATTATTTTCTTGAAATTACTCCGGAACAATACCGCGACTTTATGAGTATTGCGGCAAATGCCGGCAACATGATGGACTGATGCAGGAATTTGACAAGGAATATTATAAGATAAAGGAGGTGGCTGCGATTCTCGATGTGCCGCAATCCACATTGCGCTTCTGGGAGAAGGAGTTCGCCACAAGCCTGAAACCGATGCGCACACCCCACAATATCCGTTATTACAGACCGAAAGACATTGAGACATTGAGAATAATACATTATCTCGTAAAGGTCAAAGGCCTGAAAATTGATGCCGCAAAGGAGGAGCTTAAGAAGAATCCCCACAATCTTTCGACTCGCGTGGAGGTGATTGCCGAACTAAAGGAAATACGCTCGCAGCTTTCCGACATGTATCACGCTCTTTCGGGCAAAAGAATCTGACTATAAGACTACTATAAAGATATTATGAAGAAATACCTTAAGGATTTCAAAATCTTGGAGGCCACCCGGCACTCAGCCGGAACAGCCTTGATAAAGCTAACTCCTGAAGACGGAGAGATGCCCTCGATTCTTCCGGGACAGTTTGTAAATATTCTCGTAAAGGATTGCAACGACGTCTTTCTGCGTCGTCCGATTAGCGTTTGCGATGTAGATTACGACAAATGTCTGCTGACCCTCTACATCAAGAAAGTAGGCAAAGGCACCGAACATCTCTGCGCAGCAAAGCCCGGCGATGTCTGGAATCTTCTTCTCCCGCTCGGAAACGGATTCGATGTGGAGAAGGACAATCTTCCCTCGCGACCGCTTCTTATCGGCGGCGGCGTTGGCATGGCGCCGATGCTTTACCTCGGAAGATGCCTTAAACAGAAAGGTGTCGCTCCGGTGTTCCTTCTCGGCGGAGCATCCGAGGCAGACATACCTCTGATGGATCTTTTTGCTGAAGTGGGAGAGACGTATGCCACCACAGTCGACGGCTCCTTAGGCGTCAAAGGCTTTGTCACAGACCATACACTGATGGCTGATGGCGCCTATGACAACATATATTGCTGCGGTCCTACACCGATGATGAAAGCCGTGGCTGCTGTCGCCCTCAGGAAAGGCATAGACTGCGAAGTAAGTCTTGAAAACAGAATGGCGTGCGGACTTGGCGCCTGCCTCTGCTGCGTCGAGGACACTACCTCCGGCCATAAATGCGTCTGCACCGACGGTCCCGTGTTCGATATCAAATCTCTTAAATGGTAAAGTAGAAACGCACATTATGGATAATCTGAATCTGAATGTTGATCTCGGCAGAGGACTCACTCTGTCGAATCCTGTTATGACTGCTTCCGGCACTTTCGGCTACGGAACCGAATTCGCCGACCTCATCGATCTCCCCCGACTCGGAGCCATTGTCGTAAAGGGTACGACGCTTAATCCACGCGAAGGCAATCCTTATCCCCGAATGGCCGAGACACCTTCGGGAATGCTAAACGCCGTCGGCTTGCAGAATAAAGGTGTCGATCATTTCGTAGAACACATATATCCTGCCATACGCAATCAAGGTAGCAAGATAATTGTCAATGTCAGCGGTGCTTCGCCCGAAGACTATGCGGAAGTCTGCCGTCGTCTGTCGGTCTGTGAGGATGTTGCGGCAGTGGAGATCAACATTTCATGTCCCAACGTGAAGCAGGGAGGCATGGCGTTCGGAACCACTTGCTCCGGTGCGTCTGCTGTCACCGAAGCAGCCCGAGAAGCCTGGGACAAATGCCTTATCGTGAAGCTTTCGCCTAATGTCACGGACATAACCGAAATCGCACGTGCTGCCGAAGCCTCGGGAGCCGACGCCGTGTCGCTCGTAAACACATTCCTCGGAATGTCGATTGATGTGGAGCGCCGCAAACCTTACCTCAGCACAATCACAGGAGGACTTTCAGGACCCTGCATCCGACCGATAGCAGTGCGCATGGTCTGGCAAGTAGCCAAGGCAGTCAATATCCCGGTCGTGGGACTCGGAGGCATTATGAACGCCTCAGATGCGCTGCAGTTCATCATGGCCGGAGCCTCCGCCGTTGAGATCGGCACAGCCAATTTCGTGGATCCCGCAGTGTCGATTCATGTTCTCGACGGAATCATCGACTATTGCCGTCGTCATGGCATAGAGAATATTTCCGAACTTAGAGGAATCATATAAAGAATTTTTCATCGCAATGGATAAGATAGTTGAACTCATCTCCACTCGGCTGGGGATTCCCTCACGCAATGTGCGCAACACCATCGAACTTCTCGAAGGCGGTGCGACTGTACCTTTCATTTCCCGCTACAGAAAGGAAGCCACAGGCAGTCTCGACGAGACACAGATTGAGGATATTCTCGACCTCACACTGGAATACAAGGAGATTGCTTGGAGGAAAGAGTTCATACTGAAATCCATTGAGTCGCAGGAGAAGCTCACCGAGGATATCCGCAATAAAATTGATTCGACATGGGAGGCCGCGGCTCTTGAAGACATCTATCTTCCTTTCAAACCACGCCGTCGTACCCGCGCTCAGGCTGCGAGAGAGAAAGGTCTCGAACCGCTTGCCCGCATCATCTGTGCACAAAACGACGACAAGCCATTATACTGCGACCGATTCCTAAACGACGATGTACCCGACGAAGAAGCCGCTATTGCCGGTGCAAGAGACATAATTGCCGAATGGGTAAACGAGGATGCCAAATCCCGCAACATCGTCCGCAGCGGATTCGCCAACTCTGCGATGGTCACTACAAAAGTCGTGAAAGGGAAGGAGTCGGAAGGAGAGGCATCCAAATACCGCGATTTCTTCGACTGGCAACGCCCTTTGCATAAAGTGCCGGGGCACAGGATTCTTGCGCTCAGGCGCGGGGAGGAGCGTGGTTATCTCCATGTCGATATTTCCCCTGCGGCCGCCACACTCGACAAACTCAGGCGCAAATGGATGCGTGGCGACGGCAGACGTTCACAGATCGTGGGCGAGGCTGTCGCCGACGCCTACAAACGTCTGATGAAGCCAAGTATCGAGAACGAGTTCGCATCTATTTCCAAGCGCGATGCAGACCTTGAGGCTATCGAGATATTCGCCGGTAATCTTCGCGCACTTCTGATGTCTCCGCCGTTGGGCGGCAGACGCATGATTGCCATAGATCCCGGCTTCCGCACCGGATGCAAGACAGTTGTGCTCGACGAACAGGGAAAACTTCTCTACCACACTGTCATTTTCCCTCAGGGCAAACATGATCAGGTAGTGTTTGCCGAAATGCAGCTTCTCAAACTGATAGACAAATATTCGGTCAGCGTGATAGCCATAGGAAGCGGCACAGGCGGTCGCGAGACCAAGGCGTTCATCGAGAGCATTGATCCCGGAGAAATAGACATCTATATGGTCAATGAAGACGGCGCTTCGGTCTACTCGGCTTCAGAGGTGGCGAGAGAGGAGTTTCCGGACGAGGATGTCACTGTAAGAGGTGCAGTAAGCATCGGCAGACGTCTGATGGATCCGCTCTCCGAGCTTGTGAAGATCGATCCGCAGTCGATAGGAGTGGGGCAGTACCAGCACGATGTGGACCGCAGTCTCATGCGCAAGAAACTGGAGAGTGTCACCCGAAGCTGCGTCAATGCCGTGGGTGTAAATCTCAACATTGCGGGAAAGGAGATACTCTCATACGTCAGCGGACTCGGATCTTCGCTCGCCGCCAACATTGTGGACTACAGATCGACACATGGCGCCTTCCGGTCGCGTCGGCAGCTTCGTGAGGTTCCTCGCCTTGGTGACAAGGCTTTTGAGCAGTGCGCGGCGTTCCTCCGCATTCCTGACGCAGAGAATCCACTTGACAACTCAGCAGTGCATCCCGAACGCTATGCGCTCGTGTCACGCATGGCCGCCGATCTTAAAGTGACTGTGACTGACCTGATTGCCGACAAAGAGCTACGTTCGAAGATCGAGCCGGAGAAATATTGCGACTCTACTACAGGGAAAGAGACGATTGAAGACATACTTAAGGAACTCGCGCGTCCCGGCAGAGATCCCAGAGAAAAGATTGTACAGCAGCAGTTTGACGAGTCGATCAACGACATCAACGATCTGCGCGCAGGCATGGAGCTTCCAGGCGTCGTCAGCAACGTGACAGACTTCGGCGCATTCATAGACTTGGGCATCAAGACAAAAGGATTGGTGCACGTGAGCAAGATGCCTCAACCCGAAGGGAGAGTTGCAAAAGGACGGAGACTGCGTCCTGCCGAAATTCTCAGAGTGCAGCAACATGTTGTCGTCAGGGTAGAGGACGTAGACATCGAGCGTCGGCGCATCTCTCTGAGCATGTTGGGAGTACAGCAATAAGTTCTAACTATAGCACTTTTCCTATCAGATTGGAATTATAGTATGCCGGATTACCAGTTACTTCTTCGCCTACGAAAGGAGGTAGTGCATATTTGTCATCCGGTGATTTCAATTCTATTTCGGCAACTGTAAGTCCTTCAAGCGAACCGTGGAACTCATCTACTTCCCAGACGAATCCTTGATATGGCACAATAAATCGAGTTTTGTTAATAATATTGTTTTCAGCCATTCCGAGCATCGTTAGAGCGTCAGCCACGGGTATTTCATACTCAAATTCATGCCTAATATCTTGTTTCGCGTCTTTTTTGCTTCTGCCGAAATTCCGTCCCTTTACAGTAAGAAATGCCTTGTCATCGGCAATTCTGACCCTGACGACACATTCCGGATCTCGCGAGAGATATCCTTGGGTAATCGAGCGTGAATCCTTAGCCATTTTACGATAATCTGTATTGATTACCAAATATTTATGTTCGATCTCATAAGCCATATCAAAATATTGTCAATTTGCAGGAAAATTTTCCGGAAAAGTCTCTTGGGAAATGTTGGATTATAAAATCCGACTTTACGACCAAAAGAGTATGAACAAAATTCACTAAATTTGCAGCGATTTTTGTATGGCTGAAATTTTACAGCCATATCGCAAAGATAACATTTTATTCTGCATCTGTGGATTCATTCATCAAAAAAATCACTCCCATCATTATAATGCTGATTGTCGCCGTCGCATTTTTCTTTCCCGAAATGGCTGACGCGCAGAACCGCAAATATCCCGAGACTGTCGTGAGAGGCATTGTGACAGATTCAGTTACCGGAGAACCTTTGCCGTTTGTCAACATATATCTGAAAGGCAGCGACCTCGGTGTCACGGCCGACAAGGACGGACGTTTCGAACTTGCCACCGACAAGAATTTTGTTGCGCTTCAGATCTCCTCACTGGGCTATGCCACCAAAGATTTCTACGTGAAAAAAGGTGAGGTAAACGACAATATGAACATGCGGCTTGCTCCGGCGGGCACTATGCTTGAAGAGGTTGTAGTAACAAAAAAGAGCAAACAGAAATATTCCAAGAAGAACAATCCGGCCGTGATTCTCATGGAGCGCATCCGCAAGGAATCACCCAAATACGATCCCCGCAACCACGACTACTACAACTATGACAAATATGAAAAAATGGTTTTTGCCCTCAACGATTTCTCGCCGGAGCAGAAGAAAAACTGGTTCACGAAGAAATTCAGTTTCATATTTGAGTTTTGTGACACGAGTGAAGTGTCCGGAAAACCGATACTTCCGATCTCGGTGAAGGAGAAGGCCTCTCGGATTCTCCACCGCAAAGATCCGGGAGCGCAGAAGGAGATTGTCAAGGGGTTCAAGCGCGACGGAATCGACGACGTGTTTGATGATGAGAGCATCCAGCGCTTCATGGAGGATGTCTTCAGGGAAATAGACATCTATCAGAACGACATCACACTGATGCAGAACAGATTTGTCAGTCCTCTCTCCAACATCGCCTCCAACTACTACAAATTCTATCTCAACGACACCATCCCCATTAACGGAGTTCCGCACATAGAGCTGACTTTTGCTCCCCACAATCCCGAATCGTTCGGTTTCAACGGCCGACTCTATGTCGCACGCGATGATTCGACCATGTTCATCAGCAAAGTGGTAATGCAAGTGCCGAAAGCGATCAATCTCAACTATGTGAAGAATATCTACATTGTTCAGGACTATGAGAAGGCACCCGACGGCAGCCGACTGAAAGTCAACGACGATATGACTGTGGAGTTTGAGATAATCCCCGGCACTCAGGGACTTTATGCACGGCGTCAGTCCAGCTACCATAACTTCCAGTTTGACAACCCCGACGAGGAGTATTCGAAATACTATGACACGGAAGGAAAGACTTTCGTGACCGATTACGCCGGAATGCAGCCTGATCAATTCTGGCGAGATAACAGAAAAATACCGATTAAGGTCAACGAACAGTCAATGAAGAAACTTCTTGCCAAACTCAGGGAAGTGCCGGCCTTCTACTGGACCGAAAAAATTGTTGTAATCCTTGTTTCAGGCTATATCAAGACCGGAAAGGAGAGCAAGTTCGACATCGGCCCTATGAACACGCTCATCAGTGCGAATACGGCAGAAGGAGCGCGCTTCCGCCTCGGAGGTATGACGACTGCAAATCTGAGCAAGCATTGGTTCGCCCGTGGATATGCCGCCTACGGCACCCGCGACAAGAAATTCAAATATGGCGGAGAGGTCGAATACTCATTCATTGAGAAAAAATATCATTCGCGTGAGTTCCCGGTTCACTCGTTGAAACTTGAGCATCAGTACGATATAGACCAGCTCGGACAGCACTATCTGTTCACCAATATGGACAACATTTTCCTCTCATGGAAAAGACAGCCTGACACTAAGGTGACATATCGCCGTCGCACTGAGCTTGACTACAAGATGGAGCGCAAGGGAGGATTCTCATTCAACATAGGCATAAAACACGAGATTCAGGAGCCTTCCAGATGGCTACCCTTCGAAAATGGCTACGGCGACGTGTTCAAACGCTACACACAGTCAGCCTTTACGGTCACACTTCGCTATGCACCGGGCGAAACATTCTACCAGACCAAATCGGATCGAATCCCTATCAATATGGACGCTCCGGTCTTCCAGCTGACTCACGAGTACGGCCCCAAAGGATTTCTCGGTTCCGACTTCACAACGAACAAGACGGAATTCAGCGTGCAGAAGAGATTCTGGTTCTCCTCGTTCGGCTACACCGACATCATCCTCAAAGCCGGAAAAGTCTGGAGCAAGGTCTACTATCCCTCGCTGATGTGGCCTAACGCCAATCTAAGCTATACTATACAGCCTGAGAGCTATCCGCTTATGAACGCCATGGAGTTTGCCAACGACCAATATCTTTCGTGGGATCTCACCTACTGGGGTAACGGCATACTGTTCAACCGCATTCCCATCGTGAAATATCTCCGACTCAGGGAAGTTGTTTCGTTTCGCGGACTCTACGGCAAGCTCAGCAGCCGTAACAATCCGGAATATCACAACGATCTGCTGCAATTTCCGTTCGATGCCTTCACGGCCCCGATGAAAAAACAACCTTACATGGAGTTAGGCGTAGGCATCGACAACATTCTCACGATTCTTCGCATCGACTACGTGTGGCGACTGACATACCGCGACACGCCCAATGTCGACAAGAGCGGCATCCGCGTACAGCTCCATTTCACATTCTGACCCCCGCTCGCGAAAAGAGTCATTATTTTCGGCAGATTCCGTGATATACCACTCAGAAATGGGTATTGTAAGTCACGAAATTATTTGCTAATTTTGCGGTTAATTGGGCTATTATTCCTTGGAACGGATGAGGATCTTCGTCCCACTCCAACTTATGGCGGTCTCAAATCTCCCCGACAAGGTCCGGATGCCCACCTCTGTTATCGAAAATAATGACACACTATAATGATAAAGAAATGGAATTACCTTCCTCTCACGAAGCAGCAGTCGCTACAGGCCAAAGAGCTGTGTGACAAGTGCGGAGTGGGAGAAGCTGTGGCGGAATTGCTCATCCGGCGAGGGGTGAGCGATCCGCATGGTGCCGAACGTTTTTTCACGCCTGCGATAGCAGATCTCCACGATCCGTTCCTTATGCCGGACATGGACAAGGCGGTCAACCGTCTCAACAAGGCAATGGGCGCCAAGGAACGCATCATGGTCTATGGTGACTATGATGTCGACGGAACTACAGCCGTGGCGCTTGTCTACAAATATCTGCAAAACTACTACAGTAACATCGAGTATTATATCCCCACGCGCTACGAGGAGGGTTATGGCATATCGCTAAAAAGCATCGACTATGCCGCCGACAACGGCGTGAAGCTTGTCATAGTGCTCGACTGCGGCATCAAGGCTATTGACGAAATAGCCTATGCCAAGGAGAAAGGTATCGACTTCATCATCTGCGACCACCACAATCCCGACGAGGTTGTGCCCGACGCTGTGGCGATACTTAACCCCAAGATGCCCGGAAGTCCTTATCCCTGCCGTGAACTCAGCGGCTGTGGTGTCGGCTTCAAGTTCATGCAGGCGTTTGCCAAAAGTAATGGGCTCAGCAACCACAATGAGCTGGAATCACTGCTTGATCTCGTGGCAGTCAGCATCGCAGCCGACATTGTCCCCATTGTCGACGAAAACAGAATCATGGCCTACCACGGACTCCGTCGTCTCAACAGCAATCCTAATCTCGGATTGAGAAGCATCATACGCATATGCAAACTCACGAACAAGGACATCACCATCAGCGACGTGATATTCAAGATCGGTCCGCGAATCAATGCATCCGGACGTATGCAGAGCGGAATCGAAGCCGTGGATCTTCTCGTGACGCGCGATCTTCACGACGCCTACGAGAAAGGGCAGAACATAGACCAATACAACAAGGATCGCAAGGAACTTGACAAACGAATCACCGAGGAGGCCAATAACCTCATCAAGCGCAATGTCAATATTGTGGAGGGTAAAAGATCCATAGTCATCTGCAATAAAGACTGGCATAAAGGAATCATCGGAATCGTGGCCTCACGTCTGACCGAGCTTTACTACAAGCCTTCGGTCGTACTGACTCTTTCCGACGGCGTTGCGACAGGCTCGGCTCGAAGTGTTCAGGGATTTGACATCTATGCCGCCGTGAATTCCGCCCGTCGGATTCTTGAAAATTTCGGAGGGCACACCTACGCTGTCGGACTCACTCTAAAAGAGGAGAACATTGCCGAGTTCGCGAAACTTTTTGAAGATTATGTCTGCGCCCACATCCATCCGGATCAGCTTGAACCGCAGCTCAACATAGACGCCGAGATCACGTTCTCTCAGATCACCCCGGAATTTCTGGCAAGTCTCCGCAAATTCAATCCTTTCGGCCCCGGCAACCAGAAGCCAGTGTTCATGACACGTAACGTGTTCGATTTCGGAACCAGCAAGCTTGTAGGTCATAACCTCGAACATATCAAGCTTGAGCTTGAAGACAACAGTACAAGCCGCGTGATTAATGCCATCGCATTCAACATGGCGCAATATTTCGAGCATATCCATGCCCATAAACCTATCGACATCTGCTACACGCTGGAGATCAACAAACATGCAGGGCACGGCGAAAATGTTCAGCTTATGATCCGCGACATCCGGCCCTCGGACAACACATAATCCTACTGACTTACAGATGGACAACCCTCGCGACACAATACGTCTTCTGCTTCGCAAACACTGGGGACATGAGAGTTTCCGTGAATTGCAGGAGGAGATCATAATGTCCGTCATCGAGGGTCACGACACTCTCGGACTGCTCCCTACCGGCGGCGGCAAATCCATAACGTTTCAGATTCCGGCACTCTATTTCGGGGGTATCACCCTTGTTGTGACTCCTCTTGTGTCGCTGATGAAAGATCAGGTCGACAACCTGCAGCGAATCGGATTGCGTGCTGTCTACATGCACAGCGCAATGTCCTACAAGGAGATGAAACACGCATGGGACAAGCTGATCAACACCGACAACTGCCATTTCCTTTACGTTTCACCCGAGCGGCTTGCCAACGACCATTTCTGTCAGCAACTCGGTAATACCCACAAGGTGCGTATGGTTGTCGTAGACGAGGCTCACTGCATCTCACAGTGGGGCTACGATTTCCGCCCGTCATATCTCAATATCGCGCGCCTGCGGCGTTATCTTCCCTCCGATATAAGGTTTATGGCTCTGACTGCGTCTGCCACACCGAGAGTTGTCGACGACATCTGCGATACACTGCGTTTCAGGGGAGGAAAGGTATTCCGTAAAAGCTTCGGACGCGACAACATCAGCTATGTGGTGCGACGGACTGAAGACAAGGAGGACATGATTCTCCGTGTGCTTCGCGCCGTTCCGGGCTCCGCCATCGTTTACGTCAGGTCAAGAAACCTGACAGTAGAGATTGCCACACGTCTCCAGACCGAGGGAATAAGTGCGGAAGCGTTTCACGCCGGAATGCCCTACGAGGTGAAAGAGCAGCGTCAGCAGCTCTGGAAGAAAGACAAGATCCGCGTCATGGTCGCGACAAACGCCTTCGGCATGGGAATCGACAAGCCGGATGTCCGCAGCGTGATACACTACGCTATGCCTTCATCCATGGAGGAGTATTATCAGGAGGCGGGAAGAGCCGGACGTGACGGACAGATGTCGTATGCCGTCGCTCTTGTAGGGAGACTCGACAAGGCGCTCATGCGCCGGAGAATCGCTGAGGCATTCCCGCGTAAAGAACGCATACTTAAGATCTATGAACTTGTCTGCAACTTCCTCAGTATTTCTTTAGAGGAAGGAGAGAACCGTATATTTCCCTTCGACATCAAGAAATTCTGCCATGTCTTCAGGATGCAGGAACGTCAGGTCATCACTTCGCTCGGAATACTCGGAGCCTCCGGCTATCTTGAGTATATCGAGGATACTGATTCCTCCGCAAAGGTAATGTTCGTATGCGAGCGCGAGGAGCTGTATCATTTCGACGAGCGAGGCCTACCGGGAGCCGACAGAGTCATCGAAAGACTGTTGAGAGGCTACACCGGACTTTTCTCCGACTACGTGCCTATAAATGAGTCGGGACTTGCCTACGAAACAGGACTTGACGTGGAGCGGGTGCATGAACTTCTTGTCGCTCTGGCACGTTCGGGAGTATTGAGCTACATTCCCCAGCGGATGGTGCCCTGCATCTTCATGGCGAGAAGGAGAGAGGAACCGCAGTATCTCATCATACCTAAATCTGTCTACGAAGATCGCAGGGATGCTCTTGAATCGCGTATAGATTCAGTGCTGGATTATTGTTCCGACGCCGAAGAATGCCGACAGCGCAGATTGCTCGAATATTTCGGAGAAAAAGACACACGCCCCTGCGGCCACTGCGACCAATGCCGCAAAGCCAAGGCACGTCACAGCAGAAGGCTTTCGGACAAGGAACTCACTGACTATATTTTTGCGGCTCTGCGTCAGCAGCCGAGAGGAATCGACTGTGCCGGACTTCTTGATTCGCTTCCGGCCTATCGCGACAGAATAAAGGTGATTCTCACGAATCTTGAAGATGAAGGATTTATTGTGCAGAGCCATAACCATCACATCGCATTGCCATGATACAGGATATCGACTTAAGAACAGAGCCGGAAGTTGCAGCTCAGATTCCGCTGTTGAAAAAGGCCCTCGCCGAAACCGCCGGAATCCGTCCCGGCGATATAAATGACCTGCGCATAATACGCCGCAGCATCGATGCCAGACAACGGACTGTCATGGTCTCTCTGCGTGTGCGTATCGCTACAGGCGATGATAAGGTCGTAAAGGCTGAAACCTCTCCGTCAGAATACCGGGATGTCCACAACGCTGCCCACACACTTCTAATCGTGGGAGCAGGTCCGGCAGGACTGTTTGCCGCCCTTCGTGCGCTTGAACTTGGAATCAGGCCAATCATCATCGAACGTGGAAAGAACGTGGACGACCGACGCAAGGATCTCGCCTCAATAAGTCGCGAAGGCAAAGTGAATCCTGATTCCAACTATTGCTTCGGCGAAGGGGGAGCTGGAGCCTACAGCGACGGAAAACTCTACACACGTAGCAAGAAAAGGGGAGATGTCGGTAAAATCCTTCGTATACTTCATCAGCACGGCGCGTCGGAAGACATCCTCATCGACGCTCATCCCCATATCGGCTCAGACAAGCTTCCCGGAATAATCCGGAACATCCGTGAGACCATAATCGCTCATGGGGGAGAGGTGCGTTTCAACACCCGCATGACGGAACTTATCGTAGAGGATAACGAGGTCAAGGGACTGCGGACATCCACGGGCGAAACGTTAGAGGGTCAGGTTGTTCTTGCCACGGGGCACTCCGCACGCGACGTCTACAGGATGCTTCACGACAAGGGAATAGAACTTGAGGCCAAGGGGCTTGCGATAGGCGTCCGTCTGGAACACCCGCAGCATCTCATAGACTGTATCCAATACCACAGCAAAAATGGCCGCGGCCGATCGTTGCCGGCAGCCGAATACAGTTTCGTGGAGCAGATCGACGGACGCGGCGTCTACAGTTTCTGTATGTGTCCCGGCGGCGTCATTGTCCCGGCAGTATCCGGTCCCGGAGAGTCCGTCGTCAACGGCATGTCCTCCTCTGCACGCGGAAGCAGATGGTCCAACAGCGGCATGGTTGTCGAGGTGCATCCCGGTGATTTCCCGGAGTTTACCCGGTACGGATCTCTGGAGATGCTTCATCTTCAGGAATCGCTCGAAAAGAACTATTACAACGCGGCCGGAAACACACTAAAAGCTCCGGCTCAGCGTATGACAGATTTTGTCAAAGGCAAAGTAAGCACAGACCTTCCGGACAGCAGCTATGCTCCCGGACTTCTGTCGCTTCCTGTTCATTTCCTTCTTCCGAAACAGATTTCAGAACGGTTGCAAAAAGGGTTCCGCCGCATGGGAGAGAAAAGCCGCGGATTCCTCACGCCCGAGGCTGTGCTTGTGGGACTCGAATCGCGCACTTCTTCTCCGGTAAGGGTGCCCCGCAATCCTGCCAACATGCAGCACACAGTCGTCAAGGGACTTTATCCTGCGGGCGAAGGCGCAGGATACGCCGGAGGCATCGTGAGCGCAGCCATCGACGGTTGCCGTTGCGCCGAAGCTTTTGCCTCAGCGATTGAGAAAAGTATTGAATCAGACTTATAACGACTATATGATAACACTATTGAACATAGAGACTTCCGGCGAGACTTGCAGCGTTGCGGTCAGTCAGGACGGATATGTGGAGTTTGAAAAAATTGAGCGCGAAGGGATGAACCATGCCCACGTGCTTGCTCCCTTTGTTGAGGAATGTGTCGGATGGCTCAAACGCCATGACACCAAACCTGACGCAGTGGCGGTAAGTATCGGTCCGGGGTCATATACAGGGCTGCGCATCGGTCTTTCGATGGCCAAAGGACTCTGCATAGGTCTTAACGTGCCTTTGATCGGAGTATCGACGTTGCAGCTGATGGCTGTCCAGGCAATGTTCGGCCATACGGCATGGGAAGGAGACGAGCTCCTTGTGCCGATGATCGACGCGCGCCGCATGGAGGTCTACACTGCGGTCTACGATTTCAGGCTTGACGCGGTAGTGGCTCCACAGCCTATGATTCTCGATGAGAACTCTTTCTCGGAATTGCTGAAAGAAAAGAAACTGTATTTTATAGGCGAGGGCGCTAAGAAAGCTTCGGAAGTGATACATTCCGAAAACGCTCATTTCCTAACGGAGATACGCCCCATGGCCTACGGCATGATGTCTCTCGGCGAGAAAGCGTTCAAGGCCGGAGATTTTCTGGATGTGGCTTATTCCGTTCCGGAATATCTTAAAGAGTTTCAGGCCACGGTGCCGCGAAACAAAGTTCTGAATAGTGTAAAATGATTTGAAACAGCAACGAGCTATGACAGACAATCAGGAAAAGAATTACGATGCCATCATCAATGAGAGGGCACAGGAGGTGTTCGACGCCATGTCTGGTCGCACGTCGGAAGCCGACATGAAACGTCTGCACGAGGCGTTCGAATTCGCCCGCAAGGCACATGAGCCACAGAAACGCCGTTCCGGAGAACCCTACATTCTGCATCCTGTCGCGGTGGCACGCATCACTGCGATCGAACTCCGCCTTGATGTCAACATTGTCATAGCCGCATTCCTGCACGATGTGGTGGAAGACACTCCACACACTATCCGCGACATCCGCGAACGTTTCGGCGACGACGTCGCCTCTCTTGTCAAGGCTGTCACGAAGCCTCACAAGAAGTTTTACGAGATGTCGAAGCAGCTCGACAACTTCAAGCAGATGCTCAACGCCATGCAGGGCGACATCCGCGGCATTCTCGTCAAGCTTGCCGACCGGCTCCACAACATGCGAACGCTGGCATCTATGCGAGCCGATAAGCAAATGAAGATTGCCGGTGAGACAGACTATTTCTATGCTCCGCTTGCCACGCGTCTGGGACTGTACCGTGTAAAAATGGAGCTTGAAAACCTTTCGTTCAAATTCCGTTGCCCTGATGAATATGATGCGTTCGTAAAAAGAATCGAAACCGACCGAGAACACAACAGCGCACGTCTGTCACAATTTACAGACAAGATCCGTAGGCGTCTCAAGGAGGTCGGACTGAACGCGTACATTGAGGTGGAGTATAGGGAACCTTATTCTCTGTGGCGCAAGATGAAGAAGTATGGCGACGACTATTATCATCTCAAGTACCGCCATTTCGTCAACGTCATCTTTACTCCGGCCGAAGGGGAGACTGAAAAGACCGCAGCTCTGCGCATCTATTCAGCATTAACCGACATTTTCAAGGAGAAGCCGGGAGGAATCAGCAACTATATCGACTCTCCGAAAGAGAACGGATACCGCAGTTTCCATATGAAACTGCTTTCCGACGCAGGAACTTGGGAAGAGGTTCATCTGCTGTCGGAAGACATGATGGAAGCCTCGCAGTATGGCGTGATGGCGGGAAAAGACGGCGATGCCATCAAGGACTGGCTTGAGAAATTCCGCAATCTCATCCACGACATTTCCCGACATAAAGCCGACAACCATTTCATCGAGAAGGTCGTGACATCGTTCTACAACGACGACATCATGGTATTCACTCCGACCGGAGAACCTGTGGTGCTTCCGCAGAAGGCGACAGCTCTCGACTTCGCATTTGAGGTGCATTCGGATCTCGGACTTAAGGCAAAATACGCCCGGATAAGCGGACGTCTCGCCTCCATGAAGACAGTGCTCAATCGTGGCGATGTCGTGGAGATATTCTCCTCACCAGACGCGATACCTCATGCCTCATGGATCGACGCCGCAATAACATACAAAGCTAAGCAATGTCTGGAAAATTATTTCTCCCATCAGCCCAGAATAGAATATAAGCGATGTCCGCATTGTTCCCCGATCCCCGGCGAGGAAGTCGTAGGATTCCATAACGACGATGATTCTGTCGAGATACACAAACGCGACTGCAAGATTGCAATCAGTCTCTCGGCACAATACGGCGACAGGATTGTCTCGGTGGATTTCCATGAGAATCCGAGAATCCTTTATCCCGCTTCACTGCTTGTCAAGGGTGTGGACAGATACCATCTTCTGAGCGACATCATCGACGGAATTACTAATCGCTACAAACTTTTCATCCGGAGCATTCAGACCAAGAGCAGCGACAATATCTTTGAACTGAGACTCGACTTCGACATCCATTCCTACGACGAATTGCAGAGCATCATGCAACAGATCTCCGCCATCGACTCCGTCGACGAAGTCACACGCCTGACGGCCTGTCAGGCTTAGCTGAACGTGTCGGGGAGATCGTTCTCGTAAAGGACGGTGTCATTGGCGCGGAGAAGTTTGGAAAGTGTCCTCTGCGCGTCGTTGAATGAGTCTGCGATGATGATGTTCTCCTCCTTGAAGTCCTCAATACGGCGTATTCCGGCCACGATGTCATCGCGATTGTAGGAACCCACGATTATGGCGATGTCTGCGTTTTTGCCGATATGTTCGCCGAATTTTGCATTCAACTCGCTCTGGCGGTCACCAAGCTCGATCATTCCGGGAGTGACGATAATGCGTCTGCCACTACGGAATTTACCCAAAGCCTCCACAGCCATACGCGATCCTTCGGGATTGGAGTTGAAAGCGTCGTCTATGATTGTTACTCCACCGGGAGTTCGTTTCACGCTGAGACGGTGTTCCACCTGTTCGATCTGCGAGACTGCCGACTGAATCCTGGCCGGTTCCACACCGAGCTTAAGAGCCATGACAGATGCTGCAAGGAGATTGGAGATGTTGCATTCTCCGATTAACCGCGACTGCAGACGCATCTCAAATCCATCCGGACCCTTGACAGTGAAAGATGTTCCCGAAGCATAGTATTCTATGTCAGTCGCAATGTAGTCGGCGCCGTCGGTGTTTACCACAGCATAACGAATGGCCTCCGTATTAGTTACTTCACGGCCTGCGGCAGGAGCAAAGTCATTGTTTATCAACACGTAACCGTCGGAAGGGATGGCATCGGCAAGTTCAAACTTGGTGTCGCGCACATTTTCAATACTCTTGAATGTCTCAAGGTGCATGGGACCGACGGCGGTGATGATGCCGCACTGCGGATGCACGAGGTCACAGATCTCCTTGATGTCACCTTTCTGTTTTGCACCCATCTCGCAGACAAACACCTCGTTGTAAGGCTTCATCATTTCCCTTACCGTGCGGATCACACCCATGGGAGTGTTGTAGGAACCGGGGGTCATCAGGGTGTCGTATTTCTCCGAGAGTATGCTGTAAAGATAGTGCTTCGTTGATGTCTTGCCGAAACTTCCGGTGATTCCGACTATCTTAAGATCGGGCATCGAACGGAGAATCCTCTTGGCGTCGTTGTAGTAGCGCCTGTTGATCATTTTCTCTACAGGCATCATCACGATGTCCGCAATCATGACAAGGAGCCAGGAAAAAGTGGTGAGAAGCAGGGTAGAGGCCAAAGGAATCTGCATGTTGTAGACCTCCGGCTGACCCCAGAAATTGTAGTTTCCACACCAAAGGATAATGCTTGAATAAATGGCAAGCGCTATAATGCCTGTGCAAGTATAGAGGCGCCATACTCGCTTTGTAAAGACAAGAGGTTTCTTGTATTTTGCCTTGAAGATCAGGAATATCTTAATTATCAGAACGAGAGCGATAAGCAAGGCATTGAGTCCCGTCGACAGCAGCGTACTGCACATAAGGAACGCGAGGGCGAGATCCGTAAGATTCCATGCGTTCATCACATTGCCGTCGTGGAGCCAACGCCAGTAGCGGGAGATACGGTAGCTGTTCAGCTGGAAAGCATGTATGTCGCGCTTAAAGTTAAGCAGCATATAGATGCCGCATATCGAGTATATTACTATTGTAAACCAGTTCATTGCATCTCTTTTTTCAAGAATTCCTTTAATACAGCCTGATAACCGAACGGATTGTCAAGAAAGGAGTAATGACCGCATCCGGGAAATGAAACGAGTCCGGCATCAGGAATCAGTTTCTCCATAATCTTAGCGTCGGAAAGTGGGGTAGCAGTGTCGTTGTCGCCCCATACGAGAAGTGTGGGAGCCTTTATCAGAGGCATCCTGTCGCGCAAATCCTCATTGACACATTTCGAGAGAATCGCACGCATCATGGGCGTGGCGTTGTTGTAGTCGCTCGATCCTCGTTTGGCTCGGGCTTCCTCGATACGTTTCTGAGCGCGTTCCTTGCCGTAGATCAACGGATAAAGCTTCTTGGCAAGCTTATAGCTGTAAACCTTTAAGTACCAATTTAATGAGTGACGAGGCTTGACACCGGCAGCATCCGTAAGGACAAGTTTGCGAACCTTTCGACGCGAAGAAATGATGATTCCGACGCGGCCGCCGAAAGAATGTCCTAAAAGCACCGAATTTTCGATTCCGATCTCGTCGAGCAATTTCTCCGTAAATGTCGCGTATTCGTAGGCACCCCAAACCTCGGGAGGTTCCTGACTGCCGCCAAAACCCGGAAAATCAATATTGATGACGCGCATACCTCCGGACGCCACAATTTTTTCGATTGAAAGTAAAGTTGTGTGATTGCATCCCCAGCCATGCATCAGCACGATTGGGACACCATCCGGATTACCGTTATCTGTGTAACAGACTTTTAGTCCGTCAATTAGCGTAGACTTATCCATAACGATTGCCAAAGAGCCGTAAAACTCTACGCAAAATTAAAAAAAACAATCCAAACGCGGGGAATAATCGAAGCCTAAATTGCTAAAACGTCCTTGAACCAAGCTGAAACCAAGCTGAGAATCGCTCTCACCGCATCATCGCCCCTTTTAAGTCATAATCACAGTTATGTTAAATAGCGCCCAAAGGGTCATCCTCTTTTCTCCGTGGTATGTAGAAAATTCAATCTCAAATTCACAAATATTATATCTTTTGCACTTTTTGTGGATCTACACTGCAATAATTAGCCTTTCCAAAATATTCTTGCTAACTTGCGACTTCATTTCAAACACAACAATCAAATTCAGCCGGAAATAATATGAAACAGATATATCTTATTCCCTGCGCGATCATAATCCTTTTGCTTTACGGCTGTTCCGTAAAGACCGAGAAGATTGAGCATTATGTTTTTGAGGGGAACAGAAACTGGCATGATTTCAAGTTGCCTATGTTGGAGCCAAGAAATGCAGAGATTGGAGAGAGCCTTTCCTCTTTTTTAGATTCGGCAATTACGTGCAACTCTAAAGATGACTATATTCCTACGAACTATCTGTTAGAATTTGAAACTGCAAACCACGAGACTTCCTTCTTCGTGCAAGACTGTTCATTTAATCTGCTATGTGACAATAGCATGGGATTGGATGGAGTGTATGTCTTTGAAAAGTATGGCATACAGATGCTTCTTTTCACCAAAAACAGAGAGAAGGCCTCCAAAGATAAGATTTTTAAGGAAACACGCCGAAAAGTCAGATTCGATGTTTCCAACTATCCTTTGCGCAAAAGTGTGTCCATTATGTATTTCCACTCTCCTAAACAATTATACTCCTCAATTAAGAATGGTAAAATTGTGGTTGACAGCATAAAACGAAGATTATAAGATGAAAAGGTCTACAAAATTATCAATGATAACCGCTACTGTCGTATTCATATCAGTACTATTCGGAAGCTGCGGCAAACAACAATATAACATTTTATATGAATACTACAATTCCTATAATCAATTCGAGAACAAGGCTGATACGATCTTAGGACGTGTGACACTTCCAATATTGCAGTTTCGCTCTTCCGAACCGGCGAGCAAGTTCGGAAAAATGTTCGACGAGCTGGCAAAAGACACAATCAGTGAGGAATACAAACTCATTGTCCGTGCTGACAATGACACGATTAAGTTTTCAATTCAGGATTGGGTAAAAGCGCTGTCGATTTCAGAAGAGATTGACTTTCCCAATCTGAACCGAGGAATAATCCGCCATAAGACAGGAAACAAGACGAAAGAGATCTTTGTCATTTACGACATCAGCAGCGCCAACCCGGAACGTTTTGACGAAATATTCAAGACTAACGGCAAAGTAGAGCGCTATGAATTACGTCGTCACTATATGCCTTACAAAGTAACTACGTCCCATCGTTGCGACACGCAATATTATTTAGGCTTCTACACAAACGACAGCATAGTCCTGCTCCGCAAGCAAGAAAGGAAACACTAAAGTCTTTTACCTGAAATATCTGTTTCTTATTCCTCGGTACAAGATTAAGATTCTGTCCTCCAGGGTTCTCTTGTGTCGCCATGAACTTTGGTAATGATGGATTGAGACTGTATTTTCCGTTATTCCGGCCTCTTTCGTATGCCAGTCGATGGCACTGAAATAATCCTTGGGAAAGATTGCGGGCCATTCATGCGCCGGAATTGAAGGAAGAATTTTATATGTTATGATCTCTGTGTTTGCCATCCTCCTTGGATGTCCTAATGGATTTATAAAATGTCGTCTGCTGTAATAGTCAAGATATTTTCTAAGCCATGGCGCTCCGGCAACCGCACCGATGATTCCTGCTCCGACATGTTGATGCTCCGTACCTAAAAACGACTCAAACTTCAGGAATCTGTCAAAGGATGCAAGCACTTCCACGTCTGTATCAAAATATATGCCGCCAATCTCATTGAGCACGTGTATTCTGCAAACGTCCGAGACATGAGCGTAGCATCCCATGGAATGAGCCTCACTGCTGTAACGATATGCGTTCACGTCGAAATTGTCTTCATTCCATTCAATTATCTCATAGTCCGGAAGATGCTTCTTCCATGTCGCAAGAAACTTCTCAAATTCAGGCGATTTCTTGTTGTGTCCAAACCAACAGTAATGTATCTTTTTAGGTATCATTGTTTTATATATTTTCAGGAATCTTTGTCTGCGGTCTGTTTTTCAAAAATCTTTGCCATAAGCATAATTTGATATATCGACGTAAAATATGCTTGCAGAATTCCTCGCTTGCCATGACGGAAACCTCGTTGCAACAGGAAATCGCGCACGAAAAACCATATCGGACGCACAAGCACCTTGAAATATCCATACCTCTTCCCTATCCTCTTCTCGGAATCGTAATAAGTATAAACGTTTAACTTTTTCAGCCTCTTTGCCACCGGAGGATCGTCAAGATGGTGAAGACTGTATTTCTCTTTGGCACTCAGCCTGATAATCTTGCCGTCAATCTCCGGATTGGAGTGAATGGTCTCAGGCCAGTTAACCGCATCCTTGCGGAAAAAACGCACCTGATAATCAGTTTTCGCCTTAAATGTCTCGCCCATGAAGCGATTGATGCGCGGAACAGCCAGAGCGTCACAGAAAGTGTTATCTGCGATCTTGTCGTAAAGATAATCTCGTAGAGATTGAGGAACAATCTCGTCGGCATCAACCACAAACACCCAATCATGGGTTGCCGATTGAATTGCGAAATTCCTTGCCGGTTCACAGATATTACAATTTCCTTTTGGAAAAGTTACAGTTCTGCAACCATACATCCGTGCGATTCTTAAGGTATCGTCCTTGCTTTCCATATCGCACACGACAATCTCATCAAATGTTTTGACAGATTCAAGCACCTTGGCAAGATGTTCGGCTGCGTTATATGTATTAATTACCACTGAAATTCCTTGGCCATCTGATCTTCTATATTCCACGTTTGTTAAACATTTGCAATAAGTTTGCAAGATGTTCCGAAGACATCTTGCAAACTTTCAATTACAATAATTTTTTCTTTAAAATCTATATCCGAGTGTAACGGCTAGATTACCTGTACTTACTTGTGATTTTTTATACGAATATGCTTTTATAAAGTCTGTTCCATAGCTGAATCCAAGGAATACGTGACTGTATTCTGCCCGTACACCGACATGCCAACCAAATTGAAAGCGGTTCCATGTGTTGTTTTCTCCGACCTTTTCTTTATCGAAGAGATTTATCCAATCATATTCATTTCCCTCCATTTCAAATTTGCTTTTGGCAAGAACATTGAAACGGAAATCAAGACCCGCATAAGGGGTTAATGTGAAGTCATTACCGAAATTAAAACGCCAAGCGTAACTTACAGGAACATTTACACGCATCATCTTGTAAGAATTCTTTTCATAATCATTTGGTTCCCAGGCTCCAAACCCCATATCCCATTTTAGACCTGTTTCAAAGTACATAGGTAATGATCTTGAAAGTCCGAAGCCATGAATATATTCGAGACCCAAACCATTTAGACTTAAAGACTCTTCATCGCTATATCCATAGTTTTTACCTCCTAGATGAGTATTGTCGTATGATACGCCTATGAGATTGTAGTTTGAAAGGTGATTGTTTGAAATTGACGATGTCTCGACATCATTTGTGCGCTGAGCAAAAGCTGTAAATGCCATTAATGTCATTGCGCCTAAAATTGTGATTCTCTTCATGTTGTTGATATTTGATTGATTAATAAATAGTTGCCGAAGCCCTAATTTTAGATGTAAAAAAAACGTGTAGTTCATATTAACGGAATGAATATTGACGTTGCGATATGTTTTTTACACGCTGCAAAATTACGACCTAAAAATGCAATTACTGTAAATATTAAGCGCCCGGATAGTGCGCAGAAAGAGAACTATGAGTTCACGCCAATTCCTGAGGATCTGTATGGCGTTCTGTTTTCATCGATTCGGAAAGATCAAGAAAGAAGTCGTGGTCAAGGGCTTTGGAGACACGCATCAGCATGTCTGTGTCAATATATGGCCGAGAGAAAATCTTATATACATTGCGGCGATCGCAGTTGAGGCGGGAGGCAAGCCACGCGGCCGTGCAGCCTTTGGGCTGACGGTCAAAAACATCCTTTATAAGTTTGCCTACATGCATCGTTTGCTTGTCGATCTGTCAGGGCGCTTCCTCAACCGCACGACAAATGGCGCAGGATCTTTTCTGTCGTTACAGTTGAGGCATCGCCAAACGCCCTATCAGAAACAGACAGTCCACTCCCACGCCTTTACCGATATCTCGATCCCCTTGTCGGGGAGTGGATATACGACAAGCATGAGCGTTCTTTGACCGTCCTATCCTTCTGATTTTTGAAATTTGGCGATTTTCAACTGTAGGATAGAAACGAAAACGCTTCCCTTAATATGTAAAATGCATCTGGGGACAATCGCCACAGAGCGTTGCAAAGTTAGAAATTATTTTCAGAGGTCGTTTCAAAATAAACGTTAATTTTAGAACTCCTTCATTTATACTGCTTGATTTGTGAGAGAAATAGCGTAACTTTGTGTAATACTTACGTAGACGCAAGATGGATTTCAAGCTTACTTCCAAATATAAGCCTACGGGCGATCAGCCGGAGGCCATCCGACAACTTTCCGAAGGCCTTGCCAATGGCGCGGATTCCCAGGTGCTTTTAGGAGTCACCGGCTCAGGAAAGACTTTCACGATGGCCAATGTCATAGCGCAGGCTAAACGTCCGGCTCTTATTCTGAGTCATAACAAGACTTTGGCCGCGCAGTTGTATTCCGAATTCAAGAGTTTCTTCCCGGAAAATTCGGTGCAGTATTTTGTCAGCTACTACGATTATTACCAGCCGGAGGCATATATCCCGGGAAAGGACAAATACATAGAGAAGGATCTGATGATCAACGAGCAGATCGACAAGCTTCGGCTCAGCACTACCGCCGCCCTACTCTCGGGACGTCGCGACGTGATAGTAATCAGTTCGGTGAGTTGCATCTACGGTATGGGCAATCCGCAGGATTTTGCCCAAAGCGTCATAGAGATACATGCCGGAACACGCATCAGCCGCAACGCCTTCCTGCGTCAGCTTGTTTCGTCGCTTTACAGCCGAAGCGATCTCGATCCACAGCGCGGACAGTTCAGAGTCAAGGGGGACACGGTAGACATCATGCTGTCTTTTGAGGAGATACAGCTCCGCGTCATCTTCTGGGGCGACGAGATTGAACGCATACAGACGATCGATCCGATTTCACAGAGCGTTCTTGAGGAATTTGACGGTTTCAAGATCTACCCTGCCAATATATTCGTGACATCAAAGGAACGTACTGCCTCCGCACTCGACAATATCGCTCTGGATCTCGGCGCACAGACCGACTTTTTCCGCCGGGAAGGGCGAGAGCTTGAGGCAGAACGACTTACCACTCGTGTCACGTATGACATGGAGATGATTAAGGAGGTGGGAAGCTGCTCCGGCATAGAAAATTATTCGCGCTATTTCGACGGACGCGAGCCGGGAATGCGTCCTTTCTGTCTGCTTGACTACTTTCCCAAGGACTTCATCACCTTTATAGACGAGAGCCACGTCACTCTTCCTCAGATACGCGCCATGAACGGCGGCGACCTTTCCCGCAAGATGAATCTTGTGGAATATGGATTCCGTCTGCCGGCAGCGATAGACAACCGTCCTCTCAAATTCGATGAATTCGAACGCCTTACGCCTCAGGTCGTGTATGTGAGCGCCACTCCCGCTGACTATGAGCTTGAACGCAGCGGCGGTGTAGTTGTCGAACAGATCATCCGCCCCACAGGCTTGCTTGATCCTGAAATAGAGGTACGTCCGTCGCTCAATCAGATCGATGATCTTATTGAGGAGATTCAGTTGCGCAAGGAGCGCGACGAGCGTGTGCTTGTCACGACACTCACCAAACGAATGGCAGAGGAACTCGACGAATATCTCCGCAAGATGGGACTAAGCACTGCTTATATCCACAGCGGAGTGGAGACTCTGGACAGAATCAAGATTCTTGATGATCTGCGTGCCGGAGTCTACGATGTTCTTGTTGGTGTCAATCTGTTGCGCGAGGGTCTTGACCTTCCTCAGGTGTCGCTGGTTGCGATTCTCGATGCTGACAAGGAAGGCTTCCTGCGCAATGAGAGATCGCTCACACAGACTGCAGGTCGAGCCGCACGAAATGTCAACGGCAAGGTGATAATGTATGCCGACACCATCACGCGCTCCATGCAGCTTACAATCGACGAGACCAATCGTCGCCGCAAGAAGCAGCAGGAATATAACGATGCCCACCACATCACCCCTACTCCTATTGTCAAGACATCCTCAGCCGAGGATCTTCTGCAGCTTTACGAAATTGATAAGGCTGACACGATGAAGCATGGCAAGCAGGAACGTACTTCAGGAACCAAGTCTCAGAAAAAGACCCCGGCAATCGAGAGTGTTCCGAGACCATACTTTGAAGAGGAGCATGAGGAACTCTCCATTGCCGCAGACCCGCTGACAAAATACATTGTCAACGACACGGAATCCCTCAGAGCCAATGTCGAGAAGCTGAAGGCCGATATGGTTAAGGCGGCAAAAAACCTTGACTTCATCGAGGCGGCGAGACTGCGCGATGAATATCTTGCCTTGGAGGATGTCCTGAAAAAGAAAGATCCGGAATACAAATCGTAGAAACTGTCTATGGAAAAACGCAAGATGTTTCCCGGAGAACGCAGTGGCCGAAGTTCTTCGACATCCACTGTTCATACAATCTATCCACCGCGCGACAGCTTTCTGCCGACTTCGAAAGAGGAAGTGGAGCGCCGCGGATGGACGCAGCTCGATGTCATACTCTTCAGCGGCGACGCTTACGTAGACCATCCGTCGTTCGGCGCCGCTGTCATCGGCAGGATGCTTGAAGCTGCTGGCTACAAGGTCGCCATCGTGCCTCAGCCCAACTGGCGCGATGACCTCCGCGATTTCAAGAAACTCGGACGGCCGCGACTGTTTTTCGGCATTTCTCCCGGCGCGATGGATTCGATGGTGAACCATTACACTGCCAACCGCCGCCTGCGCCACGACGATGCCTATACGGCCGGAGGAAGACACGGCGCCCGCCCCGACTATCCGACGATAGTCTACAGCAAGATCCTTAAGGAACTTTTCCCGGACGTTCCGGTCGTCGGAGGAGGCATCGAGGCGTCACTCCGCCGCGTCAGTCACTACGACTACTGGCAGGACCGGCTGCGGCCGTCGATACTTGTCAATTCATCTTTGGACATGCTTGTCTACGGCATGGGTGAAAAGACAGTTCTGGAGATTGCCCGGCGACTCGACAACGGTGAATCCATAGACGACATGACCGACATTCCGCAGACTGCATTCCTAACGGATAAGATTCCCGAAGGCGACAATGTCATCACACTCTCAAGCTATGAGGAGTGCCTTCGTGACAAAAAGCTTCAATCGCTCAACTTCCGCCATGTGGAGGAGGAATCCAACAGGATGCACGGCAAGATCATCTGTCAGCCAACGGCAGGACGCATCGTAAGGATCAATCCGATGTATCCACCCATGACCCAAAAGGAGATCGACGCCTCGTTTGATCTCCCCTACACACGAATGCCCCATCCCCGCTATCGCGGCAAGACCATTCCTGCCTACGAGATGATCCGCCACTCTATCTGCATGCACCGCGGATGTTTCGGGGGTTGTGCTTTCTGCACCATCTCGGCTCATCAGGGCAAATTCATTGCCTCACGGTCGAAGGAATCTATACTGAAGGAAGCCAAAAAGATAATTTCAATGCCCGATTTCAAAGGATACATAAGCGATCTGGGAGGGCCTTCCGCAAATATGTATTCCATGGGCGGACGCAACCGCGCCATCTGCGAGCGGTGCGCCAGACCATCGTGCCTCCATCCGAAGCCATGTCCGAATCTTGACAACAACCATAAGCCTCTGCTCGATATCTACCATGCCGTAGACAATCTACCCGGAGTGAAAAAATCGTTTATCGGCAGCGGAGTGCGCTATGACCTCTCGATGGCACCATCGGGCCATGAGGAAGTGGACAGCATAAATCGTCGGTATAACCGTGAGCTGATAGAAAAGCATGTGAGCGGCCGACTTAAAGTAGCTCCGGAACACACCTCTGACCGAGTGCTCGACTGCATGAGGAAGCCCTCGTTCTCCCTCTTCCACAAGTTTAAGCGGACTTTTGATAAAGTGAATAAGGAGTGTGGACTCAGGCAGCAACTGATACCTTACTTCATCAGCTCCCACCCTGCTTGTACCGAGGAGGACATGGCGGAACTCGCAGCCGAGACCAAAGAGCTCGATTTCCGTCTTGAGCAAGTGCAGGACTTCACACCCACTCCGATGACTCTTGCCACAGAGATCTATTATTCCGGCATCCATCCCTACACCGGCGAGAAGGTCTTCACCGCCAAGACAGAGAAACAGAAACTCTCACAACGCCGTTTTTTCTTCTGGTATGAACCTCAGGAGCGAAAATCCATCATTTCTTCTCTACGAAGCCTGAACCGTCCTGACCTTATCGACAGACTCTATCCCACTCAGAGCAGACAGTCGCCAACACATAATAAGAAACGGCAGACCCGACGTTGATTTTTGGGTCTGCCGCTATAGGTTTTCTGAAGATCATTACTTCACTGTTGCTTCCTTCGAAGCCGGAATCAGTCCCATCCATGCCACGGCTGCGAGAAGTGCACCGGCCAGAGGACCTACGATCATGATCCATATATACTGGAATGCGGCAGGATTGAACAATGCGGGACCAAAGCTACGTGCAGGATTGACAGAGCAGTTATCCACCGGAATACCGACGATATTTACAAGTCCCAAGGCGAGACCGATTGCCACACCGGCGAGCGAGGCGTTGCCGATCTTGGATGTCGCCCCAAGGACGACGAACACAAAGAAGAATGTCAACAGGCCCTCGACAAGAAGAGCCATGCCGGTGGAAACGTTCGGCTGGGGTACGTTGGTAGCAAGTGCAAAACCGCCGGGAGTCGTGCCACCGAAATTAAATCCGGGATCCATGTTGGTGGCCCAGAAAAGGAAGCCGGCGCCCACAGCCGCACCGAGGAGCTGCGAGAAGACGTAGGCAAGAAACTCTCCTGTCTTCATCTTTCCGGACACCCAGAATGCAAACGACACAGCAGGGTTGACGTGACATCCGGAAATGCCGCCGATAGCATAGCAAAGGCAGACGAGCACAAGTCCGAAACACAGACCGATGCCGAGACCTCCGATGACAGGACCGGCAAATACAGCGCTTCCGCAGGCAAGAAGCACGAGGAACATTGTTCCAAGAAATTCAGCGAAATACTTTTTCATAATACTCAACATTTTATAATATTATACTTTATTAACAAGCCAATATGATAATGGTTTAATTGAAAACACGAATTTTACCGGCAGCCTCAGCATAGAATCGGATGAAATGTTTTTAAGTTAAATTATAAAGTGTTATCTTTGTGCGCTAATTCAAAAAGACTTCTATTAAGTGTATTACAGCTGATCAGAAATCAGCATTAATTTTTTGGGACATAAGCAATGAAAAAGCTCTATTACAGTTCGTTGAAAATATTTGCGGCTGCGTGTGCAATAGGTTTTGTGACAGTAAGCTGTGAGAAGCAGCCTGCTACCCAGACTCCCGGAAAATCAACCGGGTTTGATACTGCGCAGGAGTCCGAGGCGGAACCTGTGCTTCCTGTCGACACGATTCCGGTCGATACAGTCAAGAAACCCGAGCCCGAGGTTATCCGCGTTGCATCGGCCGAGACTTCCGAACTTATCAACTATATGGACACCTCCGAGGATGCAGACAAATATTCTTCCGGAATACTCCACCGGATGGCTTACGACAGTCCCGAATACACAAGAAAACTGCTTAACTCCACATATTCTCATTTCATTATTGTCGATAAACAGGCGATGCAGCTTGCCCTTTTCGACCGATACGGGCGTGAAGAACTGCGATACGGCATTGCGTGCGGCAAGAATTTCGGAACCAAAGCCAAGAAAGGTGACTGCCGCACTTCCGAGGGTTTCTTCTCGGCAGAAGGCATCTACGACAGTACCGACTGGCTATATACAGACGACAACGGACGCACATCAAAAAAGAAAGGTCAGTTCGGACCGCGCTTCGTGCGTCTTCTTATCCCCGAGACAAGGGCTATCGGCATCCATGGAACATGTGCTCCGGGATCCATCGGACGCAGGACAAGCCACGGATGCATCCGTGTCAAAAACGACAACATTCTCGAACTTGTCAAACATGTCACCATAGGCATGCCTATCATCGTCTCCCCTTCCGACCGCGATGTTAAGGTCAACAAAAGCGAGGGCCGATATGTTGCTCAGGTCACAATCAATCCCAAGTCAAAGCGTAATCCCATAGCAGAAAAGGAGGAAGAGAAGCATCGCGAGAAAGAGTTGAAACAGACTGAGTCTCTGCCTGTCGAGACACCTACAGACAGCACAGAGACCCCGGAGGTCAAACCTACGGAGTCTCAGCCTGAGAATCACTCCACACCTTCAAATATAGAGGAGACTCCCGATACTATTCATTAGTCGCTGTCTACAGGTGGCACAGACGGCTTGTGACGCAATGAATCACCTCCCCCTCATGTTCGCGGCGCAGATCAAGATTGCGCTTATATGATTCCATATTGACAATGGGCACTTTCGCCACACCGCTGTCTACGGCGGCCTGGGCCACAGCCGGCGCCACCTCCGTAAGGATGCGGTGGTCGAAAGGTTTGGGAAGAATGTAATCCTTTCCGAAAGTCAGACTCTCCTGACTATAGATCTTGCGCACGTAATCATCCGCCGGCATACGCGCAATTCCGGCGATTGCCCTTGCAGCTGCAAGTTTCATAGGCTCGTTGATGTCTGTGGCACGTGTGTCGAGCGCTCCCCGGAAGATATAAGGAAATCCGAGAACATTGTTGATCTGGTTCGGATAGTCGCTTCGGCCTGTGGCGAAAATAAGATCCGGGCGCGCATTGACGGCCACTTCGTATTCTATCTCAGGATCAGGATTTGCGAGGGCGAAAACAATAGGCTTGTCGGCCATGCTTAGAATCATCTCCTTAGTGACTACACCTTTTACCGAAAGTCCGAGAAAGACATCCGCACCGACCATTGCGTCGGCCAGAGTGTGAAGATCCTTTCTGTCGGTGGCAAATTCGAGTTTCATGCTGTTGAGATCTTCTCTGTCTGCACGAATCACACCTTTAGAATCACACATGATAATGTTGGAATGACGTACACCGAGAGCCTCCCAAAGCTTAGTACATGCGATTGCGGCAGCCCCGGCGCCGTTTACAACGACCTTTACATCCTCGATACGCTTACTCTGAATGTCCAGAGCATTGATAAGTGCAGCTCCCGAGATAATGGCCGTTCCGTGCTGATCGTCATGCATGACCGGAATGTCGCACTCTTCCTTGAGACGACGCTCGATATAGAAGCATTCAGGCGCCTTTATGTCCTCAAGATTAATTCCTCCGAAAGTCGGCGCAAGAGCCTTTACGACTTCGACAAAACGATCGGGATCTGAGGCATCAAGCTCGATATCATAACAGTCAATTCCGGCAAAGACTTTGAAAAGCAGAGCCTTTCCCTCCATAACAGGTTTTCCGGCAAGAGGGCCGATATTGCCGAGTCCAAGGACCGCTGTGCAGTTGCTTATCACGGCGACAAGATTTCCCTTGCAGGTGTAGCGATAGACATCATCCGGATTCTTCTTTATCTCCTCACATGGGTAGGCGACACCCGGAGAGTAAGCCAAGGAAAGGTCATACTGATTGTCGTAACATTTTGAGGGCAAAACATCTATCTTGCCGGGATAAGGCTTCTCGTGGTATCTCAACGCATCTTCGCGTGTCACACTCTTTTTCATTTTTCCGATGATTTAGAGGCTGTTTAAAAATAAAAGTTAATTTGGGGTCGTTCATGTCGAGTGGATTTTGTCTTGCAGGTGAAGGAGCATAGCGGGCTATGTGACTGAACCAAAAGGCAAAATACGCCGACAGGAACGAGTCCTCTGATATTTTTGATGTTACTCTGTCTGTTAATTTTTTTGAAGTTATTGAGAGGTTGAAGTAAATGTTAGCCTTGCCTCGTCTGCTTTTTGCCAAAAACCTTTCGCGTCTTAGTCACATAGCCCGCTATGCTCCTGCGACTTAAAAGGTTTTTGCCTAAAAATCAGCCGCCCCAAATTTAACGTTGATTTTTAAACAACCTCTTAAGCATTTAAAACAGTTCACAAGCTTTAACAAACTACCCATGGGATAAGTTGCCCGCTAATCCCGATTCATTTTGCTGCTGCAGAAATCATCATCATCTGAAATCTTTTTTACAAGTTTCGCAATAATAGTTCTCCTCCATCGTTAATACAATGTAAATCAATTCCATCAGACTATAAATTTCACAAATGTTGACCCTCTAATATCGAAATGCCTATGCTAAAAAGCTCTACTACTCAAATTTCCCTCTGTAACGCAGAAATCAAAGTGAAAAGTCCAAAAATCACCACAGTAAATTTCCTCAGAAGTTTTGCACGAACCTACAGCTTCGTTCCCTGTGGAGGCGCCTTGATTTTAAACTAAAAGCCATGTCTGATAAGATACGTTACATACTTTTTGTAGCTGTCATGTTGCTTGCAGGAGCGACTACAGCAAATGCAGACAAATACTACTGCAAATACTGCGGTTATTCGTCCTCGACTGTCTCATCACTGACTTCCGGAACATGCTCGCGCCATCCTAACGGAGCATATAAGGGTCGTCATCAACCCTACGAAGGCGCTGCCGCGACTAAATATTACTGCAAATATTGCGGCACAAGTGCCTCTTCTATTTCCTCGCTGACATCCGGCTCATGCTCCCGCCATCCCGACGGAGCATACAAAGGGCGCCACAAGCCTTTTGCCGGAAGCGCAAGCTCGAAATACACTTGTCGTTTCTGCGGAACAAGCGCATCATCCATCTCCTCACTTACTTCCGGATCTTGTCCACGTCATCCCGACGGAGCATACAAGGGGCGACATCAGCCCATGGAGTAATAAATTGTTTTGTAAAGTACAATAAGCGGCGGTCCGGCATAGTCCGGATCGCTTTTTGTTGCTGCATCCGTTTGAACTTTCCTTTAGCAAAACAAGTTTCAACAATAATAAAACCTCTTAATTTCTATGTTGAAACACTACGCCATCGCGTTCATGGCAACGCTTATATCCATATCTGTGTCTTCGGCATATGCCGAGCTTTCCCAAAGCATTGTCGATCCCCTTGGATCCGCAGTTCCGCCAGCATCTGAGGTTGATTCAACCGTCCTTCAACGTCGGCTGTTGAAAAGTGAACTTGACACCGAAGCACCTTTGATGATCGATCCTTCGGAGGACGGATGGTGGCTGCAGTTTCATGATCCGATTCTAACTGACCTTATCAAGACAACAGCACAGAACAATCTCAATCTCCGGACAGCTCTACATTCAATCGAATCCTCGCGATATGCGTTGCAAATGATAAAGAGCGGCTACTATCCTACCGTCTCCGCTTCGGCCCTGTATCAGAAAGGACAGACCTCCGGAGCGACAATGCACGGACACACCACCTCGCCTGTCAGGGAAAACTTCATGGGACTATCTCTCGACCTTAACTGGGAGATTGATGTTTTCGGACGAATCAGGAAGCAGAGTGAAGCCGCCGGCGCGACATATAATGCCTCAAGAGCTGAATATATGGCCACTCTCACCTCTCTTTGCGCTCAGGTTGCCTCTGTCTATTTCGACCTTGCGGCCGCCCGACAACTACACGCGACCGCCATCTCCCATCTCGAATCGCAAAATAGAGTCCTTGATATCACCAACGCTCGCCTCGAAGCCGGAATTTCCTCAAAACTCGATGTCAGTCAGGCCCGGACTGTCGTACTTGACACCAAATCAACCATTCCGTCTCTGCGTTCCAGAATAGAGTCAGACATTGATCTCCTCGCATTGCTCACAAATTCCGACAGATCCACGATCGTCTCAACTGTCAGTTCCGCAAAACTTCCCGAATGTGAGATGTCAATGGCATCCGCCATTCCTGCAGACCTGATCCGCCGTCGTCCTGACATAGCAGAGGCCGAATACAATCTGGCCGCAGCTGCCGCACGTGCGGGACTCGCCAAGAAACAATGGCTCCCGATTCTCACACTAACCGGATCCGTGGGAACCGAAAGTCATGCGGTAAAAAATCTTTTTTCCGGCAATTCGTTGACTTACTCCATTACTCCTACACTTGCGTGGACTGTTTTCGACGGATTCTCGCGGAAATATTCCATCGCCGAAGCGAAGGCCGATGTCCTGGCTGCCGCCGACAACTATGAATACACATTGGCTTCGGCACGGCAGGAAGTCTCTACCTATAACACCGAATATTCCTGTCTTCTTGATGAGATAGAAATTCTCAATGAGGCGGCAAAGCAGAGTCAGGAATCATTGAATCTGTCGCTGGAGCTGTACAAGAGCGGACTGTCGGACTTCACGAATGTGATGGACGCTCAGATATCATGGCTAAACTATGAAAATTCCGTCATATCGGCAAAATGCAATGCACTCTCAACGCTCACCACTCTTTACCGCGCTATGGGCGGCGGCTGGAACGGCACTCTGCCCGAATTAAAATAAACACAAAACACTCCTTGAAACAAGTCTTATAAGCTATGAACAAACACATTAAAATATTGCTGACTCTCACCGTCATGGCCACATTGTTTGCAGCATGTGGCAAAAAAGAAAAGGATGACACAGAAAATAGAGTTCCGGAAGTGGAGGTCGCTTTGCCCGTAACTGAAAGCGTCACTGATTACTTCACCCTACCCGGCACGGTACAGTCGGATTCAAAGGTCGATGTGGTGTGCAGGGTCAGCGGCAGACTACTTGCCAAACATGTAAAGCCCGGTGACAAGGTCTATAAGGGACAGTTGCTATATACGATCGAATCGACAACATATCGCGACGAAGTCAAGCGACAGGCCGCTGCTCTTGCCACGGCAAAAAGCCAGTACACATACGCTGTCAGTCATGCCGAGGCACTTCAGAAAGCCTATAAGGCAGACGCGGTTGCAAAGATGCAGGTGCTTGAAGCCGAAAACGCCGTGGTTCAGGCTCAGGCATCGATCAGCACGGCAGAGGCCGCGCTCAACGATGCCCGCACACAATTAGGATATTGCAACATTACAGCTCCCATTTCGGGCACTATCTCGGAGACACCGTTTTCTACCGGAAGCTACATCAACGGCGCCGGAAATCCGGTGACGGTTGCATCCATCGTCAACAACACGGATCTGAAGGTGACTTTCAGCATCGAGGATTCCGAATACAAGTCTCTTCCGGAGTCAGAAGACACGCTCTACAACGATATTCCCCTGACATTCAGAGAAAGTCTCCATGGCAAATACACAGCGCATCTCTACTACAAATCACCAAGTATCGAACCGTCTACAGGACTTCTGACTCTGCAAGGTCGCATCAACAATCCGTCTCCGGAGTTGCGCGACGGGATGTACTGTACGATTCTCCTGCCAACCGGCTACAACTCAAAGGCACTGCTCGTGAAAGACGCATCTATCGGCACTGATCAGTTAGGCAAATATCTCTATGTCGTCTCCGGCAAGGACATCGTAGAGAAAAGACACATATCGGTCGGAGAAATCTGGCAAGACACACTTCGTGTCGTAACCAAAGGGCTTAATCCCCAAGACAGATATATTCTAAAGGCATTGCTCTCCGTGAAAGAGGGCGAGAAGGTGATGCCTGCCTTATCTGCAAAGTAACCATAAAAAAAACCTTAAGGCTATGTTTTCACGCTTCTTTATATTCCGGCCGATTTTTGCCACTGTACTGGCGATCATCATGGTTCTCGCAGGCTTTTTCACCATGAAATATCTGCCTGTGGCGCAATATCCGAACATCACGCCTCCGACAGTAATGGTTTCAGCCGAATATCCCGGGGCGGATGCCCTGACTGTAGCCCAGGCTGTCGGAATTCCGATCGAACAGGCCGTCAACGGAGTGGAAGGCATGATGTACATGAGCAGTTCCTCCTCCGACGGCAGCTACTCTCTGACCATCACATTCGAAAACGGGACAGACATTGACGAGGCAGCTGTGAAGGTACAGAATAAAGTGCAGGATGCTTCAAGCACCCTGCCGGCCTCAGTGCTTGACGAAGGACTTACGGTCAATACTCGTTCAAGCAACAATGTGCTTTTTGTAGCAATAGAAAGCTCGAAGCCGGAATATGACGCGCTATATCTTACCAATTACGCACAGCTCAATCTGATCGATCCTTTGAGCCGAGTCAAGGGCGTGGGAGGTGTCCAGGCGTTCGGAAGCGGAGAATACAGCATGAGAATTTGGCTTGACCCTGATGCACTCAGACAGCACGGACTTACCCCGGCCGATGTGCGCGAGGCCATCGCAACAAGCAATGTGCAGGTGTCGGCCGGCACAATCGGCGACCAACCCGGCAACAACAACACTCCTATGGAATACACACTGACTGCATCCGGAATGTTGTCGGAGCCTTCTGAGTTCGGCAACATAACACTGCGGTCAACACAAAACGGTCTTGTGCGGCTGCGGGATGTGGCTACAGTCGAGCTTGGCAGCAACTCCTACGGACAGAGTGCGAGGTTGAACGGCAAAGGCGTCGCCCTAATGGGTGTGGAACAGCTTCCCGGAGCGAATGCCCTCGATGTCGCGGACGGAGCCATAAAGGAACTGGACGAGCTGAGCAAATATTTCCCGGAAGGAATAAGCTATAATATCGTCCAGAATTCGACAGACTACGTCCGAGAATCAATCGACAACGTGATGTCCACGTTTGTCCTTACGACACTGATCGTGATGGCCGTGATTCTGATTTTCCTGCAGAACTGGCGTGCAGTCGTTATCCCGATGCTTACTATCCCGGTCTCGTTGATAGCCACATTTGTGGTAATGAAACTCCTGGGATTCACTCTGAATACCCTTACCCTTTTCGGACTTGTGCTTGCCATAGCGATTGTGGTCGATGACGCCATAGTCGTTGTCGAGGATTGCTCGCGACTTGTCGACAAAGGTGAGCTCAACAGAAAACAGGCAGCCGTAAAGGCTATGAAGGAACTCACAGGTCCGGTGGTCGGAGAAGTTCTCGTGCTGTTGTCCGTGTTTATTCCGACAGCGTTCATCAGTGGCATTACGGGCGAGCTTTACAAACAATTTGCCCTGACTATTGCCACGGCAACGGCATTCTCGGGATTCAACGCTCTCACACTTACCCCGGCTCTCTGTGGTCTGTTTCTCAAACCTCGCACCGAGACACGATTCTTCCTTTATCGTTGGTTCAATAAGGGATGGGCATTCGTCTCAAATCTCTATACAAAGGTTGTCGGAAAGACACTCGCCCATCCGTATGTCAGCCTGACAGTTTTCATAGTCACCATGCTGGTGTGTGCTGTCCTCTTCCTCAAGCGTCCGACAAGCTATATTCCGGAAGAGGATATGGGCTATTTCATCACTTCCGTGGAGCTGCCGGAGAATGCTTCCGAAGAGAGAACCGATGGGGTTGCATCAGCGATCGCCGCAGAGATAAAGAAACTTCCTCAGGTCAATGATGTGGTCAGTATCGCGGGATTTTCATTCATGGGAGGCTCCGGAAGCAATATGGCGTCCATCATGGTCATGCTTAAACCGTGGGGAGAACGAGGCAAGAACGGAAACATCAACGATGTAATTGCGGCAGCAGACAAAATTTCGGCACGGCATCCCGAAGCGATCGTTTACTCGCTTAATCCTCCGGCCATCCCCGGACTCGGTATGAGTTCGGGCCTTGAGATGCAGCTTCTCGACATCAACAATCTTGGTGCGGAGCATCTGATGGAAGCATTGGGAGAAATCCGTAAAAGTGCGCAGGAGAGCAAGGAGATCAGTCAGGTCACTTCGATGTATCAGGGACTTGTTCCGCAATATAAGCTGGAAGTGGATCGCGACCGGCTGGCATATTTAGGACTTTTTCCCGAGGAGGTATTTTCCGCAATCGGCGACTATGTCGGCGGCGACTATGTCGACAACTTCATCATAGACGACAGATTATTTCAGGTCAATGTCCGAGCCAAAGGAGATGCAAGATCCTCTGCCGAAGATGTGCTGAGGCTCAGTGTCGCCAACTCGCAGGGGGGAATGGTGCCTGTCTCGGCTTTCGCGACGGTCAAAGAGGTCATGGGCGTCCCCTCAGTCGACCGCTACAACATGTATACCACAGCATCTCTAACAGCAACGACTGCCAAGGGTGTAAGTTCTTCGGAAGGTATAAAAGCCATGGAGAATATTGTGGATAAGGCTGTCGGCGACAATTTCAGCTATGCCTGGACGGGAATCGCATATCAGGAAACCCAGGCCGGAACAACCATAAGCTTCGTCTTCATATTCGCAATCATAATGACCTTGCTTGTCCTTGCAGCACAATATGAGAGTTGGACCTCCCCTATCGCGGTGATCTGCACAATGCCTGTGGCAGTTGCCGGAACAGCCATAGGAAGTCTGCTGATGAATGAAAGCATCAGCATCTATACTCAGATCGGACTGATTCTGCTCCTCGGCATGGCGGCTAAGAATGCCATACTGATAGTCGAATATGCCATGGACTTCCGCAAGAGCGGCAAATCGATCCTGCAGTCGGCACTCGATGCAGGCTCCATCCGTTTCCGCCCGATCATGATGACGGCTTTAGCGTTTATCTTCGGCGTCCTCCCAATGATGTTCTCTACAGGTGCCGGTGCAAACAGCAGGATTGAACTTGGCACGGCAATCGTCTTTGGCATGACTCTTAACGCATTCTTCGGCACACTTTTCGTACCGGTTTTCTGGATGCTGCTTCAGCGTTTCCAGGAGAAGTACCTGTCGAAACTCTTTGCACTTCCTTCATCCAAAATTTCGAACACACAACAGAACGCTGAGACCAGAGGGTCAGCGGCAGCAACTCCGGAGTCAACTCCTGATGCTGTGAAATCCGACTCCATCTAAGCCAAAACCATATATACTGAATTTTGCACTGTTATGATTTGTTAACATGGCAGTGCAGATGTTTTTCACATCACACCTCTAATTTTGCTGTTGAAGACAATGTCAGTCTTCCATGTAAATCTAACAAAGTTATGGCATTACTCATCGTTCTTCTGATCCTCCCCGCATGGCTTATCGAAGCGCTGCATGACGGAGGAAAAATAAAGTAATTTAACTCTCAAAAAAAGATCAGGCCGCGCATTAATTGCACGGCCTGATTCAATTTAAAAGGTGAAAGTGTTTCGTTATCTTACGATAATCTTGAGCACCTGACGGGAGCCTTCGCCATCTACTGCTACGGCCAGATAGATACCTTTCTGCAGGTCTGCGACGCTTACATTGTCGTGTGCGGAGGCAACAGCAGTTCCTGAAAGGTTGTAGATTGTGATGGCACAATCCTGAGCCTTCACGTTAGTTCCGTTATAGCTGATGAGTGTTTTCTCATTGCCAACGACCTCATTGACCCCGCTCACCTTGGAGTTGACGGTGAACTTGGCCTGTGCACCGTTGACGTATGCAGTCACGACTGCGGTACCGACCTTGGAGCAGGAGAATTCAATAACCATATTATTGCCGTCAAAATGGAAGTTGCCTGTGGGAGCTGCTACATCTTCGTCCGATGACTCACATGAGAAATCAGAAACCACCGCTTCGGGATCAATCTGTGTGCGGCTTACAATCACAAGAGTAGCTTCAAATGTCGTGTTCTCCTCGGGTGTAAGTACTGTCGGATTGAAGAACGCGGAAGTCTCGTGGTTGAGTGCGGGATCTGTCTCGGCAAGCTCATTCCAGGGATTCTCAGCACCAAACTGCATTCCGAGAGTGTTCTCGAAGAAATCCCTGTTAAGATCAGAGTCTGCGATGCTCTTGCCCTCGGTAGAGGTGTCAGCATCGTCAACGTCTGATGAGAATCTGTTGAGTGTGCTGATGGCGTAGTTATTGGCGAGACCTTTGTCAGCGCTGGTGTCTACGCTGGGATCAGGCTCGTCGTTGACACGTGTCCAACCCACAATGCGGTGGATTGTGGTGAACTGCTGGTCGTGGCTGGGGGTGCCTGTCGGAGTATATCCTTTGAGAGATTCGAGACGTACGATGTTGTTTGTCACTACACCTTCAGTGGTAGGAGCATGAGCCATTACACCTTCGGATGTCGCAGCGCTGGGACTGAGCTGACCGACGATACCACCGGCGCAAGGTCCTGCGTCCGTCCTGCGGTCGGGTGTGGTTGCCTCGACTGTACCTTCGACGTAACATCTTGTGACATTACTTCGGCGGCTTGAACCGATGATACCGCCGACGATGTTGTTGGCGACAATGTCTGCGTCGACATGGCAGTCAGCGATTTTTTCATCGCCTGTGATGGAGCTGCCCGTAATACCTCCTACTTCGGAAGCACCCTTGATGCTGCCGTTGAAAGAGGATGACTGGACGGTCACTCCGGTACGCATTCCGCCCACTATACCGCCGACAGAAGCATTGGGCAGGTTGAAAGAGGCATTTGCAACCGAACAGTTGCTGATTGCCGTGTGGAGCATTGCGGATCCGATGATACCGCCAAAGGCAGAGTCGTAGCTGTCGCCATAACTTGTAGTGACGTTGTAGACATGCACACCGTCAATCGTGGCATTGGAAGCCTCGGCAGCCAAAACGCCGGCACGGCTTACCTCCTCACTGAGTCCTACTACGGCGTTGATGATATTGAGGTTGCCGACTTTGGAATTATTGTCAAGGCGTGAAAATAGACCGGAAGTGGACGTGCCCGGGGTGATAGTCAGATTGTTGATCGAGTGGCCGTCGCCGTTAAGAGAACCGGTAAAGGAGCCGCTTACGGGAGTAACCTCCACATTGGAAGCATCAAGATCAGCAACAAGTTTATAGTTAGAGCTGAGTGAGGAACCGATCTGTTTGAAATCGCCTATTGTAGCGATCTGATAGGGATTCTCAGCTGTACCGTCGCCTCCCGCCGTAAATTTGCAGAGAGGTAGATCGTAGAACTCCGGAGTATACTTGTAATCATCGGAACGGTAAACCACATTCAGACGTGGCTTTGTGTCGATATTCACCGGAGCGATAGTAATGAGGTTTCCTTTATCGGAATCCGGAGTAAGATGTAGAAGGGTGTTGCCGTTGGTCGAGACGATAAGAAGTTCTTCCTGCAGCTCGGTATGCTGAGGGGAAGTGTAACGTTTCACCAACACCATATATTCATGGTTGATGTCCGTGTCAAAAAAGTATGGATCAAGTGTTGATTGATCGATGTATAAATTGGCATATACAATGTCCTTGCCGAGATTGAGCTGCTCTTTTTCAATGAATTTCGCATCGCTGTCAAGCCAGCAGACGTTATGGATGGTGTTGCCATCCGCATCGGTATCTCCATGAAGCATGCTGACGGCATACCGGTAACTGTCGCCGTAAGGAACACGGTCAATGGTAGCTGAGACAGCCTCTCCATTGATGGTCTGACCGAGTTTGGCAGTAACCGTACCGGAATAAAGCTCCGTGAAATCAAGTCTGTACTCCTCACCGTTGAGATATATGAAAATCAACTGAGGATCCTGTCCTTTGACATCGCTGAGTTCTACAAACGAATCGCATCTCTCTGAAAGAGTGATAAGCTGCTCGCCGTTGGGATCATAAACGTAATAACTGTTGATGTAATCGTCGCTATGAGAAGTATATACCTGCTTGTTCACGACGACACATGCCTTTGAATTGTCGCCAAGGAAGTTGCCGAAATCGATATCCTTGTCATAGCGCAGATTGCCGACTCCGTAATAAGTAAATAGTGCATCGGAAGTCGTCTTGTCTATCTCAACCGGAATCTTTATCTTCTGAATCTCGGTCGGCATCTTTCCCTTATCCTGGAAAATTGTGACAATCAGGTTGTTGTCCTCAGACTGTATGGGATCTGAAAGCTCTCCTGTCGAGGGATCGAACTCACCCTGTGTGGCATAGAGCTTTTTCTCATATTCCATATATGCGAAGCAAGCCGCTCCATCGTGGAGGAAAGTAAGCATAAGAGGACAGTTCATCTGGTCGCCGGGGAGATGGTTCAGACCAACTTCACGTTGTTGGAAGATAGACATGTCTCCGCTATAGGACGCACGCGAATATGTCGTGAGAGTGTACTTGCATGAGTTCAGAAAATCCTCATATTCGTCAAGTTCAAGATCTGCGGACTCCGTCAGGAATGTCATGAAGAAATTCTCCGACCAGCGGTCAGCCGCACTGTTGACGCTCTCGACAAGATAACCGTCGATGGTTTTTACCTTTTTGTCAAATCCATCCTCAGTCTGTTCTCCGTTAAGGCTGTAGACATAAGAGTGGTAGTTGACGTAAGGATAAGGATTCTGCGACAGATCGCGCTTCATTGCGACGGAGACGATCAGCTCATATTTGTCGTCAATATTGAAGAACTTCTTGCTGACAACAGAGTTTAGCATCACCTGGGCAGGCATTGTCTCCAGTGCGCTTTCATCTATGTCGATTTTGTCATGGATTGTACCGACCAGACGAAGCTCGCTGTCGTATATGGAGAAATTATACTCGCGTATGATGGACTCCGTGAGTCCTTCATAGCCGCCCGAGACAGGTACCTTTTCGATTACGGGATTCGATGTGTAATACCAGATGGTGCCGTCCGGACCTTCGAGATCGCCAAACTGACTGGAAGGATCAAGCTTGTCGGAAACCTCGATGCCGGAGGTTTTCTCCATCCCTTTCGGAGAAAGCATCTCCGAAATGCGGTCACGTCTCTGCTCATTTTCGCTCTGCAAAGTCTTAGGTGACTTGTAGGCATAACGGAAAGGAGTCTGCTTTGAAGCCTTATAGGGCGAAGGACCGGAAGCCATAAGGAGACCCGGAGCCACCAATAAGGCCGACAATAGTAGTTTGTTACTCATATTAAAACTGTATTAGGTTAATATATAGCTATTTAGTAAAAACAAATGTCTCTACCACCGCAAAGATATGAATATTACAGTAAATATCCAAGTATATCGCCGAAAATTTTAACTCAAATTAAGCATTATTTTGACTAATTGTGTTTATTCCGCCTGTCTCCAAAGGATAAAGAAAGTCTGTCGATCTCATTAATCGACAGTCTTTCTTAGATTATTAAAACTCAGTCGGAGTTCTTACTCAGGAATAACCTCAAAGGGAATCTCAACGGAAACCTCTTTGTGGAACTTGATGACGGCTGTGTATTTGCCGACTTCTTTCACAGTCTCCTTGATGGAGATAAGCTTGCGATCCACATTGTGACCAAGTTTCTCAAGAGCCTCGGCAATCTGGATACTGTTGACAGAACCGAAGATCGTGCCTGTGGAGCTTGTCTTGGCGCCGATTGTGAGAGCCACACCCTCAAGAGCATTGGCGGCAGCCTCGGCGTCAGCCTTGATCTGAGCCAGCTTATGAGCGCGCTGTTTCTGATTCTCGGCAAGCATCTTGAGAGCACCTTCAGTAGCGATCACAGCCTTGCCCTGCGGGATAAGGTAGTTGCGGCCATAGCCATTCTTCACCTCCACCACGTCGTCCTTGTAGCCGAGATTGGCCACATTCTCTTTCAGTATAAGTTTCATAGCTTTTACTTCAATTTTTAGATGGTGAATTATTTCATCAAGTCGGTCACGTAAGGCAGAAGAGCCAGATGGCGTGCGCGTTTTACGGCCTGAGCGACGCGGCGCTGGAACTTAAGGCTTGTACCGGTGATGCGACGGGGAAGGATCTTACCCTGCTCGTTGAGGAATTTCTTGAGGAATTCGGGATCCTTGTAGTCGATATACTTGATGCCCATTCTCTTGAAGCGGCAGTATTTCTTTTTCTTGGTGTCTACCGACAATGGGGTGAGGTAACGGATTTCGCTGTTATTCTGTGCCATGATTAATTCTCCTCCTTGTTTTCGTTATTATCGGCTGCAACCGGAGCTGCTGCTTTCTCTGCACGTACTCTGCGGCGCTTCTCGGCGTATTCCACAGCGTATTTGTCAAGACGGAATGTGAGGAAACGGATCACACGCTCGTCACGACGATAGGCAACCTCAAGTTTCTTAACGATCGA
Organism: uncultured Porphyromonadaceae bacterium; assembly: GCA_902491625.1. Taxonomy (GTDB): domain Bacteria; phylum Bacteroidota; class Bacteroidia; order Bacteroidales; family Muribaculaceae; genus Lepagella. The sequence continues at coordinate 104,498 of CABUIO010000004.1, read as the reverse complement.
GGGTTCGCCCTTAAACTCGAGCAGGCAGTAGAAGCCGGTGCTCTTCTTCTGAATGGGATAAGCAAGCTTCTTGAGACCCCACTCTTCTTCATTCACGATCTCGCAGCCGTTGGACTCCAAGAAAGTCTTGAATTTCTCTACCGCTTCCTTCATCTGAACATCAGACAAAACGGGAGTTAAAATGAAAACGGTTTCGTAATGGTTCATAAAAACTATTGTAAATTATTAGTAAATACTTGAAAATCAGAGCTAAAACCATTGCTCTGAAATCCGACTGCAAAGATAGACATTTTATTTGAACCCCACAACTGTTTCTGCGTTATTTTTTACAATCCCGACCGCGAATTCCTCCTCTCAAAATCCGGAGAGCGATGCCGCTTCCGCCCGAGGCTCTGTCCCGCGCAGTCATAAAATCCGGCGCATAAATCCGATATCTGAACATTTTCGACGACGCAGACGTTTTAATTACAGAACACAATTTAATACATTTTCTTAAAACCCTTTAAACTATATTGAGACTATGAAAAAATATATTTGTACAGTATGCGACTGGATCTACGATCCCGCAGTAGGCGATCCCGACGGAGGCATTGCACCCGGAACTGCTTTTGAAGACCTCCCCGACAGCTGGAGTTGCCCGGTTTGCGGTGTCGGCAAAGAGGATTTCCAACCGCTGCCTGAAGAATAAGCAAAAACCACCTCTAAATCTGCGTATCTGTCCTTGTGCGACAGGTACGCTTTGTTTTTTCGGGGAATCCTACCCTTTCGGCGATTGCATAGCGGGGACGCGACTTAACCTCCACGAATATCTTACCTATGTACTCTCCCACAACTCCGATGGACATGAGTATCACGCTGCCCAGAAACCAAACCGACAGCATCAGCGAACTCCAGCCCATGAGTGCATCGCCGGAAAGGAGCGAGATAAGCACATAGACCGCAACTATAATATCTATTATAAGGAGGAGGAGTCCGAAATTGAAGATCCAGCGCATCGGGCGTGCGGAAAAAGATGTGATTCCGTCAATGGAAAACGACAGCATCTTTTTCAAAGGATATTTCGACTCGCCGGCCACACGTTCATGGCGGTCGTAAGTCACTACGGAAGTATGCAATCCTATCAGCGGCACGATACCGCGCAGGAAAAGGTTGCGTTCCTTATATTCCGAGAGAAGATCCAGAGCACGCGCGCTCATGAGTCTGTAGTCGGCGTGGTCATAGACAGTCTGCAGTCCCATCGCTTTCTGCAAGGTATAAAATCCACGGGCGGAATTCCGCTTGAACCATGTGTCAGTGGCACGAGAACGACGGACACCATAGACAATTTCCGAACCCTCAAGAAAACGTTTGACCATATCAATGATGGCTCGGGGATCATCCTGCATGTCCGCGTCAATAGAAATCGATGCGTCGCAGTCATCGCGAACCTCCATCAGTCCGGCAAGAAGAGCATACTGATGGCCGCTGTTGTGAGCAAGCTGGAGACCTCTGATGCGATCCGATTTCGCTGAAAGAACGCATATCTCATCCCATGTAGCGTCGCTGCTGCCGTCGTCGACACACAGCACGTAGCTTCGCGAGTCTATAATGCCTGAAGATGCAAGCTCGTCAAGTACGGACAGCAGACGAGGTATACTCATCTGCAATACACCCTGCTCGTTATAACAAGGCACCACGACAGCTATCAAGGGATTTTCCATCGGATTCTTTTGTTTTCCGATGCAAAGATAGCAATTAAGGTTCTATTATAAAAGTATGTGCACCTGCAAATAATTCAATAGCGGCGGGATGCTGATTTTGCAAATGTCCATGTATCATCAGTTTGAACGAAAAAGTCAGTTTTCCGACAACATCCCCGAGCTTGAAAATGAGAAAAGTTTCCTAAAACAGAACTGCTACATCCTTATTATTAGCAATTTAAAAATTCCCAACTGTTAAAAAGTTGTCCAAAATGAAAATTTGTTTTTGTCGTTAGAAAACATTTTCTAACTTTGTCAGTACAAAACCGAAGACCGAATAACTTAAACTCATAATACTCAAATGATACAGCTCGTGGTGAAACGCGATGGTCGCGTAGTAGGATACAACGAAGAGAAAATCAAGGCTGCGATACGCAAGGCTATGCTCACCACAGAACTTGGCGAGGATGAGGCTCTGATCTCCAAGATCACCGACAGAATCGGCGTCACGGGCGCCGACAGGATGACTGTCGAGGAGATTCAGGATCGTGTCGAGATTGAACTGATGAAGTCGAGCCGCAAGGAGGTGGCGAAGCGATATATCGCCTACAGAGACCAGCGATCCATCGCACGCCGCGCCAAGACACGCGATATTTTTCTGGAGATCATCGAGGCGAAGAACAATGATGTCACCCGCGAGAACGCCAACATGAATACCGATTCTCCCGCAGGCATGATGATGAAGTTCGCTTCCGAGACCACAAAGCCATTTGTTGACGACTATCTTCTATCGAACGAAGCCAAACAGGCCGTCCGCAACAACTATATCCATATCCACGACAAAGACTACTACCCTACCAAATCCCTTACATGCGTGCAGCATCCTCTGGATCGGATTTTGCGCCACGGATTCGTTGCAGGACACGGCGAGTCGCGCCCTGCAAAAAGAATAGAGACGGCAAGCGTGATAGCATGTATCTCGCTTGAGACAGCTCAAAACGAGATGCACGGCGGTCAGGCGATTCCTGCGTTTGATTTCTATCTCGCACCATATGTAAGGGCGACTTTCAAGGAGGAGCTTGCCAAGACAGAGGAAATAACAGGCCTTGATCTGTCGGAATATGCCGACAAAGAGTTCAAGGACTATATACACCGCTCGCTCGACGGTCTTAAAGGGGAGGAACGTGCAGTGCAACATGCGATGAACTGCACTGTCGGCAATGTGCATCAGGCAATGGAAGCCTTCATCCACAACATGAACACCATCCACTCGCGCGGTGGCAATCAGGTCGTGTTCTCATCCATCAACTACGGCACCGACACTTCCGCCGAAGGTCGTTGCGTCATACGCGAACTGCTGAACTCCACCTATGAGGGTGTCGGCAACGGTGCCACAGCCATTTTCCCGATTCAGATCTGGAAAAAGAAACGCGGTGTCAGCTATCTGCCCGAGGATCCCAACTACGACCTTTACAAACTCGCCTGCAAGGTGACGGCACGCCGTTTCTTCCCCAACTTCCTTAATCTTGATGCAAGCTTCAACCGCGACGATGCATGGCGAGCCGACGATCCCGAACGTTATCTGCACGAAGTCGCGACAATGGGATGCCGTACTCGTGTCTACGAGAACCGCTTCGGCCCCAAAACATCCGTAGGACGCGGCAATCTGAGTTTTACGACCATCAACATCGTGCGACTGGCTATAGAGGTAATGAGCATCACCGATCCGCGGGAACGTATCGAGAGATTCTTCCAGCGACTTGACGAAACCCTTGACATAACGGCACGCCAGCTTGCAGACAGATTCGACTTCCAGAAGACAGCGCTCGCAAAGCAGTTCCCGCTCGTGATGAGCAAACTGTGGAATGGTGCAGACACTCTCAATCCCAACGATACAGTGGAAAGTGTCATCAATCAGGGCACACTCGGCATCGGTTTCATTGGACTGGCTGAATGTCTGATCGCCCTTACCGGCAAACATCACGGCGAGGATGAATACGCGCAGCAGCTCGGTCTCCGCATCGTGAGCCACATGCGCTCGCGCGCCAACGAATTCTCGGAAAAATACAAACATAACTACAGCATCCTCGCGACTCCGGCGGAAGGTCTGTCGGGACGTTTCACGAAACGCGACCGCAAGACTTTCGGTGTGATCAAAGGCATAACCGACAAGGATTACTACACCAACTCCAACCATGTGCCGGTCTACTACCACTGTTCGCCGCGCCACAAAGCAAAGATCGAGGCACCTTACCACCCGCTTACCCTTGGCGGCCACATATTCTATGTGGAAATCGACGGCGACGCCACCCACAACGAAGAGGCGATCTCGCAGATCGTCGATCTGATGGACAAGTACGACATAGGCTACGGTTCCGTCAATCACAACCGCAACCATTGCCCGCAGTGCGGCTACGAAAACGCTGACACCACGATGCACACATGCCCTAAGTGCGGAACGCCGTTCGAGACAATACAGCGAATCACAGGCTATCTCGTCGGCACCACCGACAGATGGAATTCCGGCAAACTCGCCGAACTCAAGGATCGCGTAGTACATAAATGAACCTCCCGATATCTGAACCCACGGCACGAGTCCTTTCCATAGTCCGCGGCACAACCGTTGACGGTCCGGGACTGCGCACATCCATATATTTCGCAGGATGCGATCATCACTGCGAAGGATGCCACAATCCTCAGTCCTGGGATTTCGACGGTGGGAACCTGATGACTCTTTCGCAGATCCTTGACATCGTGGAAGAAGAGGATTTTGACGTTACGCTTTCAGGTGGGGATCCGCTTTATAGACCCGAATTTGTCTCCGCAATGGTCAAAGGCATCGCGGCTCTCGGCCACAAGGTTTGGATCTACACCGGATTCACATGGGAAGAGATAGTTGCAGACCCCACGCTTCGAGACGCCGTAAGCGGAGCGGAAGCCGTAGTCGAAGGAAGATATGTAGCCGCACTGCGCGACCCCGACCTCCGATTCCGCGGCAGCAGCAACCAACGCATCATCTACATAAACGATCCTGCCAACCCTTTCTGATCTACAAATGCGCGAGACGACAAAGCGGAGTAGCCTCGTGATTTGGTAAGCCCCACTGACCTCAGATTCCGCGGCAGCAGCAATCAGCGCATCATCTACATAAACGATCCTGCCAACCCTTTCTGATCTACAAAATCGCGCGACGACATAGCGGAGTAGCCTCGTGATTTGGTAAGCCCCACTGACCTCAGATTCCGAGGCAGCAGCAATCAGCGCATCATCTACATAAACGATCCTGCCAACCCTTTCTGATCTACAAATTCGCGCGACGACATAGCGGCGTAGCCGCGTGATTTGGTAAGCCCCACGTGAAGCGAGCCAATAGGCGAGCGAACGTGGGGAAAGAGAGCGAATGAGAAAAGCGCCTCGTAGAGGTGCGATGCCGTGGTATCCCTAAAATGGTTCCCAATGGTTCGAAAAATTGTTCCTCATATCCGACCCCACATCCGACACCCTTGATATCGGCTATGCTCTACCCCCTATCAGGGTGTAGAAAAGGCACCGGAGCTACGAGAGCTCCGATGATACGTAACCAGTATTTTTGCTTCAATTGCCATCTTACGCCGAAATGCCGATTCTCACCGAATCCGTGCTTTAAGAAAAGCGTCCAAACGGCCTCTTACTACGTATAAAATAAAATTCGGTCACAGACAACTTGCCTCTGAAATACAACTGATTGTATTCAGAGTGCATCCGCTTCAATTCCGATTTGGTGAGTTGCATATAGATTATAAAATAAGTGGTTGCTAAGTATTTAGCATAGCGACCACTTCAATCAGTTTGAGAGTGAAAGATTATCTATTTATTAGAGTCTTCTTTCCATTTATAATATAGATTCCATTGGGTAAACTGTTGCTATTCTCGTCTCTTCTCAAGATTCCATTGATATCATAAATTTTATTAATCGGATGCTCTTCCAAAATAATTTCGGGTACAGAGGCAGAAAAATCCTTTTCTTCAATATTATTAAAGTTCTCCCAATAAGGATGTAGCCAATAAATTGTTTTACAATCTATTGGCACTTCAAGTGTTGCATTTTGATATGTGCGCTCATCGAATGTATCTTCCTTGATGACTGGCGGTGTTTGAGGTAAAGCTCTTATTTGGGTTAGATTATCACATCTTCTAAAAGCCTCACCTCCTATATAGGTAACACTGCTTCCAATCGTAACTGAGGTTAAACCTGTACAGCCAATGAATGCATCATATCCAATAGTACTAACATAATTAGGAATAACAATGGACATAATATTTTTGCAATTCGCAAATGCAAGGTCTCCAATAGAAACTAAATTAGTCGGGAGTTCAACTAAACAAAGATTATTACACGACCAGAATGCACCATTTTCGATTATTGTCACATTATTGGATATAGTTAATTCGGATAAATTCTCTTGATATCCAAATGATGCTAGCCCCGTAACATTCCTACCAAGATACAACTTATTGATAGGACTTCCCCAAAATGTATATGATAAATCACTATATGAACCACCTAATGATAGATCGTTTAATCCATCTTCGATAATAACTTTGTTCAAATTATCGCAGTGAGCAAAAGCTTTATGTCCAATCTTTGTTATATTGTTGGGAATACGTATTTCAGACAGACTATTGCAGTCATAGAAAGCCCCATCGCCTAACGATATAAGACTTTCTCCAAAATGTATATTAGCTAGCACCGTACAATTTGAAAAGGCATATTTCCCGACTTGAGTTGTTTTATCAGGTATCGTAAGTGATGTGAGTTTTGAACAACCGTAAAACGCATAATCACCAATAATATTAACATTTTCTCCTAGCCTTAAAAAAGAGAGTTTGTCACATCTACTGAAAGCACTTTCACCTATTGTTATCACACTATTGGGAACATTCAATGATGTCAAACCCACACATGAGTTAAATGCATGACTCCCTATTGAATATATTTTATCGCCAAGTATAACATCCTTTAAACTGCCACATTCGGAAAAGGCATCATCTCCAATGCTTTCCACACTATTAGGTATAATCACTGAGGTTAATTTCGCACAACCGCTAAATGTATAAGGCTCGATTGTAGTCACATTTTCACTTATAATTAGTGAAGATAAAACTGAATTGCTAAACGGTGAGCCATAACTCGGAAAACTTATATTTCTACCTAAATACAAATTCTCTACCGACCTCATACCTGATAATCCAGTAAGCCATTCAAATGTCAATACCTCTTTACCGTCCTTAATTGTTAAGGACTTTATGCTCGTATCATTAAATGTATGATCTATTATTGAAAGAACATAATTACCTAATGTTATTGAATCAAATGATTGGATGTTATAAAATGGCGATTCTTTTGAAAAGGTAATATTACGACCTAAATACAAATGCTTAATCGGACAATTTTGGAAAGATGAAAACCTTCCAAAGGACAACAATTCTAGTCCATCTTCAATATTGATATTTGTGAGGTTTGAACAATCTTTAAATGCCCACGCACCTACCCATGTTACCTCATCGGGGATGGTGATGGAAGTTAAACTACTGCAATTACTGAATGCATTTTCTTCTATTCTGATTACACGCTCAGGTATCTTTATGGTTGTTAAGTTGTTTAAGCCATTAAATGCATATCGACCAATGCTTGTAATGTTATTTGGTAGAACTAATAAGGATGGATTGATCGAACCTGTAAAGAAATAATCTCCTATTCTATTTTCGGAAGTTACATATTCTTGATAATAGGAATTACCACCATTAACGATACTGGCATTTGCCATATTCAACATTTTAAGATTCTTCATTTTACGGATAACTAAAATATCCGTACCATTGAGGTCTCCCGAAATCGTCAAACTTTCAATTTGCTCAACTTTTGATAGGTCAATTTGATTTATCAAGCTGCCTGCTTCGTTGACATGGATAGTTAGATCCATAGCATTGCCACTTATGGCAATAAACAGTGTCAGAAAGAATGTAATGATTGTTCTCATACTATTAAATATGTTTATCGTGTTCGGAATATGTCGCCTTCGTAGTTGATAGTGCCTTTGGAGGCGTTGAGGTAGAGATATACCGCACGGCCACCTCCGATGGGATTGACTACAATAGTGGCTGACGATGACGAGAAATTACTGATGTGTGGAGCGCCCGAAACGGCATAACCGTCAATTTTACAACTGTTATAAGTGAACGACATTCGATGACTGTCGGAATAGAACGTGCGGTCGGTAAGATACCTCATCACATCGCTGTCAGTGCGGAAACTGCCGCTCCATGTAGATGAACCGCCATCCTTTGTAAGGCGATACTGACGGTAATAGAGGCTTTGACCGTTGATGTCAAAACTTGATGAACTACCCAAATAGAGTTTTCCGTTGTCAATGTGACATTCGCCGCTGTATTTTGTCTGGCGGCCATCGAGCATAGTTGCGTAATCGCCATCGATCGTTATTGTATAGTTAGCCACAGAAATGCCATGGGGACCATTGATATCAAGATGCCACACGCCCTGCATCCAATCGGGAATTGTATTTTTAGCTTCCTCTTGCTCTTTCTTTTGGCTATATGATTTTAAGGCTTGCAATGCTTGTTCTTGCTTCGCATTGTTAGGTATAGTTATCCGACCCTCGCCATTGCTCTTATGATAAGTTATATTGCGCGTTTCTGTTAGCTTTTCATACCTTACAGTGTTTTGGCAGGAATCAGTAATCTTTTCAACCACATCACGTTTTACCCAGTTACCCATACCGTCTACCTCATAATTGCAGTACGTGTATGTGACTTGGGTATCGTATTCCTCCTCGCTCTCTTGTGTAATGACTAAATCATTATCGTAAGTATATGTAGATATGAAGCGAGTCTTTACCCTACCGTCTTTCCAACTGACATCTTCAAATTCATAATCAGCATCACACTCAAAATATACTCGTGTGATATACCCTTCACTATTTCTTTTTACTTTCGGATGCTTTGTTCTGTCGGGGCAATTTTGTTTATCAAAATTATCCCATTGAGGCTCATTAGTCCATTTGCCGTTTTCATCGTAAGTATATGTGAGATATTCGTTATTATCACATACGCATTTCTTCACGTCCCCATGTAGGTCATTAAAGGCTAAGTCGGGAGTGGTGAAGTTGCGGCGAGCTATTGAGTCCTGACGGAGGGAGTCGAGGCGTGCCGCTTCTGAATCGACGGATGTTGTGGAATCGGTCTGTACTTTTCCTTTTGATGATGAGGAGCATCCGCTTGCGACGTATCCGGCTGATATTATAGCCAGAAATGCAATCAAAGGTAATTTTTTCATAATAAGCGATGTTTGCCTCGCGCTCCCTCGTTGGCATTAGGTTAGTATATAAGAAAAGCGTGAGAGCCGTACTTGTTGCCCGTCCCGCTTTCAGAGGCCTTCGCATTGCCCGGTTAGTTGGACGGACAAACTTGCAGAAGCCTCACGCAGATTATTTTACATATCCTTAATTGCTGGCGCTCTCACGTCAACAAATCAGATATACAAATCCACATCGGCATCTACTGTTTGTCGCTATTCCTGACTAACCTGAGGAAATTGCGAAGTTTCTGAAGGCAAGGATGAGCGTCAGTAAACGCTTTTCATTATGTCGCGGACACGAAAAATCGCGTCCATATAGTTACAACCGGTCAGCATAAATGTTCCCCGCGACCGAGGCTTCTGCTGGGAGGTCGATGTCGCAAAGTTAACGATTAATTCATTTTTGGCAAAAAAAATCTACCGTCAATTTGCGAGGGCTATTTGGGGCTACGTTGCAGACTCGGTGTCAGAACCTCTCACGATTCGGACACTGCAAAATTACTGTGCTGTTCAACGGTTGAAAAGTCCATTTTTGTCCTTTTCAATTACGGCCTTCTACGACGAAGCGGATGCCTGTTTTGCTGCCGCAGACGTATGTGCCGAGATTTTCTTCGCCTCGGGTAAGGCAGTTGAGATAGAGCGGAGCATCGGCAATGATATGCTCTACACGGAATACGTCGCCTGCCGTCAATCGGGTGCCTTGTGCTTCGACAACTTCAAAACGATCATCGCCAAGGCAACGGATACGGCATACACGGTCGGGCAACCATGTGAGAACCACTGTGTCTCCCTCGCGAAGTTGCCGACGCACATCGATGTGTGGCTGTCCGACCGGACCGCTTTCAATATCGTCGGTTTTCGGACTGTCGCAGAATTCCTGCCAACTTTTCCAGCCGGCATAACGGCATAGAATATCAAGCGTGTACCGACGTGGCGCCACGGGCTCATCAAGATAGCCCCAAAGTCTTTTGAGCGTGGTAGCACTGAGCAATATGCCGGTGCGTCCGTAGATGCTTTCGCGCAACTCGTCAAAATGACGCGATGTGACAATGGCCTTCCCAAAGCTTGTTTCCACCCTTTGGAGCAAATGTTGTACGTCGGTCTTATTGCCGTTCATTGTTTGTGATGTTGTTATAATCCTTGATAATTTCGTCAAAATACAATGTGAAGGCAAACTCCAAATCCTGGCGATCCTGTTCGGACAGTCCTTTGTGCCGTGCAATAAACGAGGTTCTAAATTCCCTCAGCGGTATTACGAGATTCGTTGCATAGCCTTCTTCTGTGAAACCGGGAGCTTTGCGGTCTTTGAGATATTGAGCGTATATCGCCCGACATTGCGATTTAAGCTGATGCTTCAATTCGGCTATGTGCTCGTCATGACGCTCCCTGTCAAAACGATTTTGCGTTTCTACAGCTAACTGTCTCTTAAGGTTAATTACCGAATCATTGAGTTGCTCGGCGGCTGCATTCTGCTGTCGCGAAACCTCGCGAAGCTGGTCGGCGGCCGCGTCCTGCAGTCGCGAGTCCTTGCGGAGTTCGGAAAGCTGTCCGTCAAGATTATCAACGGACGAGCGCAGCCCCATGTTGTGATAACTTAGTGTTGCTATTACGCAAAGTGCCGCGACAGCGACAGATGAGTATATGATTCGACGTCCAAGACGGGAACGTCGACGGAATGCCTGCAAAAGTTTCGAGGCGTTGGCATATCTTTTGCCTAAGCGAGATTTACACCTGCGGACAATCGCACCATGCTCCGGATAAAGCGAAGACATGACAACACCCAGACTGTAGACATCGTCAGAAGTATCAGGTGTATCAGATTTTTGCTGTCGTTCGGAAACATAACCTTTGGTTCCTGCCGGATATTTCACTACGGTAAACGCATCGGTGTCGGCCAGTCCAAAATCTATGATAACCGCCGACAGCCCGTTCCGGCGCACCATAATATTTGACGGCTTCAGATCGCGGTGCACGACTCCCTTGGAGTGAAGATAGGCAACGGCCTCAACTATTTCAAGCATCAGCCGACGTCGGTCATGCCGTGAGAAGATTCCCTGCTTAAGGGCTTCCTCAAGTGTAGGGCCTTCAATCCATTCCATTATGATGCACAGTCCGAGTCCGTCAACTTCCTCGATGCCGGAAAACCTGACTATGCCCGGGTGTGAAAGCGACGAAAGTATCTCAAACTCTTTAAGCAACTGCTGACGCGCAAGCACATCATCGGCTGATTCCGGATTTATCCCCTTAAGAATCCATCTGCGACCATAGCGGGTGGCCCGAGCTGTAAAGAATGAAGAACCCCTTGAAACGACTTCTATATCTGCGAATGTCGATGTCATTTCGGCTATAACGTCTGTATCGCTCAGGAATCCGGAGTTCATAATGCTAATTTACACAATCAGCGCATCGTCTACATAAAGGATAGAGACCCGCTGTGAACAATCTTATAGGTTATAGTAAATAAGCCGTGGGGGCGATGTATCAGAATCCGTGAAGATTGCCTAAGACGCGAAACACTCGGAGGATCTTGCTCTTGGGAATCTCCTGAGTGTCATACTGCGGATTGGTCGGCACAAGCAGATAGCTGTCGCTGTTGCCGGATCTCCGCAGTCTCTTGATCGTGCGTAGGCCGTTGGTCGTGACGATGGCGTAGATCTCCCCCATCAGAAGAAATGAGATGTCCTCGATCAGTTCCAGAGCCACGATGTCGCCGTTGTTGATCTCCGGCTCCATGCTGTGGCCGGTGGCGTTGCACCACAATGTGGCGTTCTGATAGCGCGGCATGTTGATCAGAAATTCCGGATTCTCGGACGACGGAAAACCCAGATTGTTGAATCCGAGCACAAAATCTTCGTCATAGTAAGGAACACCTTTCGTATAGCTTATGACCGATGCAAGTCTGCTGTCGCCGATGCCGGGAACACCGTTGGCTTCGGCGCCCGCAAGGGCAAGCAGATGTCGCTTCACATTTTCCGGAAGGCGTTTGCCGCTCTCCCAGTTCTGGACTGTGCGGAGCGTGACTCCGCATTGTTCGGCGAGAGCACGCTGTGTGAGTCCTCGCTCCTGTCTGAAGGCCTTTACATCCATATCATCGAGTTATTGTTTTTCGCCGCAAATATACGAAAAGATTTTGACATGGAAAATTTTTCGTGAAAATTCCCATGATTTTTTATCCCAAGGGTGATAAGCCACTTATCAAAATTTATTTGTAACTTTGTAAATTCAAAAAGAACAGACCGACAAACACAACATACAATGGGATTCTTTAAAAAGATATTTTCTCGCGAAAAGAAAGAGAAACTCGACTCCGGTCTTCAAAAGACTAAGGAAGGAGTATGGAGCAAGATCACCCGCGCGGTAGCCGGTAAAAGCACTGTCGACGCCGAAGTGCTTGACAACCTTGAGGAAGTGTTCATCACAAGCGACATCGGCGTGGACACGACTCTGAAAATTATCGAACGTCTTGAAGAGCGCGTCAAACGTGACAAATATGTCAATTCGTCAGAGCTTAACAGAATGCTTTGCGAAGAGATCACCGATCTGCTTGCAGAGGTACACAAGGCTGACATATACGAAAACGACGATTTCTCCGAGCGCAAGGATGCAGAAGGCAATCCATACGTCATCATGGTAGTAGGCGTCAACGGAGTCGGAAAGACTACCACCATCGGCAAGCTTGCTGCCCAATACAAAAACGCCGGTGCGAAAGTCGTGCTTGGCGCTGCCGACACATTCCGCGCCGCTGCGGTGGAGCAGCTCGATCTGTGGGGCGAACGCGTAGGCGTCCCAGTCGTAAAACAGAAGATGGGCAGCGATCCCGCCGCCGTGGCCTTCGACACATTGTCTTCGGCCAAGGCTCAGGGCGCCGACGTCGTGATTATTGACACGGCAGGACGTCTGCACAACAAGATCAACCTGATGAACGAGCTTACCAAGATCAAGAACGTGATGAAGCGTGTCGTGCCCGACGCTCCGCAGGAGATCCTGCTGGTGCTCGACGGCAGCACAGGACAGAACGCTTTCGAGCAGGCGCGTCAGTTTGTCGCCGCTACCGAAGTCAACGCTCTTGCCATCACCAAGCTTGACGGCACGGCAAAAGGAGGTGTCGTGATCGGCATTTCGGATCAGTTTGACATCCCCGTGAAATACATCGGCATCGGCGAAGGTGTCGATGACCTTCAGGTGTTCCGTCGCGATGAGTTTGTAAAATCGCTTTTCGGAGACGCCGCAAGCAAGTAAGCTTCACTTAAAAGAATGAAGGAAGGTAGAATCGACATCATAACAATGGGATGCTCGAAAAATCTTGTCGACTCCCAGAGACTTATGAAACAGCTCAGGGTGCGTGGCTACGACATGCACCACGACAGCGACAATGTCTGCGGCGAAGTCGCCGTGGTCAACACATGCGGATTCATCGGCGACGCCAAGGAGGAGTCGATAGAGATGATCATGCAGCTCATCGACGCCAAAAACGAGGGACGCATCGGTAAACTGTTTGTCATGGGATGTCTTTCCGAACGCTACAGGAAAGAACTGACCGAAGAGCTTCCCGAGGTTGACGGCATTTTCGGCAAATTCGACTGGGACAGAATCATTTCGACTCTCCCCGACCGCAAACCCGGAAACCACAGGACGCAACCGTGGGAACGTGTTCTTACCGACTGCGACTATAGCGCTTACATAAAGATTTCGGAAGGATGCAACAGATTCTGCGCTTATTGTGCTATTCCTCTGATAACCGGACGCCACACCTCTCGCCCCATCGAGGAGATCATCGCCGAAACCAAACGTCTCGCATCGTCTGGCGTGAAGGAATTCAATGTCATCGCTCAGGATCTTTCAGCCTACGGAACTGACCTTTACGGAAAATCGAGGCTTGCGGAACTGATCGACAGGATGGCGGATGTTCAGGGTGTCGAATGGATACGCCTTCACTATGCCTATCCCGTGGATTTCCCATATGACGTTCTCGAGGTGATGCGTCGCCGCGACAATGTCTGCAACTATCTCGACATAGCGTTGCAGCACATCTCGGACAAGGTGCTTCACAACATGCGCCGGCACATCGGACGTAAGGAAACGCTCGAACTCATTGCGAGGATAAGACGCGAAGTGCCCGGAATACGCCTGCGCACGACTCTGATGACAGGATTTCCGGGCGAGGGAGAGAAGGAATTCAAGGAACTTCTTGACTTTGTAAAGGAGATCAAATTCGACCGAATGGGAGCTTTCGTCTACTGCGCCGAGGAAGGCACTTACGGAGCAAGTCATTTCGTGGATGATGTGCCGCAGGATGTCAAGGAAACGCGCCGCGACACTTTGCTTGAGGCGCAGAGCGAAATAGCGGAATCGCTCAACGAGGCGCTTGTCGGAGAAAAAGTCAAGGTGCTCATTGACAGAATCGAAGGAAAAACCATGATCGGACGCACCCAATGGGACAGTCCCGAAGTGGACAACGAAGTGCATATTGATTACGAAGGCGAGACAGCTCCGGCAACACCGGGCGATTTTGTTAACGCCGTCATAACAGAAGCTTACGAATATGACCTCATGGCAAGTCTGCTCTGAAGCATTGCATCCGGAAAATCCGATCAAGGCATTCGACACACTCGCCGACAGCGGCTCACCTTTCTTCGCCTACAGACTTCCGGAAAATGACAGCATTTCGCTTGGTGTCGGGACTTTGCTGAACGTCGAGGAGTATGACGGCAAGACTCCGGGATTCGTTGTAGCTCCATTTTCATCAGAAAGAAGCGCAAAAATAATAAAACCATCCGTTTCGTTTCAAACACCTTGGATCACGCCGACATATCTACCGACAATCACGGTAAATGACAAAATATTGCCATCGAAAGATTATGTCAACGCAATCAATAAGCTCACGGAAAGACTTAAAACGCGAGGCGGAAAGACTGTAATTGCAAGGACTATAGACGCACATTCCGACATCACTTCATTAGCCTCGGTTTTCCATGCTTTATGTAGCAGATACCCTTCCTCTTACGTCTACTGCTGGAGTCTCGACTCCGAAAGATTCTGGATCGGAGTGATTCCGGAATTGCTCCTGCAAACAGTCGGCGACAAGATTGAAAGCATGGCGCTCGCAGGAACTATGGAAGTAAATTCCGACGAAGCTTGGGATGACAAAAATCTCGAAGAACAACAGTTGGTAACGGATTTTATCTCGGAAACTTTTATAAAGGCCCGCATGACGCCTGAAATCGACGGACCTTTCGACAAATATGCCGGCCCGGTAAAGCATCTTTGTTCCCGCATCAGATCTATACGTCCGGACAAAGATTTTGATGTGCTGAAATTTGCCGCACAGCTCTCTCCTACTCCTGCAGTATGCGGTCTGCCGAGAGAGGAGGCGCTGGCAGATATAGCATCGATAGAGACCGTAGACAGAGAATACTACGGAGGCTACAGCGGCCCCATCACAAATCGCAGACAATGTGAGCTTTACGTCACGCTCCGCTGCATGACTGTAGAAAAAACAAAAGGACGGATACGCCTTTATGTCGGCGGAGGCATCACACATCTTTCCCGACCCGAAGACGAATGGCGTGAGACATGCCTGAAGGCCACGACCTTACTGTCAATCTTCCCCGACAAATAAAACACATCAAAAAAGGAGCTGATCCAAAAGATCAACTCCTTGAAAATTTCATTTGTCAATGTTTCAGGCTTCTGCTGAAGCTGCGGATGAAGCCGGAGTGACAGCGGGCGCTGCGGCAGCTGCGGGTGCGGGATGAGCAACTTCGTTAACCGGAACCTCAGCACGATATTTAGCTTCCCATCCGAGTGCGGAAGCGCCAAGCACGGCGGCATCGCTCTCTTTCAGCTCGGAAAGAATGATCTTGGTCTTTCCCTTGAATACAGGCATGACAGCCTTTTCCATCTCTTCGCGGATAGGCTTGAGAAGCAGATCGCCACTCTTTGCGAGACCACCGAAAAGGATGATTGCCTGAGGACTCGAGAATGCGATCATATCGGCAAATGCGTCACCGAGAATCTTGCCGGTATATTCGAAAATCTCCTTTGCAAGCTTATCGCCGGAAGCTGCAGCATCGTAAACATCCTTGGAAGTAATGTTTTCGATGTCGAGGTCGCGCAGTGTCGAGGGATCTGTGCGAATCTCCAGGAATTCACGTGCAGTGCGAGCCACGCCTGTGGCAGAAGCGTAAGCCTCAAGACAACCCGAGCGGCCGCATCCGCAGACACGTCCGTTCTGACGCTTAACGATCACGTGGCCAAGCTCACCGGCAAAACCATCGTGTCCGTAGACAACCTGACCGTTGATGACGATACCGGAGCCTACGCCTGTGCCGAGAGTGATCATGATGAAGTCACGCATACCGCGAGCGGCACCATAGGTCATCTCGCCGATAGCGGCGGCGTTAGCGTCGTTGGTGACAGCAACAGGAATACCTCCGAAGGCACGGCTCACTTCCTCAGCTAGAGGAAGATTGGGCAGAGACCAGGGAAGATTTACATTATTGTCAATTGTACCGGTGTAATAGTTGGCATTAGGAGCACCGATACCGATACCCTGAATCTTGTCTTCGCAATCATTGGCTTTAAGAAGACGTGTGATACCATCGTGCAGTTCGGCAATGTAGTCGGCAAATTTGTTGTGCTTGCGGGTTTTGATAGAATCGCTTGCCACTACATGGCCGCGGGCATCGACGATACCAAACACAGTGTTAGTGCCGCCTATATCGATGCCAAGTACATAAGGTTTTGTCATAACTTATTGATTTACAGATTAACTTCAATGATTCACTCCTGCATAAGGAATACAGACACAAAGTTATTAATTTTTTTGAAATAATTTGTTGTCCGAGGATGTGTTATTTAACATATTGTCGAACTTTTTCATACGACAGATTCCCGAAAAGTCGCAATAGCTACAAGGTCCGTAGGTTGAGCTCCGGCTTTTTGTCTGGGTGAAAGGAACGTCAGGATCAAATATCTCGGTCAAAAGACTCCTCATCTTCTTTTCAAACTCGGCCTTGACATCGAGATGACTGTCGAGCACAGCGCCATTGAAAAAGATATCGTAGCTGAAACCGAACTTTTCAAGCAAAGCCGGTTTCGCGATACAGATTTTCAAAGGATCATTATTTCCATTCCTGATGTCGAAAAGAGAGGCATAAAGAAGAAGCTGAAGAATAGCGTGATTCTTGCTGAAGACTTCAGCCATGCTCCTGGTCTCGACCGAGTCGCCGCCTGTCTTGTAATCTATCAGCCTGACACGTCCGTCAACCCTGTCGATTCGGTCAATGATATATTTGATGTTGACTTCTCTTCCCTTGTCATCATTCAATGGGAAAGTAACAATCTCTTCATCTTCGCCTCCGATATACTCAAATGGTGTGAACTGACGGTCGGCCTGCAAGGTGCACTTCACATAGAAAAATATAGGATCGAAGTATATCTTTGCATAGCCCTCGAGATCTCCATCAAAATTCTCGACGCGGAGATATTTTTTCGTTATGTTGTCCTTGAGTGTCTGCGCGGCAAAAGACAGACCGCCGTTCTCGCTCCTCAGCCAGCCGTCAATTATTTCCGAAGTGATCACGGCCGGGTTGCCCTTGGCAAGTTCGGAAGCGTAGATATCCTTCATGGTGTCGTGGAAGATAGTGCCGATCTCGGCCGGACTCATGGCCTCGGTCTTCTCCTCCTTAATCTTTACCCCTTTAATGTAATGGAAATAGAACTGCAAAGGACATGTCAGATATTTCTTTATGGCCGAAGCAGAGAGAGAATGACCGCTGTCCTTTTCGAGGTATCTCAGAAGCTTCTGCATCACTTCCGGCGTTTTTTCACCGACAAGTTCCTGCGCAGATCCCGAGACTACGGAAATGCGACGCGTCTGATTGATAAGATTCGCTTTTTCAGGATAGAGATAACGCAGCTGGTAGATGTATCTTGAAGGATCTCCCGAACGCACGCCCGCAGACCGGGAATCGTAGAGCAGCCAGACGTTGCGGGCACGCGAAATCATGCGATAGAAATAATAGGCGAATATACTTTCCTGAAAACGCGTTGTCGCCATGCCGCAATCCTGACGGAGGGAATTGGGGATGAAGCTACGGTTTCGAAGTCTGCGGGGAAAGATACGTTCGTTCATGGAGGTGATGATCACGTTCTCGAAGTCGAGGGAGCGAGTCTCAAGCATGCCCATGATCTGTACGCCGCTGAGAGGTTCGCCATTGAGTGTGATGCGTTCGGAAGAGAGAAGCTGATTTATCAGGGCGAATGCAGAAATATGACTCATCTCGACACCATGCAGCTCCGCCGCATCGCGAAACCGCATCACGGCGTCGGCATAAGTCGTGAGATTGTCTATTTCAATCTGAGACTTTAGCATCGAAGATGTATCCGAATCCTCCGCATCGGTAAGACATGCCATGATAAGATCCACTATACCGATCAGATGTTCACATAGTTGTCCGGTACGCTTGAACCCTGACAACGGAAGAAGAATCATCTCCAATGCCTTGTCAGTGTTTTTATGTTTGCCCGCAGTCAATTCCTGTAACCTGACTTTCCGTTCCTTGGGGTCATCGGAAAGATTGTCACAGTTCATGAATCTGATAAAATCAAGGGCGCTGACTGTGAAGGATCCATAACCGCCGAGACAGCTGCCAAGCCATTGACAGACTTTGCTGCCAAGAAGCACTCTGCTTATCGGATGGGAAATCAGAGGTATTATGTCTTGTCGCAGAAAACAAGGGACTCCGAATTCAAGTCTGCTGTGGGCATGGAGTGTCCGGAACAATCTCATCCATGAATAAGTAGATGTGATCTTCAGCGGATAGCCCATCGTGATGTTGACCTCTCCGAGTTCCGAAGGCAAGGAATAAAGCATCGGAAAGAACAGATTCTCGTCCGGCATAGCGACGGCAAGACCCTCCGGCGACTTCAACAGCTCGCTCTCCTTTGCATGAACCTCCTTGAGTATTTCGGCCACTACCTTTGTCTGTATCGTGTTTCCGGGACAGGCAATAACCTTGGTGGTCTGAGGAAATCCGGTCACATTGCTGCTTCCCGCAAGACGATGTTTCGAGGGAAAATGCTTGCGGTTCTTCTTCATGAAATGCGCGGCATAGTTGTCGCCCGAAAGAATCTCGCCAGCCGCGTCCCAGTAGTAATCTCCAAGACTCTGAGATGTTCCGTCAAGTCTGACCCTGATGTTCTTTACAGCCTTGAAGATTCTGTATTCAACAGTCGTGAGCGCGTTGAAACCGACAAAAACGACCTGCTTGTAAGGTAGAATCTCAATTTCTTTCTCCTCAATCCGTTCCAGAGCCCGTCGGTAAGCACCACCGGAAAGACACAGATTGCGTTTTGCGAGATCCTCTTTCAGCTCATGGTAAAGAGTGTCAAGGACTTCCCAAAGGCGCAGATACTTCTTTCCGGAATCACTCTTGTTGTTGAAATGGCGCCAGAACGAGCCGCTTTCCCTGCGCGAGGCACCCGACGGGAAATAAGTCTCCACGACCTCACGCTGTTCATCTGTAAGATAGTCTGTAGCGATCTCATTGAGTGTCACAAGATTGCGGAACAATTTGGAAGCGTCTACGCAGAACATGTCGACATCGTTGAAGTCGCTGAGCGCAATCTCGCCCCACATCCTGAAACGGTCAAAATCTACCTCAGCTCCCTCCTTTGCGGAATAGATCTTATAGAGGGAAAAGAGGCTGTCGATTCTTGTATTGACGACCATCCCGGAAAGATCGGCCACGAAATCGGTGATCGTCACAATCTCTGGCAAGATAAAAACCCCTTCGCCTGACTGCGATTTTTTGAACGCCTCCTGAAGATAGTTCTTCAGAAACGTTCCGCTTCGTTTGTTAGGGGTCACGAAGCAGAAATCCTTCAGTTCCACGCCATGTTTCGCATAGAATGTTTCGGCAAGGTCTTTGAGAAAGGGGGTCATATCAAGGTCTTTTAAGAAATAATGCAGGGACACGGAATGTAACCGCATCCCTGCATCATCATTGTTATCTGTAGAATACAGTTCTGTTACACATCAGGACAGCTTGTGGATCACGAGGCCCGAACGCAGCTTCGGCTCGAACCATGTGGTCTTGGGAGGCATTATGTTGCCGGTGTCGGCTATGTCGATCAGCTGTTTCATGGTCACGGGATAGAGTGCGAGAGCCATCTTCATCTCACCGCTGTCGACACGCCTCTTCAGCTCGCCGAGACCACGGATGCCGCCGACAAAGTCGATGCGTTTGTCGGAGCGGAGATCAGTGATGCCGAGGATGTCGCGAAGGATAAGGTCGGAACTTACTGTGACGTCCAGAACACCGATAGGATCGTTGTCGTTGAAAGTTCCGGGTTTGGCAGTCAGAGAATACCAGTTGCCTTCGAGATAGAGGGAGAAATTGTGGAGTCCGGTGGGATGATAGATATCCTCGCCCATATTCTTCACCTCAAAATTCTCTTCAAGCTTCTTGAGGAACTCCTCAGGAGTGAGTCCGTTGAGATCACGAACAACGCGGTTGTAGTCGATGATTTTCAGATGCGAAGCCGGGAAAGCCACCGCGAGGAAGTAGTTATACTCCTCGTCACCCTTATGGTCGGGATTCTGCTTCGCCTTTTCGGCACCCACGAGAGCGGCCGCAGCCGAACGGTGATGGCCGTCGGCGATATAAAGACTCGGCATCTTGGCAAACTCCTCAGTGATTTTCGCATTGATGGCGTCGTCGTCGATGACCCAGAACGTATGGCCGAAACCATCGGGAGCCACAAAGTCATACTCGGGAGTATTTTTGGTCACGTCATCGATGATCTGCTGCAGCGCGCTGTTGTCGGGGAAAGCGAAAAAGACAGGCTCTACGTTGGCATTGTTGACGCGGACATGCTTCATGCGGTCTTCCTCCTTGTCGCGGCGTGTCAGCTCATGCTTCTTGATTCTGCCCTCCATGTAGTCGTCGACCCAAGCGGCTACAACGAAGCCATACTGAGTACGTCCGTCCATGGTCTGTGCATAGATGTAGTAATGATCCTTGTCATCCTGCACGAGCCAGCCGTTGCGCTGGAAGGCCTCGAAATTCTCGGCAGCCTTGGCATAAACCTTCGGATCATGCTCATCGGTTCCCGGCTCGAAATCGATTTCTGGTTTGATGATATGATAGAGCGACTTGGGATTACCCTCGGCCTCTTTCCGCGCTTCTTCGGAATTGAGTACGTCGTAGGGACGCGAAACGACCTCCTCAACCATTGATTTGGGAGGTCTGATGCCTTTGAATGGTTTTACTTTTGCCATTTCTCAAATTGTTTTTATGGTATCTGTTGTTAAGGTTAAGAGGTTGTTTAATAATGCTTGTTAACGACAGGGTCGAGAATTTTGGAGCGGATTTATTCCTGAGTTGAAGGAGCATAGCGGGCTATGTGACTGAAACGAAGGGATAAAGACGCCCGAAAGTCTCGGGACAACCTTTGAAATCAGAAGATGCATCAGTAATACAATATTCTTAAGAAATTTAAGAATTGCCTTATCATGGTGTCTTTTATGTTAATGCGCGTTTATTCGTCGGTCATTATGCCCGCATAACTCCCTCCTCATAAACAGCACCTTAATCATAAAATACACCACCCTGTCATTAACAATGATTATTAAACGACCTCTAAATCAGTCGAGCGGTTTGCGCACGATTGTCTGCTTGCGGTCGGGACCGACGCTGACAATGTAGATCGGGAGCTGAAGCTCTCTTTCAAGGAAGTCGATATAATCATTGAATTCCTTGGGGAACTGCGCCGGCGATGTGGCGGTGCTGAGGTCGGCGTTCCATCCGGGCATCTCGACATAGACAGGCTTGATCTCCTCGGCTGTAGCATCGAAGGGGAAACGGTCGGTGCGCTCTCCGTTAATCTCGTAGGCCACACATGCCTTCACCGTGGGGAACGAATCGAGCACGTCGCTCTTCATCATGATTAGGCGTGTCACGCCGTTAACCATGATGGCGTAGCGGAGGGCAACGAGGTCAATCCATCCGCAGCGTCGCTCGCGTCCGGTCACGGCGCCATACTCATGGCCGATGTCGCGGATCTTCTTGCCGTCCTCGTCAAAAAGTTCCGTGGGGAACGGACCGCTGCCGACACGAGTGCAATAAGCCTTGAAGATGCCGTAGACATCGCCGATCCTGTTGGGAGCCACGCCGAGTCCGACACATGCGCCCGCAGTCACGGTGTTGCTTGAAGTGACGAAAGGATAGCTTCCGAAATCGACATCAAGCATGGTGCCCTGCGCACCCTCGCAAAGCACGGAATGATTGTTGCGGATAAGATCGTTGATATAATATTCCGAATCGATTATCTCAAATTCGCGCAGATAGTCGCAAGCCTTAAGCCAGTCGGCTTCCTCGGCGGAAACATCGGCGTCGCCACCGAGCTGCTTGATAAGAGCGATGTGGCGTTCCTTGGCCTTGGTGTATTTCTTCTCGAAATCGTGGAACAGATCGCCCACGCGCAGACCATTGCGCGAAACTTTGTCTGTGTATGCCGGACCGATGCCCTTGCCGGTAGTACCGATCTTGGCATCGCCCTTGGCGAGTTCGTTTGCCGCGTCAAGTTTGCGGTGGGTCGGAAGGATGAGATGTGCCTTCTTGGAAATCTTCAGATTGTTCTTGAGATCCACGCCGCTCTCTTCAAGAGCCTTGGCCTCCTCCATGAAAAGGATAGGATTGAGTACCACGCCGTTGCCGATGATGTTGATGCTTCCCTGCTGGAACACCCCCGAAGGAATCGAACGCAACACATACTTGTGATTCTCAAATTCGAGAGTATGGCCGGCATTGGGTCCGCCCTGAAAACGAGCGACCGCATCGTAGCGAGGAGTGAGCACGTCTACAACTTTGCCTTTACCTTCGTCTCCCCACTGGAGACCGAGCAACACATCGAGTTTCATAATATTTATAATTGCACTAATGCTTTATAATGAATAAGTTAATTATTTACATTATTCTTCTCAGGGCGCTTTATCTTTCTGGCGCATTGACCGCAGACACCATAGATGTATGCGTTGGTATATGCAGGCTCAAACGACGATGAGCGGCATCTGTTGGCTATCATTGCGGCAAGGGCATTATCCTTGTCGGTCAGTTCACGCACCTTGCCGCAGTAAGTGCAGATCAGATGCAGATGGCTCCCTCGCGCCGGTTCGTAGACGCTCTTGCCGTTGCCGAACTGATGGCGACGCAGGATGCCGCTTTCCACAAGTATGTCAATGGTGTTGAACACAGTGGCACGACTCACATGGTAGCTTGCCGATTCAAGCGCCTCGTGCAGCTCATCGGCATTGAAATGATGGTCCTGCTGCCATGCGGCTTTAAGAATGGCAAACCTCTCCGGGGTCTTGCGCATCTTTTTCAGCTCCAAAAATCTATTGAAGCTCTTGACTGCGGCTATGTAGGATTCCTGCTCTTTCATTGCCTTTGGATCAGACTCCGGTCTACATCCGGAGTCACCTTCCTGCGATGCAAAGATAAGCTATTTTCCGAGAATAAACAAAAATCCGTCAGCCGGATTTTACAATGGCTCCCACATCTGCAACACATCTGTCAGACCACAGCTTCTATCGCATGACGCCGGCAAGCTGATAACCGCCATACACCAGAGCCAATCCGAAAATAAAGCTTGCTGCCGCATAGACTATAAATGGCAGAAGACTCCCTCCTCCAAATAGAAGATAATTCTCGTGCATGAAGGTAGAAAAGGTCGTGAATCCGCCGCAGAAGCCGACTGTTAGAAACAGCTTCATCGCAGGGCTTAGGGTCAATCCTCTGTCAAGCAGTCCGTAGATGAGCCCAATGACGAGACATCCGATCAGGTTGACGGCAAGCGTGCCCCAAGGGAACACTCCGGCAGTACTTGTCTGAATTAATTTGCTGAGAAGATAGCGCAAAACACCGCCGATACAACTTCCCGCGCCCACGGCAATAATATTGATAACGGCAGAGTGCATACTTTATCGGAGGATATAGTATTCTATGGTGGCAATGGTATTCTCCAGATCGCGCGTCATTTCCTCGACCGCCTCGTCGGTTAGCTCACCATATATTCCGTCGCGTTTTCGTGCGGCACCTTTTGCCCGTTCCGCATATTGACGGGCCGGCTTTAGCCACTTTTCTTTAAGCTGTCGGCTCTCCTTCTTCGCATGGCGTCCTGTCGATCGGATTGACGACAATTCAGAAATGCCCTTTCGCGCCATAAGCTTGGAGGTGAAGAGAAGTGTCTGAAACAACGCCGTAGAATCCTCGGAAGCCACGACAAAGTCGTCGATGGCGGCAACCGTGTCCCTCATGGCAATCTTTGTCACTCCCCGCAGCGAATATAGGAGTGACTTCGACGAAGGATACACATTTGACAATGAATCTATCATGGCGATCGCGCCAATGAAGTCGCCGCTATGAATGCGGCCTGCGACATATTTCTGTACGAAGAGCGGAGGATTGACTCCAAATCTGTCAACGCCTTCGCGGCTTATCGAAGTGATACGATCCATTGCCTCCGGAAGAAATGTGGAATCGGCGTCAGCGATACGGCGCAGACACACCATCTCGTTGATAAGAACCTCCTTGCGAGGATAATGATATTGCCTTGCATGTGCGAACGACTCTGCACTGACCTTGTATTCCTTGGCATTGAAGGCCATGACTCCGGCATAGAAATAAGCCTTTGCACGAGCGGAATCAGTGACGACATATGAGGAATTGAGTGGTGTCTCCGCATACGCCAGAAACGCATTGTAGGCCTGAGGGTAATAGAGCTTCTTGTTCAGGTAGGCAATCCCGGCATTATAATAATGAGGCGTCTGGGCATTGATCCACTCGTCGAGCTGGGCACTATAACGAGTCTGAACGCGTCCCTTGGAATCAATTGTGGTGTCGCGTTTCATCGCCTTAATGTAATAGTCGCGTGCGGACATCAGGGCATCTCCCATCCGCACCTTGTCTACCTTAGGATCGTTGCGGTTGATGGAAAGGTGTTTCAAGTCCTCGTTGAATTGCCCTGCCTCGATTTTTCCGGCAATATAATATGTCTTTGCGTCAGCGGCAAGAACCGAATCCGCAAGAGCCTCTTTGATGTAACCTCGCGCTTCAGCAGCCTTTTCAGCCGAATTCACAAGTCTTTCGGCCTGTTTAAGGGCTTTTTTAGCCGACTTCGAAGGCTTTGGCGATGTGTCGCCGGCAAAGGATCGGTGACTGCTGACGGCTACGGCGACAACGACAGCGACAGCACAGACGCCGACACGAAAAAAATTTCTTATATATGGAGTCAGACTCATTATCCTTAGAGGGTGTTTACAAGACCATACTCCACTAACAAAGCCAGGAGTCGATCACAGTGCAAAATTAAAAAATTATCCTTTCACGGACAAGTCTGGCGGCAGATAGCGCAATGTCAGGAGATTGAGATGCACTTCGTCCCAAACACGCTGAAAAGAAAAAAATAAAATTTTGCAGATTAGGATTAAATGCTTAACTTTGGTGTGAGAAAAGCTCAATTCATTAAACCAACAGTAAAACAAATTCAAGCAATATACATATAATCATGGCATTACAATTCAACGACGAAACAGCAACCGAAGCCATCAAATCAGGAAAGCTCGTTGTGGTCGATTTCTGGTCGACATCATGCGGTCCCTGCATGAAGCTCTCACCTGTCATTGATGAACTCGCTGTAAAGTATGAAGGCAAAGCATTGATCGGCAAAATCAATATTGAAGATGACATTGAGGTGTGCGCCGAATACAGAGTGCGCAACATTCCCGCCGTGCTCTTCTTCAAGGATGGCGAACTTAAGGACAAGTCGATCGGACTTGTATCGCTGGCCGATCTTGAGAAAAAACTCCAGCCGCTGCTGTGAGTTTTCTCTAACCTAAATCAATACACAAGAAAATCACGAAGGACTGAGAGCTGACAGCATCGGCACGCCCGATGTTGCCATGCTCTTGTCTGTTTCTTATAGACTACAAAACGCCTTTAAGCATGCGTAAACTTTATTTGATAATGTCGTCGTTCATCCTTTCCGCAGGAGCTTATGCCCAGAGTGCAGTTTTGGAGGAAGAATTCAGCGTCATCAATCCGCTTGACAGCACTGAACTCCATGGCACGCTCTCAATGCCTTCCGGAATGAAACCTAAGGCTGTGATCGTGATGGCTACAGGCTCCGGACTTCAGGATCGCGACGAGACCATAGGCCACCACAAGCCTTTCCGGGAGATAGCGTCATATCTTGCTTCCAACGGCTATGCGGTGGCGCGTACTGACGATCGAGGTTATGGGGATCCGATTGACACTTTGCTCGTGAAGCGCTCCTCAATGTGGGATGAGCTTGCCGATTACAGGTCTGTGATGGAGTCAATGCACAATCGCAAGGGATTCGAACGACTTCCGGTCGGTATGCTCGGGCATTCACAAGGGGGCAGCGAGGCAATCGCCTCGTTCTCCGCCTCATCGAAGGTCAGGACATACAATGAGGTCGGCCGTACTCCCGATTTCATCATCACGCTTGCAGCACCGGCAGTGGCGGGAGATTCCATCATTCTCGACCAGACGCGTCAGATCCTGCGTCTGCAAGGAGCCGAATATGCCTACGACATGTACAAGGACATGCTCTCGAAGCGCTATTCCTGGGCGAAATCATATATGCCGGAAGGCTCGCTCCGCGCCGCTCTGCTTGAGGACATAAAATCCACGATGCCTCCCGGAACAGTTATCAATAAGGAGATGCAGGCCATCATTGACGAACAGATCGACGGATTCTGCAGCCCGGCTTACCGAGAGATGCTGCGTTATTCTCCGGCGCAAGACATCACCAATGTCAATGTGCCGTGGCTTGCGCTTTACGGCTCAAAAGACGTACAGGTGAGCGTTCCGCTCAACTCCGACGCATTGAAAAGCGCCACAGAAGGCAAGGACAATGTGACCGTCACGGTTCTGGTCGACAAGAATCATCTGTTTCAGAATGCGGTCACGGGTGCCATCGAGGAATATCAGACCATCAACGGCGCAATTTCTGACGACGTGCTTCAGGAGATTCTCGAATGGCTCGAAATAAACTTCAACAAGAAAAACAAATAACCCTTAAATAATTCATATATGCAATTTTACAAGAAAGCATTGACAGCTGCCCTGTCAGTCGGCATGGTGTTCTGCGCTTCTGCCGAACATCTGAAAAGCCTGAGTGCAGATCAGTTTGACAACAGCACGTCGCCCAAGACTGATTTCTACGGCTATGTGAACCACAAATGGCAGAAGGCCAATCCTATGACCGACGAACATTCACGCTATGGCCAGTTCAACATCCTCAACGACTCAAGCGAGAACAGAGTGAAGCGTCTCGTCCTCGGTCTCAAGGAGAGCAATCCCGAGCCGGGAAGCATCGCCTACAAGGTGTCGACCATCTACGAGCTCGGCATGGACAGCGTGCGCCGCAACAAGGAAGGCGCCGCTCCCCTGAAGCCTTATATTGCCAAGATCGAGAATGCCACTCCCGAGGAGATGGAGGATCTCTTCATCTGGATTCAGACCAATTTCGCAGCTCCTTTCTTCGGCGTTGGTCCGGAAGCGGACTTCATCAACAGCAAGGAGTATGCGATGTATGTCATCGGTCAGAGCCTCGGACTCGGCGACCGCGATTACTACCTCAAGACAGACAAACGCTCCAAAGAGGTGCTCAATGCCTACAAGAAACTTATCGTAGCGCAGATGCGCAATGCCGGCTACAGCAAGAAAGATGCCGAGCGCGTGATGAAGACCGTCATCAAAATGGAGACAGCTCTTGCAGAGGAGACAATGACCCGCGAGGAAAGCCGCAATATTCCGGCGATGTACAATCCCCGCACGCTCGCCGACCTCAAGAAAGACTATCCTAACCTTCCCTGGGACCGCATGTTCTTCGAGACCATGGGCATTCCCACTCCCGATCGTTTCATCGTGACCACCCTCAAGACAGCCGCCAAAGCCAACGAACTGTACGGCACAATGACCGACCGCGAGAAAAAAGACCTTTACGCCTGGGAGATCGTCAGTTCCGCCGCTCCTTATCTGAGCGACAATTTCAGCAACACTTCCTTTGAGTTCAACAAGGTTCTCAGCGGTGTCAACGCACAGCGTCCCCGTTGGAAAAAGTCTCTCAGCGCTACGGAGAGCGTTCTCGGCGAAGCCATCGGCGAACTTTATGTGGAGAAATATTTCCCCCAGTCATCCAAAGACTATATGCTCGGACTTGTAGAGAATCTCCGCAACGCACTCGGCAAGCATATCATCAACCTCCCCTGGATGAGCGACGACACCAAGGTTCAGGCCATGAAGAAGCTTGCCGCGTTCACTGTAAAGATCGGCTATCCCGACGAATGGCAGGACTACAGCACAATGGAGATCAATCCCGCCCTCTCATACGCCGAAAACATGCATAATGCAAGCATGTGGCATGCCAAAAAAGAGTATGCCAAGTGGGGCAAACCCGTAGATAAAAAGGAATGGGGCATGACTCCTCAGACCATAAACGCCTACTATAATCCCCTCAACAACGAGATCGTGTTCCCTGCCGGTATCCTGCAGGCTCCCTTCTTTGATCCGGAGGCTTCCGATGCCGAAAACTATGGCGGCATCGGCGTCGTGATCGGCCATGAGATGACCCACGGATTCGACGATCAGGGATGCAATTTCGACGCTGAAGGCAATATGGTCAACTGGTGGACTGAGGAAGACGCCTCAAAATTCGCCGAAATGACACAGGGACTTGCAAAACAGTTCGATGAGATCGAGGTTCTTCCAGGTCTTTTCGCCAACGGCCAGTACACACTCGGCGAGAACATCGCCGATCAGGGAGGTCTGCGCGTGGCCATGACCGCGTTCCTTGACTCGCAGAAGAAGAAAGGTGTGGACATCACTTCCGAAGAAGCCAAAATCGATGGTCTCGATCCTATTCAGGTGTTCTACCTCAACTATGCGAACCTCTGGGCACAGAACATCCGCGACGAGGAGATCCGCAACCTCACCAACGGCGACGTACACTCTCTTGGCAACAACCGCGTGAACGTCACTCTGCGCAACATCGATCCCTTCTTCAAATCGTTCTCGATCACGGAAGGCGACACCATGTTCCGTCCCGCAGACCAGCGTATCATCATCTGGTAAACATTATTTACTTTCCTAAATGACAAAAGGTTCCGTGGCACAGTGTGCCGCGGAGCTTTTTTATTCGTCAATTATTTGTAACTTTGCGCCCGATCGCGTCTGCCGAAACCGCAGGATCGCGATGCTAACCGGTTTCACTATTTTGCTCATAGGATTAGACAAAATATCAGACTGGCCACACAAGCACAAGGCCGAAACACTAATGATAGCGATTATAATCGTCTGCATCATTCCCAACATCGTACTTTCCTGTGTTGAGCCGATGAGTCTGATGGCACGTATCGCCAATGTGTTACTCCCTTTAGGGATCCTGTGGCTCCTCCTATCCTTGTCCCGCAATGTCGGCAGAACCGTACTGTGTCTTTTTCCGCTCTGTCTCTTCGATGCCTTTCAGCTGGTGCTGCTATGCATCTACGGTCAGTCAATAATCGGAATCGACATGATGATAAACGTGGAGACCACAAATCCTTCGGAAGCCTGGGAACTCCTGAGCCACATATTGATAGAGCTTACCATCGTCGTTTTGATGTATCTGACACCTACAGTCGTCGCAATCATGGCTATAGCTAAACGATGGCGAATCGGCGAAAGTTTTATCCGGCGTTCCCGCAAACTATCACTCTGGTGTGTTGTCGCCGGCGTGGCTGTATTTGGGCTGACTTTCGCAACCTCAGGAGACCGATACAAGCCGGGACGTCAGCTTTTTCCTTACAATATCGCATGCAACATGGTCCAGGCGACCAAGCGTTACGAAGTGATCAAGAACTATCCGAAATCCTCAGCTTCTTTCCGGTTCAACGCCTCGGATACCGATTCCGTGGCAGGAAAACGCAAGATTACCGTAGTCGTCATCGGCGAGACATCGAGAGCCGACAACTGGAGCCTCTTCGGATATGATCGACCGACTACATTGGCACTCGACACCATGCGAGGAATCTTCCCTTTCAGTAAAGCCATAAGCGAGTCAAACACCACCCACAAGAGTGTTCCGATGCTGCTCACTCATCTTGACGCAACAAATTTCGGTGATTCCATCTACTATGTAAAAGGGCTTCCGGCAGCTTTCTCCGAAGCCGGATGGAAAACATATTTCCTAAGCAACCAGCGGCGCAACCATTCCCTTATCGACATGATCGCATCGCAGGCCGACAGCATGCTTTTCATCAAGGACACAGATGGCAACCATGCTCTTGACAAAGCTATGATTCCACATCTGCGTAAAGTTCTGGAAGATGGTCCGAAGCGTCAGCTGATATTGCTCCACACCTACGGATCGCATTTCAATTATGCCGACAGATACGATCCGTCCAATGCACTTTACAAAGACGCATCGACGAAACCTACGGCTCCCTCCAACCGCGAAGGCCTTGTTAAAGCTTACGACAACTCTATCCACTACACGGCGCAGTTCCTGCACGACATAATCAAGGAAATATCTGCGACCGGCGCCGAGGCGGTACTCGTCTACACAAGTGATCATGGAGAAGACATCTACGACGATGAGCGACACCTGTTTCTCCATGCTTCGCCGATTCCGAGCTTCTATCAGCTCCATGTACCATATTTCGTCTGGCTCTCGGACAGCTACATCAACACAAATGCCGGCATGGCACGTCAGCTAAGGAATAATTCGTCGAAAAATGTCAGCAGTACGGCGACACTTTTCAATACAGTCTTGATGCTTTCGGGCATCAATTCATCAGTACTGCGACCTGACCGATCGCTTGCATCGCCGAACTACAGGTTTACTAACCATTACTATCTTAATGACTACAATGAGGAGGTGGATCTGAAAAGCGCCGGATTTAAGACTCAGGATTTCAATCTTCTGCGAAAGATGGAGGATCGTAAGTAAGTACTCTCCAAGACTTTTCCGACAGCAGGGATTTTGCAACGATTTGCGTATCTCCCATTTTTTAATTATTTTCGCTACTTAAGAAACAATCTCATAAAACAAGAATTTATGTTTGAGATCAACAGCAACCCCGAACTGACCCGCAGCCAGTTCGTCGAAGTGAAAGACAGATGCCGCGACATTTTTGTGAAGAAGATGCATGATTACGGCACCTCATGGCGCATAATGCGCCCGAGCAGTCTGACCGACCAAATTTTCATAAAGGCCAACCGCATCCGGACAATAGAGGAGACCGGCGAAAATCGAATCGGTGATGAAATAGCATCCGAGTTTGTAGCGATCATAAACTATGGTGTAATGGCTCTCATACAGTGCCACGAGGGTACCGGCACCGGATACGACATGGCGCCTGAACGAGTTCTGGAACTTTACGACAAATATTTTGACGCCACACTGAATCTGATGCTCGACAAGA
This sequence comes from uncultured Porphyromonadaceae bacterium, assembly GCA_902491625.1. Taxonomy (GTDB): domain Bacteria; phylum Bacteroidota; class Bacteroidia; order Bacteroidales; family Muribaculaceae; genus Lepagella. The sequence continues at coordinate 72,970 of CABUIO010000004.1, read as the reverse complement.
ACCATGACTATGGCGAGGCATGGAGGCAGATGAGGGTAAGCAGCTTCACAGACATAATACTGACCAAAATCCACCGAACCAAACAGATAGAAGACAACAAAGGGAAGACGATTGTGTCCGAGGGTGTCGAGAACAACTACATGGATATGATCAACTATTCTGTGTTCGCACTCATAAAACTAAAAGATGAATAGCAAGGAAGCGGCTGCTAACGAAAATAAGAAGAACAGCTTCCCTATTTTAAAGCTTGTGCTTGTGTGGGGGGCTCGTGTCCTGCTGGGCGCGACATTCATCTTCTCCGGATTCACTAAGGCGGTGGATCCGTGGGGCACTGTCTACAAGCTTCAGGAATATTTCAGCGTGTTGCATTTAGGGCAGTTCACCGACGTATGCGTGCCTCTCGCCTTTCTTCTCTTCACGGTAGAATTCATGGCGGGAGTCTGCGTCGTCACCGGATGCTACAAGCGTCTCAGTGTATGGATTTCTGCTCTCATCATGGCAGTGATGCTCCCGCTGACATTATGGATAGCCTTAAAGGATCCGGTCTCGGACTGCGGCTGCTTCGGCGACGCTCTTACTCTCTCAAACTGGGCAACGTTCTGGAAGAATGTACTGATCTGTATCCCGGTCGGCTGGCTTATTGTCTACAACCGCAAGGCAAAGTCACTCGTTACTCCGGCCCTGCAGTGGATCGCTTTCTGTCTTACGGTGGCCTTCATCATAGCCGTGGGATGGATCGGATATATCTATCAGCCACTTATAGATTTCAGACCTTATCCTGTGGGCAACACTTTTGCAGAAGATGTTGCCGTACCAGATGATGAGCAGGAAGAGGTCGAGATGTTCGGAATATACGAGAAGGATGGAGAACGAATCACCTTGCCGCTTGATTCCATACCGGACGACAGCTGGGCATTCGTAGGTCGCGAAATGCCGGAGCAGACTCCGGAAAACAACAGTGGCAAAGAATCCTCCGCCGTTGCCATCTATGATGCCGACGACGACAGCGATGTGACTTCTGACGTAATTCTGGCGAAAGGAGACCAGATGCTCATATTCTTCAATTCATTGGCAGACGTGAGCGCGGCAAGTTTCTATCGCATCAATTCGCTATACAACTATTGCTCTGAAAACGACATAGATATGGCGACCATTGCTTCCGGCTCAAAAGAACAGATCGAAGAGTTCCGGGATCTTTCGCTTGCGGAATTTCCAATCTATCTGGCTGACGAGACATGGATCAAGGAGGTAGTGAGAGGCAATCCTGGCGTCGTGATGCTTCGAGACGGCAAGATCGTCTGGAAGAGCTCGCTTGCCGCTCTCGCGCCCGAGGATTTCATGTCGTCGGAGGCTCCTGATGACCCGATAAAGTTTGCAAGAGACGACAGAATGATTCTATCATCCCTTACAGTCCTGTATCTTTGTGCTCTTGCCATTCTGATTGTCGTAAGCTTTATTCCTGCAGTAATCAGGCTTCTTAACTCGCGCAAACACAATAGATTCATAAAGGAATCCTCAACCGTAGCTTTAATCCTGCTGACATTCGGATTCAGTTCCTGCGACTCGTCAGAGAAAGATGCACCCAAGCCTGTGGCAAAGTGTAAGTCAACTACATTGATCTATATGGTTGCCAACAATTCACTCTCGGATTCATCCATCTACGATCTGGCAGAAATACAAAAAGGCTGCATCGACATCGATCTCGATGAAAACAAAGTTTTCGTCTATCTTGCCTCTCCAATTATGGATAGCGGACTCTATCGTATTATAAATGACCCGACTGCAGGAAGCCGCATCGGACTCATAAAAGCATACGGAGATGAACTTACTTCGGTCGATCCCAAGCGTATGTCGCAGGTTGTTAAGGATATGACTGAGCTTGCTCCGGCTGATAAATACGGCATCATATTCTGGTCACACGCGACCGGATGGCTCCCGGCGACAAACAAAACCGCGCCGGCAAAGGCTTTCGGTGACGATTTCGGTCATTCGATGGATATTGCAGATATTACAGAAGCGCTCCCTGACGGAATGATGGATTATATCTGGTTCGACTGCTGCCTGATGGGTGGAATAGAGGATTGCTACACATTAAGACACAAAGCCGACTATATCGTAGGTTCACCCACCGAAATAATGTCCGAAGGAGCACCCTACGACATAATTCTACCATATCTTGCGAATGAAGAATTTGATGTCGTAACTGCAGCCAAAAAGGAATATGAATATTACGCAGCCAAAAGCTCCGGCTCACTCGGATTCACAATTTCCGTCGTCGACTGTTCAGTCCTCGACGATCTTGCTTACGCCGCACGTGACATCGTCGCTCCCTCATATCCCTACATTTCCACTGCCTCATTACAGAGCTACGGCGCACATACGATCACGCAGCCCGGAGGCAGCAGATCGCGAGTAACTTTCTACGATTTAGGTCAGGTTTTCGAGCGCTATTGTGAACAGAGAGGCAAGAGCTATTCCGCGTTCAGGTATGCTCTTGACAAGGCCGTGATATTCAAGGCTTCCACACCCAAATTCGGCACCATCACGATTGACAAAAACCATTTTTCGGGACTTAGTGTCTACGTGCCTCTGTCGCCGGATGCATCGGGCTATAATCAGTGGCTCAACGATTTCTATTACACTCTCCCCTGGCCAAAGGCCATACTGCAATGAAAGACAGAGAAATTACATATTACGGATTGTTCAACGACAGCTTCCCTCCCATTATTGACGGGGTGACACTGACAGTTGTCAACTATGCCGAATACCTTGAGAAGTCAGGCCGACATACTCTCCTTGTCACACCGCACAACCCGGAAAAGTATGCCACGACATATCCGCAACTACGTTATTTTTCCCTGCCGATCTGGAACCGCCATCCCTACCGCTACGGCTATCCGAAACTTGACTTCAGAATCTGGCGCAGTCTGCGGAACCATAGACTGTTGCTCGCCCACAGCCACTCCCCTTTCTCGGCAGGACGTCTCGCCGTCTATGCCGCGAGAAAACACAAAGTGCCTCTTATAGGCACTTTCCACAGCAAATACCGCACAGATCTTGAGCACTCATTCCGCCATTGTCCGTGGATGACCAAAATCATAATGTCGAGGATAAGGTCATTTTTTGCTGCCTGCGACGAAATATGGATTCCTCAGGCCCGCGTGGAGGAGACCGTAAGGGAATACGGCATCAAAGGAAAGGTCACCGTAGTGGAAAACGGCAACGACCTTGCCGGCATCGCCAGTGACAATCCAAGCGGATTCAAGCTTGCAGCAAGAGAAAGACTCGGTATTCCGCCCGAAAGGATCGCCCTCCTCTTTGTAGGACAGCATATCTGGGAAAAAGGCATCGGAATTATTGCCGAGGCGCTCGCTCTGCTCAAGGATAAGGTCGATTTCAGAATGGATTTCATCGGAAACGGATACGCCCTTGACAGTCTCCGACGCGTTATTGAAAAGAACGGACTCTCCGAAAAAGTCTTTATCCATGGATGCCTGAGCGACCGTAAGAGACTCATCGAACATTATGCCGCTGCCGATCTGTTCCTTTTCCCCTCGTTCTATGACAATGCGCCTCTCGTAGTCAGGGAGGCGGCTGCATTCTCCACGCCATCAGTGCTGCTGAAAGGATCAACGGCTTCCGAAATAATCTCCGACGGCAGAAACGGATTTCTCGCAGACAATTCGCCGGAATCTTATTCCGCTATCATTTCGCGGCTTTACAGTTGTCGCAAAGAGGCCTCAACTGTCGGAGCAAACGCCAGAAATTCTCTTGTACGCTCATGGGACGATGTGATGGAGGAAGTCACCGGACACTACAACAGAATCACTACAGACTATCGAAAAGGCTGACACAATGGACAATACAAGTCCCCAATATAACAAAAAGCAACTTTCCACATGGAAGATATTGCTCCCCGTGGCTATCGGAGTCGGCGTTGTGACGTGGATGTTCTATCGCGACGCCAAGGAGCAGGATCTCAGTCAAGTGTGGGATTCAATACATTTCACGCCGCATGTGATACTATTCATCGTTATGGCGTGGCTTTTTATGCTCGGACGCGACTTCGGACTTATATGGCGTTTCAGAGCATTGACCGACAGAGACCTCAGCTGGAAACAATCGATGAAAGTCAATTTTCTCTGCGAGTTCACCTCATGTATCACACCATCGGCTGTCGGAGGCAGTTCCATGGGCATGGTCTTCATGAATTCGGAAGGAATAGAATTCGGACGCGCCACAACCCTCATGCTTACCACTTTATTTCTCGACGAGCTTTTTTTCGTCGTTTCCTGTCCTCTGGTAGTCCTGCTGACTCCCGCAGGGGAACTTTTCGGCGGAGGAGACTCCAATGCTTTCAAATTCGGCTTGCAGCTTACGTTCTGGTGTGTCTATGCCATAATTGCGGTCTGGACTTTTATCCTCTTCATGGGAATCATAGTGAAACCGAAATATATCTCCGATGCGCTTGTGAAAATCTTTTCTCTCCGCTGGCTCAGGAAATGGCAGCCTTCCGTTCAGAATTTGGGGAACAATATGATCGCCACCGGAAAATCGCTGCGCACCAAGCCATTTCGGTTCTGGGTAGAGACCTTCGGAGGAACAGCGCTGACATGGACTTCCCGCTATCTTGTTGTAAACGCTCTGTTTGTGGCGTTTGTGCCGCAGGCGGATCCACAGCAATGGCTGATACTTGCCCGGCAGTTTGTTGTCTGGGTCGTACTTATGGCCAGCCCTACGCCCGGAGGAAGCGGCATCAGCGAATGGCTCTTCGCAGAATATTACGGAAGCCTAATCCCTACCGCCGGACTCGCTCTTGTTATGGCGGTTTTCTGGCGAGTGATCTCCTACTATGTCTATCTTATAATCGGCGCCATATTAGTTCCCAAATGGCTGCGTGATTCCGTGGCACGGCTGCGCAAAAACAATAACAAAGACAAAACAAAAGATAAAGATGAAAACTGATATATCAGAATGCATTGCCATTATTCCGGCTCGCTACGCTTCGACACGTTTCCCCGGCAAACCTCTTGCTGAACTTGGCGGGAAATTCATGATTGAGCGAGTAGTGCGTCAGGTAGAAAAATCCGGAATCCAATGCGCTGTCGCAACAGACGACAATCGAATAGCGGAGGCTCTTGACAGCAAAGGAATTCGCGTCGTGATGACCGGCACCCACCATCGCAGCGGTACAGACCGCATCGAAGAGGCAGCCTCGATACTCGGCTCCAAGGCTAAAATAATCATAAACGTGCAAGGCGACGAACCGTTTATCCGTCCGGAACAGATTGAAGCGCTGGTCGGATGTTTTGACAATCCGGAGACTCAGATCGCCACACTTGCCAAGCGTTTCGACCCTGCCGCCGGATATGAAGCGCTGGAGGATCCCAATCTTGTTAAAGTCGTAGTCAGTGACGGCGGGAAAGCACTATATTTCTCCCGCTCCGTCATCCCTTATCTTCGAAGTCAGCCTAAAGAGGAATGGCCGAAGCTTCACAATTATCTCACCCACATCGGCATGTACGCCTATCGACGGGAAGTGCTTACAGAAATCACACGTCTGCCGCAATCCCCACTTGAAAAAGCAGAGTCACTCGAACAGCTGCGCTGGCTTCAGGCCGGCTACAGCATCGGTGTCGCCGTCACTCCCTTCGACACCATAGGCATAGACACACCCGAAGACCTTCATCAGGCTGAAAAATATCTTGAAAACCACATAGAACTCTTTGGATAATGCGAAGGACTCTCCTGTTTTTGACCGCAACTCTTCTTATGCTGGTCATTGCATCCTGTTCCTCACGGAAGACAGCCAAGCCGGTGGTCTATAAACCGGCGGTCGTCCGTGTCAACAAAGCCGACTATCTTGACAACAATCCCTGCAAACTCGACAAAGAGCAGAGGGCTCTGATCGAGGAATCCCTCACCTGGCTCGGCACTCCCTACAGATATGCCGCCGACGTGAAAGGTGAAGGCACGGACTGCAGCGGAATGATGCTTCGTCTCTATATGGACATCCTGGGTAAACCACTTCCCCGCAATTCGGCAAAGCAGGCAGAGGTATGTGACGAGGTCAAAAAAGAGGATCTGCGTCCCGGCGACCTCGTGTTTTTCGCTACCGGACGCGACCCGAAACGTATTTCCCACGTCGGCATGATGCTCACCGCTGAGGAATTCATTCACGCCTCAAGCAGTAAAGGAGTGGTAATCAACAGTCTCTACACGCCTTATTACACCCGCACATACATCTTCGGAGGACGCGTGAAGAGATAGTTTTTTCTTTGTCCTGCATTTATTTTTTACTAACTTTGCGACATAATAGACCGACTCTTAATCAGTCTATACTGCAAGTCAATAATCCATACCTGTGAAATATGACAAATACCTTATTCGCCATGGGCACCTTCCTCGCTGCATCGTCGCTACTATGCGCATCTGCGAACGCAGCCGACGACGCATCGGCTGAAAAGATCATCGAGAAACCCTCGATTACAGTTAACGACGGCAAACTTACGCCTGAAATCCTTGAAGCTCTCGGACGCATCAATGAAGCTGTCGCCTCTCCCGACGGCTCCCTGATCGCCTTTACACTAACCTATGAAGACATTCAGGAGAACAAAGGCAATTCGGAAATCTACACCATCACGCCCGATGGTAAAAAAATGACCCGACTCACCCGCACTCCCGGATCGGAGGGCAATATCTGCTGGATTGACGGCGGCAAAACAATCGCCTATCTCGGAAAAAGGGAAAACGGTAAGCCTCAGATTTTCCTGATGAACGCCGACGGCACAAATCAGCACCAGATCTCTGACGTTGAATCCGGCGTCGACTGTTTCAAATTCTCTCCCGACGGCACAAAGATTATTTATGCCACACAGATCGAATGCTTCAATAAGAACAAACAGCTTTTCAAGGATCTTCCCAAAACGACAGGACGTCTCGTGGACGACCTGATGTACAAGCACTGGGACGAATGGGTGACGACTATTCCTCATCCTTTCGTGGCCGAATTTGACGGCAAAACCCTCAGCAACGCACGCGACGTGCTGCTCAACGAACCTTACGAGTCGCCTATGAAGCCTTTCGGCGGCGCAGAATCGTTCGCATGGACAGCCGACGGCAAGAAGCTCATCTATACATGCCGCAAAAAAGAGGGCATCGCCTACGCTTTCTCGACAGACTCAAATCTCTATCTCTACGATATTGAATCAGGAGACACGAAGAACCTCACCGCTTCGACAGGCGAAGGATACGATACTGACCCTGTGGTCTCTCCTGACGGCAAATATCTCGCATGGCTCAGCATGGCCACAGCCAAATATGAGAGCGACCAGAAACGTGTCCTTGTGATGGATCTTGCCACCGGCGAAATCCGCAATCTCACGGCAGAAGCTGGATGGGATTACAGCGCCGAACAGCTTTCATGGTCACCCGACAGCAAGACCATCTATCTCAACGCAGCATATCAGGGCACACAGCCGATCTTCAAAGTCAGCCTCAAGAATCCAAAATTCGAGATTGTGGCAGAAGGTCTGTGGGACTATGTCGGCGTGCAGTCGCTCGCCAAAGGGAAAGTCCTCGCCTTGCGCCACTCCATGAGCCGTCCCAACGAAATCTGTATCACAGACTCCAAGGGCAAGACTCTCGACATAACAGACATCAACGCCGACATTTTCTCACAGCTCGACATCGCAAAGGTCGAGAAACGTCTCGTGCCCACAACCGACGGCAAGGAGATGACTACATGGGTTGTATTCCCGCCGAATTTCGACCCCAACAAGAAATATCCCGCACTTCTATACTGTCAAGGTGGTCCGCAACAGGCCGTCAGCCAGTTCTGGAGCTATCGCTGGAACATGCAGATCATGGCAGCCAACGGCTACATAGTGATATGCCCCAACCGTCGCGGCCTCCCAGGTTTCGGTACCGAGTGGAACCATCAGATATCCAAAGACTACGGCGGCCAGAACATGCAGGACTATTTCTCCGCCGTAGATGAGCTTAGCAAAGAATCATACATAGACAAGGATCATATCGGCGCTATCGGCGCAAGCTACGGCGGATTCTCCGTATATTGGCTCGCAGGACATCATCAGAACCGCTTTGCCGCTCTCGTGGCTCACGCCGGCATATTCAACATGGAAGCCCAGTATCTTGAAACCGAAGAAATGTGGTTTGCCGACTACGACATGGGCGGCGCACCCTGGGAAGTCAACAACGACGCGGCACAGCGCACCTTCGCCAACTCTCCCCATCATTTCGTCAACGACTGGACAGCTCCTATCCTCGTGACAGTCGGCGAACTTGACTACCGCATCCTTGCCTCACAAGGCATGATGGCGTTCAACGCCGCAAAGATGCACGGACTGGAAGCCGAGATGCTTGTCTTCCCCGACGAGAACCACTGGATTCTGAAGCCACAGAACGCCATCCTCTGGCAACGCGTCTTCTTCAACTTCCTTGACACATACCTGCAGCCTGACAGCGACCAATACAAAATCCGCGTCAACCGCCACAGAAAATAATTTCTGACATATTTACCGACGGAGGGAGTGACACCCCTCCGCCGGACCACTACAATATATGACATATACACCATGGAAATAACATTAAACAACACACTGCCCGAATATCCCGAATTTGTGGAAGGGATCCGTCGCGCTCCTGACCGCGGCTATACTCTAACGCCCGAAAAGACCAAGACCGCACTGCGCAACGCGCTTCGCTACATTCCCGTAGAACTCCACGAGAAGCTCGCTCCCGAGTTTCTTGAGGAACTACGCACAAGAGGCCGCATCTACGGCTATCGATTCCGTCCGCAAGGCGACCTCAAGGCAAAGCCTGTCGACCAATACAAAGGACGCTGTCTGGCCGGAAAAGCTTTTCAGGTTATGATCGACAACAATCTCTGTTTCGACATCGCCCTCTACCCTTACGAGCTTGTGACATACGGCGAGACCGGTCAGGTCTGCCAGAACTGGATGCAGTATCGCCTCATAAAGAAATATCTTGAGGAACTGACCGAAGACCAGACCCTCGTGGTTGAATCAGGCCATCCTCTCGGCCTCTTCCCCTCGCGTCCGGATGCTCCGCGTGTCATCATCACCAACGCCATGATGGTCGGTCTCTTCGACAATGCCCACGACTGGCACGAGGCCATGCAGATGGGCGTGGCCAACTACGGACAAATGACTGCAGGAGGCTGGATGTACATCGGTCCGCAGGGAATTGTCCACGGCACATTCAACACGCTCCTCAATGCAGGAAGAATGAAGCTCGGCATCCCGCAGGACGGCGACCTCAAAGGCCATCTGTTCGTTTCCTCCGGACTCGGCGGCATGAGCGGCGCACAGCCCAAGGCTGCGGAAATTGCAGGAGCCGTCGCAATCATTGCCGAGGTAGATTCCTCACGTATCAAGACGCGCCACGATCAAGGCTGGGTAAGCGAAGTCACCGACTCGATTCCCGAAGCGTTCCGACTCGCTTCCGAGGCCATGAAGGAGGGAAAACCTCTCTCTATAGCTTATCATGGCAACATCGTGGATCTTCTGGAATATGCCGTGGCAAACTCCATCAAGATCGAACTTCTCTCCGACCAGACATCCTGTCACGCTGTCTACGAAGGCGGCTACTGCCCTGCCGGAATAAGCTTTGAGGAGCGTACCGCCCTGCTCCACTCCGATCCCGCGAAATTCCGCGCCCTCGTCGACGAATCGCTCCGCAGACACTACGAGGCCATCAAGGCTCTTGTGGCACGTGGCACATACTTCTTCGACTATGGCAACTCGTTCATGAAAGCAATCTACGATGCCGGAGTCAAGGAGATCTCCCGCAACGGCATAGATGAGAAAGACGGTTTCATCTGGCCGTCATACGTCGAGGACATCATGGGTCCGATGCTGTTCGATTTCGGCTACGGACCTTTCCGCTGGGTATGCCTCTCCGGCAAACACGAGGATCTCATCAAGACCGACCACGCAGCTATGGAATGCATCGACGTCAACCGACGCGGTCAGGACAGAGACAACTATAACTGGATCCGCGACGCCGAAAAGAATGCCCTCGTTGTCGGCACTCAGGCGCGTATCCTCTATCAGGACGCAGCCGGACGCCTCGCAATCGCTCTTAAATTCAACGACATGGTACGCAAAGGGGAAGTCGGCCCGATAATGCTCGGCCGCGACCACCACGACGTCAGCGGTACAGACTCCCCTTTCCGCGAGACCTCAAACATCAAGGACGGTTCCAACGTCATGGCCGACATGGCAGTGCAGTGCTTTGCCGGAAACTGCGCCCGCGGCATGAGTCTCGTGGCTCTTCATAACGGAGGAGGCGTAGGCATCGGCAAGGCCATCAACGGCGGCTTCGGCATGGTGCTCGACGGATCTGACCGCGCTGACGCCATCCTTAAGAAAGCCATGCTCTGGGATGTGCTCGGCGGTGTGGCAAGAAGATCGTGGGCAAGAAACGAGAATGCCATGTCAACCATAGCTGACTGGAACGAACACCACGGCGACGAAGGGTTCTCAATAACCGAGCCTTATCTCGCATCGGATGAATTAATCGACTCACTTGTAAAGTAACCTTAAATCGTATTATGAAACAGATCATAGAATGCGTCCCCAACTTTTCCGAGGGACGCGACAAAGCCGTGATTGACGCCATCACGGCGGAAATTGAAAAATCCGGCGACGTCAAACTCCTTGACGTCGATCCGGGAGAAGCCACGAACCGCACTGTCGTTACGTTCGTCGGCGAACCGGAGCCTGTCATGGAAGCTGCCATGCGCGCCATGAAAAAGGCCGCGGAACTAATCGACATGCACAAGCACCACGGCGCGCATCCGCGCATGGGCGCCACAGACGTGTGTCCGCTGATTCCCGTGAGCGGCATTACACTCGAAGAGTGTGCCGCACTTGCCCGCAAACTCGCGCAGAGGGCTTCCGACGAACTCGGCATTCCCACATACTGCTATGAGGCAGCCGCGTTCACGCCCGAACGCAAGAACCTTGCAGTCTGCCGCGAAGGTGAATATGAAGCGCTTCCCGAGAAGATGAATCATCCCGGCAAGGCTCCCGACTTCGGCGACCGTCCCTTTGACGAGGCTGCCGCACGCACCGGCGCTACTGCCGTGGGAGCCCGCGACTTCCTTATCGCCGTCAATTTCAATCTGAACACCACCTCCACCCGACGTGCCAACGCCATAGCATTCGATGTCAGGGAGAAAGGACGTCCCAAGCGCGAAGGGGGCAAAGTCACAGGCAAGCCCATGAAGGATGCAGACGGCAACGTCATCATGCTTCCCGGCACACTGAAAGGCACCAAAGCTATCGGATGGTATATAGATGAATATGGCATAGCACAGGTATCCATGAACATCACGGACATGGGCAAGACACCTCTGCATATCGCTTTCGACGAGGTCAGCCGTGCGGCCGCTGCCAGAGGCATCCGCGTAACGGGAGCCGAGATTGTCGGTCTCGTTCCAAAACGCGCCCTGATCGACGCAGGAAAACATTATCTGCGCAAACAACAGCGTTCCCTCGGCATTCCGGAAAAGGAGATCCTGAAGATTGCCGTCAAATCCATGGGACTCGACGATCTCAAGGAATTTCGTCCGGAGGAGAAAGTGATAGAATACATGCTTGAAAACGATAAGGGGGGGAAACGCCTTGTCGACATGACGCTTGTGGATTTTGCCGACGAGACATCCTCTGAATCACCGGCTCCCGGTGGAGGCTCAATATCAGCATACATGGGAGCACTTGCCGCCGCACTCGGCACCATGGTGGCCAATCTGTCAGCTCACAAGGCGGGATGGGACGACCGCTGGCAGGAGTTCTCCGACGTAGCCGAGAAAGGACGCGAGATTCAGGAGCGCCTGATCCATCTTGTGGATGAGGACACCGTCGCGTTCAACCGCATTATGGACGTATTCGCCATGCCCAAGAAGAGCGAGGAGGAGAAGGCAGCGCGTGCCGCCGCTTTGCAGGAAGCCACACTATACGCCACCGAAGTGCCTCTGCGCACGATGAAAGCCGCCTTCGAATGTTTCGACATTCTGGAAAAGATGGCCACATCCGGCAATCCGGCATCCGTCAGCGACGCCGGAGTCGGCGCACTCGCCGCACGTTCCGCCGTGCTCGGCGCGCAGCTAAATGTCCGCATCAATGCCGCCGGACTGAAAGACCGCGAAGTTGCCGACAGATTGCTCGGCGAGGCCGCACACATCGCTTCCGAAGCACAGCGTCGTGAGGCAGAGATTATCGAGAAAGTCAACGCAGTGATAGACAAATGAGTACACTCGTCGTAAAAAACGCCACCGTAACCACGCCTTTAGGCCGACATGCGCTCAAAGGCGTGGCTATGGCACGGCTTCACACCCTTGAAAACGCCGCTGTCGTGGCCGAAGACGGAATTATCAGCTATGTCGGTCCACAGTCGGAGATGCCGAAAGTCTCGGGAGATGTGAACGAGATTGACGCCGCAGGGAGGGCTTTGCTGCCCGGATTTGTCGATTCGCATACGCACCTTATTTTCGGCGGTTTCCGTCCTGATGAGTTCGAATGGAGACTCAAGGGAGACTCCTATATGAGTATTATGGAGCGCGGAGGCGGCATCCAGTCCACCGTCAATGCCACACGCGGAGAGAGCGTCGACGCGCTTGCTGCGAAGGCATCATGGTTCATCGACCGAATGGCGGAAATGGGAGTGACAACCGTAGAGGCCAAAAGCGGCTACGGACTTAGTCTCGAATCCGAGGTCAAGATGCTCGAAGTCATCAAAAGACTTGCGGATTCACCCGAGACAAAGGCTCGCGTAGTTGCCACATTCATGGGCGCACATGCCATCCCCACGGAATTCAAAGGACGTACAGCGGAATATGTAGACCACATCATTGCGGAGATGTTGCCCAAAGTCAAGGACATGGCTGTCTTCTGCGATATCTTCACTGAGAAGAATGTCTTCGAACTCGATGATTCGCGCCGTCTGCTTGAAGCTGCCCGCGAAAATGGCTTCAAGCTAAAGATGCACGCCGACGAAATAGTCTCACTCGGTGGCGCCGAGCTTGCCGTTGAGTTAGGTGCCGTGTCGGCCGACCATCTGCTCCACGTGAGCGATGCCGGAGTCAGGGCACTTGCCGAAGGAACCACAGTAGCCACACTCCTGCCGCTGACAGCGTTTGCGCTGCGTGAACCATACGCACCCGCAAGACGTCTGATAGATGGCGGATCCGCTGTGGCGCTTGCTACGGATTTGAATCCCGGCAGCTGTTTTTCCGGTTCCATACCTCTGACTATCGCACTGGCATGTATCTACATGAACATGTCGATCGAGGAGACGATCACAGCCCTGACCCTCAACGGCGCCGCAGCACTCGATATGGCCGACACAATCGGTTCCGTCGAGGTCGGCAAGAGTGCAGATATGATAATACTTGACTACGGCAACTACAGGATGCTACCCTACTATGTAGGCATGAACTGTGTCAACACCGTTATCCGTAAAGGCGAGATAGTTGTCAAAAACAAAAATTTTCCTAACGTAAACTGAATGATATGAACAAATTGGAAATTTATGCCATAGGTTCTTCCGAACTTACATACGATCTTATTGAAAAAATCCTCAACGACGGCACAAAGCTTGTGCTCTCCGAAGAGGCCATCGCAAGAATAAAGCATTGCCGCGAATATCTTGACCGCAAGGCTGTCGAGACCAAGGAGCCGATCTACGGCGTCACGACAGGATTCGGTTCTCTGTGCGACCGCAGCATTTCTCCCGAAGAACTCGGCGTCCTTCAGGAAAATCTCGTCAAGAGCCACTCGTGCAGCATAGGCACACCTATCGACCCTGTAATCGTCAAGCTGATGCTTCTTCTTAAGGCTCATGCGCTCTCCATGGGCTTCAGCGGCGTTCAGGTCGAGACCGTGGAGCGCATCCTCGACTTCTACAACGAAGACATAATCCCCGTGGTTTACGACCGCGGCTCGCTCGGCGCGTCGGGCGACCTCGCGCCTCTGGCCAATCTGTTCCTTCCGCTTATAGGCGAGGGAGAGGCATTCCATCAGGGCAAGCGTTTCAAAGGATCGGACATCCTAAACATGTATGGCTGGCGTCCCATCAAGCTCAAATCAAAGGAAGGCCTGGCACTGCTCAACGGCACGCAATTCATGAGCGCCAACGGCATCAAGGCTCTCATCGACGGCTGGCACATCGTCAATACATTTGACGTCCTTGGCGCGATGTCTCTCGAAGCGTACGACGGACGCATAGAGCCGTTCCTCGACTGCATTCAGCAGGTACGACCGCACAGAGGTCAGATAGAGACAGCCGCCCGCATCCGAGCCATTCTCCGGGAAAGCGAGATCATGTCTCACCACAAGGAGCATGTTCAGGATCCTTACTCTTTCAGATGCATTCCGCAGGTTCACGGCGCCGTGCGCGACGCCATGCACCATGTCACGTCGGTGCTCCATACCGAAATAAACTCCGTAACAGACAATCCCACAGTGTTCCCCGACCTTGACATGGTCGTTTCGGGGGGCAATTTCCACGGCGAGCCTCTGGCGCTTGTCTTCGACTATATGGGCGTGGCTCTCCACGAACTCGGCAACATCTCCGAACGCCGTGTGGCACAGCTAATCCTCGGCAAACGCGGTCTTCCCGAGTTCCTCGTGGCAAAGCCCGGACTCAATTCTGGCTTCATGATTCCGCAGTATGCCGCAGCCTCGGTAGTAAGCCAGAACAAGATGTATTGCTTCACGGCAAGTTGCGACTCCATCGTCAGCAGCAACGGTCAGGAAGACCTCGTGTCAATGGGCGCGAACTCGGCTACGAAGCTCCACAAGATCATCAACAACCTCCAGTACATCGCCGCCATAGAGCTGATGAACGCCGCCCAGGCTATTGACTTCCGCAAACCGCTGAAGCCTTCCCCCTACAATCAGGAAGTATTGAAAGCATATCGCGAAAAGGTGCCTTTCGTAGAAGATGATGTAGTGATGAAAGACTATATCCACGATTCTCTCGAATTCCTTGCCAATTACAACATCACGATTCCCCATGACGCTTGAGAAGCTTGCAAGACGCCATTCAGTACGCAAATATTCATCGCGAGCCTTGTCCGACAGTGACAAGGCTCGTCTGCGTGCTGCCATAACCGCGATAAACACTCACGAGGCGGGGCTGCATTTCACTTTGGTGACCGATTCGCCTGAGGCGTTTCAGGGCTTCGGAAGAAGCTACGGTTTCTTTTCCGGAGTACGCAACTACATTGCTCTCGTGATCGACGATTCCGCCTATCATTTCATGGAGGAGAAGGCCGGATACTATGCAGAGATGCTGGTGATGAAATGCGTAGACATGGGGCTGGCGACATGCTTTGTAGGAGGGACTTTCTCACGCAAACATCTCGACGTGCAGTTGCGCGCCGGATGGAAAGTTCCCGCCGTTGTCGCCGTTGGCTATCCATCCGATGAAAAAGACGGCATGTTTGCACGACTGGCTCATAAAGTTCTCATACGGAAAAGCAAAGCGCCGTTGCAATTCTATGCCGGTCCCGAACCTTGGGATAATGTCGAACATAAGCTACCTGAACTGCTTCCGGCTCTCAAGGCCGTGGCGCTCGCTCCGTCGGCCTTAAACAAACAGCCGGTGGTCATAAAGGTCGTGCCAACTGATTGTGAGGAAACTTCTAATGCGATCGACAGTGACGAGTCCATTCGCTATGAGAGGGAATTCAAGCAGGTCGAGGCTGAATCGAGACGTTTCCTGCTATCACCGGTAAACTCCATGCTGCAGCCGCCTTTGGACTTCGACTGCGGATATACACTCACCGCCGAGGTCCCTGACAAGAATCAGCTTATCGACCTCGGAATCGCTATGTGGAATTTCGAACAACTTTTTCCCGGATATTGGGAATGGGGAAATCCGGCACGCTTCATTCCGATGAAGCAGGACTGACAATGCGATACTCAAAGTCGCGACATTCCGAGAACTGATCGAGAAGTGTGCGGATATATGCCACCGTGTCTTCCGGCGACATCTCCTCGCCGTAGATATTGACTGTCATAAGCAGCCTCTTGGTGTCGAGGGAGAGTTTGGTACGCTCGTTGTCGCTTGTGGGTGTGCCAATTCCTCCGATACTGTCGCGGAACACGGGAAGTCCGGCGATGTTCAGCTGTCCTCTACCGATTGCCTCAAAAGGCTCACCCTCCTCTCCTACGCCGAGGGTGATGCTGCCGCCATCGATTCTGTCAAGATCAAAGCCCCCGATGCTGTAGCCGGAACGGATGGAGACAAGATTGATCAGATCAACCAATGTATTTATGGTGTAGAGTCCGCTTTCCTTTACAGCTCTGCGGCATAATGCTTCCGCAGAGGGACGATAGCGGTTAGGATCCTTGCCAAGCGCTTTATAAACCTTGCGTGTCGCGGCGATGGCCGCTCTTTTGTTGATGTCCGGGAGTTGGAAATCTTTGTGGATGGCGTCGCACTCATCATTCAGGAGTTCAGTAAGCCGAGCCGAAGTCGGAGTGTTTACCACCGAACATTCAATGTGAAGACAGCGGTAGTCAGACGCGACCTCCACAATTCTCTTGTCTATGTCAATCTGAATCATGACTGTTTATCGGAGTGAACGCTCGATTTCATCAATGGAGTCGGCGAGCGCGGACTCTACGCTCATGCGCTGCTTGACGACAGAGATACCATGCAATACCGTGGCATGACTGCGGGCGAGTTTGCAGCCTATGGATGTCGAGGACAGATCGGTGTGTTTGTTGGCAAGATACATGATGACCTGACGCGCGTCGGCAATGTCGCGCACACGATTCTTGGAGAAGATCGCGTCCGGGTCAATATTGTAGGCCGAAGCTGTTGCCTCGACAATCATGTCGAAGTTGATTTTCTTCTTATTAAGCTTCACAGCCGACTGCATCACCATCTTCGCCAATTCGACCGTGATCGGCTGATTGAGTATCGTGGCTCGGGTGAGCAGTGACAACACGACACCTTCAAGTTCACGTATTGACTCCGTGACGTGAGTGGCAATCACATCTATCACGTCCTCGCCGAGGGCGAGACCGTTCTTGCGGGCCTTGCAGCGCAAAATCTCCTTACGGAGATTGAGATCGGGCGCACACAGTTGCTCCGTGACGCCCCACTTGAATCGGTTGACAAGACGATCCATCATGCCGTCAAGATCCACCGGAGCTCGGTCGCTGGTCATTATCAGAAGACGTCCGCGCTGATGCAGATAGCTGAATATGGGAAAGAAGGCGTTCTGCATACCGGGCTTGCCGGAAAGCTCCTGTATATCATCAAGAAGGAGTACGTCGATGCTCTGATAGAAGTTGATGAAATCGTTTATCTGCTTGTCGCGAACAGCCTTGCCATACTGATTCTCGAAAATTCGTGAAGTCAGATACAGCACTCTTGCCTTCGGGAAACGCTCTCTTACCCTGATTCCGATGGCCTGAATAAGATGCGTCTTGCCGACACCTGTGGCTCCGTAGAGGAAGAAAGGATTAAAGTCGGTTTTACCGGGATTATTGCCGATATACTCGGCTATGGTGTATGGCAGCTTGTTGCTGTCGCCGACACAGTAGTTCTCAAAGTTGTAGGTCGCGTTGAGCTGAGGATCGATATCCTCGTATTCCACACCGTTGATAAAAGGATTGGCTGATGTGCGTGTCTGTCTGTCGACAGCGTTGTTCAGGGTCGGCGACGGAGAGGAGCTTGCCACAGTCACCTCCGATTCGGGATCGCCGGAGACAACCTTATAGCGGTATTCGAGTTTCACGCCGTTGCCGTAGACCTTGCGCATCGCGGAGAGCAGCACGGGGAAGAAGCGACCTTCATACTGCTGACACCAGAACTCCGACGGCACACCTATCGTCACGACACCATCGGCGTAGCCGAGAGGCTCCGCAGGCTTAAACCACGTGTCGAACAGATCGGCATTCATGTTGTCACGGATAATTTCGAGACATTTATGCCAAAGTGATATGTGATCGGGTTGGTTCATTAAGAGTTAGCAGTCGTTGGTAAAAGATATGTCACATTTCATTGTACGCTCCGTAAGCGGCGGAAATGTTTACAAATTTCGCAAAAAATTACCGTATAAAAAAGTTGCCTGATAATTTGCATTTGACAATGCTTCACAAACGTTCTGAATATAAGCGAGTTCGGATCACTTATACCTGAGTCGTTGCAGTCAGTATGTATAAGGGATTGCAGATTAGCCCATTAAGACTGTTGATAGATTCCTGAGCTCAAAGCCGCACTTCATCCAAGCCCTTGACACATAAGGATATACAGCTTTAATTAAGGAATGGGGCTATTTAGACTGAGTCTAAATAGCCCCGCAATGTGTTCAGACACCCGGAAAATCAGAGCAGCTTTATGTTCACGTAACGTTTGGGATTAGCCTTTACGTCGTTGATAAGTGAATCAATGTCTGCGGTGACACGGTTGAGCTGATAGTAAAGAGTCGGATCGTTCAGCAGCTTGCCGAGAGTGCCGTTTGTGGAGTTCAGACGCTCGGAAAGGACTTCAAGATTGGCTGTGGTCTTCTCCACGTTCTGCATGGATGACTGGAGAGGAAGGGATTTCAGCTCCTTGGTAACAAGCGCTATGTCGGAAGTGATCAGCTTCAGGTTCGCGGTGACTTCGGTAGCATCCCCGACCATGGCGGGCACACCTTTGCCGAGACTGTTGTTAAGCGTGTTGGAAAGCTGAGCGAGATCATCGGTTATACGTGCTATGTTGGTGACAGATATGCCTATCTCCTCCTTGCCCGAAAGCTCGGCAAGATTGGCGGCTGTGGTGTTGAGACTCATGACAAGAGAATCAATGTGAGGGAGCATCTCGTTGACCGTGGGAAGCATATCCTGACTGACAGCGTCCATCATTCCTTTCTCAAGAGTACCTTTGATAAATCCGTCAATGGAAATATATTTCTTGCTCTTGCCGAGAATTAGATCAATCGAGGGTCCCGACATAAGTCCGCTGACGATACGCGCTTCCGTGTCCTCAGGGATTTTAAGATCCTTATTGAGCGAGAGAGCTACCCTGATAAGTCCCGGATGCTCATAGTCAAACTTTATCTCACGCACCTCACCGACCTTGTATCCGTCAATCCGGACCGGAGCGGCAGTTTCAAGTCCTGCGATGTTCTCGTAGTTGACATAGTAGAAATTGCCCGGCTTGAAGAGATTCACTCCCTTGAGATAGTTGATACCGAAATATAGGATTACGAGTCCGACAAGAACACACAGGCCTATGATAAATTCTTTTGAAACTAATTTTTTCATTTCACATTCTGGAGTTTATTGCAACGGAGAGAGTCGATGTTTGCAGGATTGTTTAAATGGTTATTGAGCAACGATGAATGCGTCGGGAATCTTCTTCTTGACGACAATTAGCATTCTGTCTATTTCCTTTTTGTCATTTGTCTCGCCGTAGGTATACTTGTATAGTTTACCGCTTTTGGTGCAGCTTATCGGCGAGAGGCCGCAGAATCGGGGATTGTTTGATTTCAGGTGCTCCTCTGAGGCCAGAATCTGAATCCGGTAAGTGACCTTCTTTTTTTCCAGACGTACAGCTGAACTTGAATTTTTGTACTTTTTAGATTTTTTTTGAGCTGTCTCTTTCTGTTTCCGGGTTTTTGACTGGGATTTAGCATCCTTCTGCGGCTTCACGGAGCCGGAGGCAGCGACGTCATTGCGGTTCTTTTTATCGTCTGTCTTTTGTGCGGTAGAACCGACGCTGACAGTCTTACCGTTGACGACGCGAGTAGACTTTTTGGTCTCCTTTTTGTTTTTGCTCTTATTTTTGCCGCTGTTCTTCTCCTTCTTATTTTTGCTCTTGCTGTCCTTACCGCTCTTTTCGGGAGTCGTGGAAACAGTCTCCTCGACAGTCTCCTCTGCCGGAACATTCTCAATCACATAATCGCGTTCAGTCTCGATTACAGCGACCTCATATTCCCGATTCTTAGATTTCTCACGCGACTTGTCGTTGCGGCGACGGCGAGAAGTGGCGACGTTGCCAGACGAAGGATTGTCGCCGGAAGGAGCAGCTGAGCTTTTTTTCTGCGTCGCATTCTCCGAACTGGCCAAAGTCACGGCATCTCCCGAAGCGGACGGCCGGGAAGCGGAAGAAGTATTCTCTTTTCTGACCTTTCGGCCATTCTTGCGTTCGTTCTCAAGGTTATTGAAATAGCCCACAGTCGCATTGCAGATTGCCGTGGCAAGTTTATTCTGACCGCTGTCGCTTCCGATAAATTCAGCCACTTTGGGATTAGTAACAAAATCCAGCTCCACAAGCACCGAAGGCATTGAAGTGGCCCACAGCACCCAGAATCCAGCCTGTTTCACACCTCTGTCCTTGCGTCCGGCGACACTGACAAGCTGTTTCTGCACAGACTCCGCAAACTTCACACTCTGGGAAAGATTGGCCTTCTGTGCCATCTCGAAGATGATATATGACTCGTCACTGTTGGGATCGAATCCGCTGTATTTGGTGTTGTAGTCGGCCTCATACGCCATAACGGAATTTTCGCGGCGGGCAACGTCCATGTTGTTCTTGTCCTTATGTAGACCAAGCGTATATGTCGAGGCACCCTCCACAGTCTTGCGGTTGGGGTTCTTAAGATCGAGCGAATTTGTGTGGATACTGATGAAAAGGTCTGCCTTGGCTTTGTTCGCGATGTCGGCACGCTCCTGAAGAGTAAGGAAAACATCCTTGTCGCGTGTGAGAATCACCTTAAGGTCCTTGTCTTTCTTACGCAACATCTTCGCGAGCTTGAGAGCGACACCAAGGTTCACGTCTTTCTCCCTGACGCTGTTTTCAATAGCGCCGGTATCCTTACCGCCGTGGCCGGCATCAATGACGACCGTAAAATTGTCAGCAGCAAATGCGCTGTATTGAGAAAACAAACACAACGCTACAATCAGGATCACATATTTTGTAAGTTTCGAAATGCTCATAATCGTGTGCGGGAGAGTTGCGACCGCAAATTTACAAAAATTTTCGGTAGCAGACAAACGATACGCCCACACGGCTTGACACACGGCTTGAGACATCTACATGATCGCCAAAGCGATCGCGGCACAAGCCCGCGCGTCGTGGAGGGCATGGTGGTGGTCGCGTAGGTCGTAGCCGCAGGCAGCGGCAACTGTGTCAAGCTTATGATCGGGCAACTGCCTGCCGAAAAAACGACGTGAGGCTGTGCACGTGCAATAGAATTGATACTCAGGATAATCCATTTCATAGCGGTAATATGCGGCACGCAGACATCCTTCATCGAAACGGCTGAAATGCGCTACGAGAGGTAATCCTTCGATTTTACCCGCAATCTCGGCCCACACCTCAGGAAAGTAATCCGCAGGATCCGTATCCTCGCGTGTAAGTCCGTGGACCCGGACATTCATCGGACTGTAGTAGTTGGGCGCAGGATGGATGAGCCGGTAAATCTCTTCCGTCACTTTTCCGTCGCGTACAATTACCACACCGACGCTACACACGCTGCTATGATTGCTGTTGGCTGTCTCAAAATCTATTGCTGCGAAATCCTTCATATTGACATTTCCGGGATGTAAAATCTCCTATTAAACGAAAATTCTTTGCGCTTATTTTACCATTATAGTTAACTTTGCAGCTGATTATGGAATCGACCGACGAACTGGAACACTTTATTTCGGAGCACGAACATTCGGATCCTGCGGCGCTTAGATTGAAATACGCCGACAAAAGTCTACCATTCGATGTGGATCTTGCCATCATCCAGATCGAATGTCGACGTAAGACGAGAGGAAAACTGCCCTCTCTCGTCGCCGGCAGACGCTTCATATTCCCTTCCGTTCTCTCTTCGGAGCAATGCACATGCGAGACAATAGCGCGTTTCCATGCGTCCCTCATTCCCGACGGCGCGGAAATTCTCGACATGACATGCGGACTTGGAGTCGATGACATTTTCATGTCGCAAAAGGCATCCGCAATCACCACTTTCGACATCGTGCAACGCAATGCCGATTTTGCCACTGACAATTTCCGGAGACTCGGGATCAAAAACATAAATGTGGTATGCGGCGACAGCCTCGACCGGCTCAGGCAGAATCCCGAATTATCTTTCGACATCATATTTGCCGATCCTGCTCGGCGCGGGGAGTTCAACAGACGCACTTACGCACTGACTGACTGCAGTCCCGACATACACACTAACCTTAGCCTCATCGCATCCCATACCCGACGCCTGCTGACCAAAGTCTCCCCTATGCTTGACATCACCGAACTCTGTCGGCAGCTCGCCAACGTCAGCCGCGTGTGGGTGCTTAGTGTAAAGAACGAATGCAAGGAAATTCTTGTCGAGTGTGATTTCGCAAAAGAAAGCACAGAGGATCCTCTGATCTCTGCCTACAATTTCAAGAACGACGAAATAGACATAGAGCCCTCCGTAAGTTTTCGGAAAGGCACGACTTTTCCTTTGGAACAGATCTACGACTCACCGGCGGATACTATCAAAGGAAAATATCTCTATGAGCCGGACTCATCCGTCCTGAAATGCGGTGCCTCAGCCATGCTCGCCGATCGCTTCGGTCTACAGAAACTCCATCCCAACACGATGCTATACCTCAGTGACAAATGCCATCCGGATTTCCCCGGACGTGTCTTTTTCGTAAAGGATGTCTATACTCCCGGGAAACTCCTTAAAACCAGAATGAAAGGTGAACGCCGCAATGTCCTGTGCCGCAACTCGCAACTGAAACCGACACAGATTGCAGCACAATCAGGCATTCGCGAAGGCTCCGGAAGCGACTACCTCATCGGAGCTACGCTCTCCACCGCGCCAAACAAAACAATCATATTCGACAGCAAATCAATTACATAATCAATCAGTAGGCAACACAAAATAAATCAAATTTATGACCCCCCCATTCAAAAATGAACGTATTCTCGCTTTGGATGTCGCACGCATTGTGGCATGTGTGTTTATATGTGCCGAGCATCTCTTCCATTATTCCGGAATAACATATCTTACAGCCGATATGACAAGCTTCGCCGACGATCCCATTGCCGGTTATGTGTTCTCATTTTTTGAGTTTGAGACTCCGATATTCCTTATGACATCCGGAGCGCTCATCCTTCCTTTGAAGACATCCACATCGGCTTTTCTCAAAAAGCGCTTCACCAATATCGGGATCCCAATGATCGTCTGGACCATACTCTATATCCTGCCGATGCTTCAATTCAATACGCCTGAACGCGCACATCTGCTTCTGGTTCAGGCTCCTTTCATGCCATCCATCAATGGCGGTTTTTGGTTCCTTTATACGCTCTTTGGACTCTATATGCTCTCCCCTATCCTGTCCGGATGGCTGAAAGCCTGTTCTCAGAAAGAAGTGAAATGGTATCTGATTTTCTGGTGTCTTGTCTCAATGTTTCCATACGCATCCCACGTTTCCGGGGCTGAAATAAACATCACCTCTCCATTCTACTATTTCACGGGCTACGTAGGCTTCTACATTCTCGGGTACTACATCCGCACATATCACTTACATGTCACGACATCTCAAGTCATTGCGGTAGTTCTTGCTTATCTCTGCATAGATCTGGCTATGCCATGGTTTGAATATTTCATTGGAATGAAAGAAATCACAGGCGCCATAAACACCAACTTCGGAAATATAGTCCGCTGTACGGCGATATTTGTCGTCATTTTTTATTTATGCAGCAGATATAAGAGCACCCCGTTCATATCGACTCTGTCAAAGCTCACATTCGGAGTCTACCTCATAAACGAAATGATGAATCTCGGCATCTCGCAGCTCGATATACTTCCCCAGTCCTCCCCTTATCTGCGGCTTGCTGTAGCGTCTCTGATGCTGATAACAGTTTCTTTCACTTTCGTCTACCTCGTGAGCTATCTTCCCGGAAGCAAATACATTGTCGCTTACCATCACAAGTAACTTCTCATAGTAATATGAAAAATCTCCCGGAGAGAACATTGGCTCCTTCCGGGAGATTCAGTTTGGATATTCGGGTGTCGATTTTTGTCAGAAGCGGAAGCCCATACTCAATATGAGCTGATTGTCTTTTGATGTCACTTTCGCCACAGGTCCGCCCAAAGTCGAACCGGAATATGCTGAATCGCCGATGTTGGGTGAATAAGCGTGCCATTCACTCTTGCGCGCACGGTACATGTAGGCAAGGTCGACATAAAATGCCTGATAACGATAGCCAAGTCCGAAAGAGACGTAGTTGATGTCGTTGTCAAATTCGTAAGACGGACTGGGATCGGCTGTGTAGATTGTCTTCTTGCCGTCGCGTGTGTCGCTCTTGACAGGCGAGGAAGTGTAAGCATAGCCTGCGCGGACACTGAACTGGGGAATGATGCGATACTCGGCACCCACACGGATTGTTGTCGATGTCTGATAATAGTCTTTGGCATCCTTGTTGGTGTAATAGTAAGGATCGGAGCTTGCATAATTGTCCGACGGAGCTTTGGCGGGAGCGGGCCAGTAGTCCCATCCGTCATCATACCAATAGTCGGAATATGTCGGCGACGAGAAGTGCATATACTGCATTCCGGTCCAGTCGATGTCTGCGCTAAGGATGAGGTTGTTGCCGAATACGCCCGCGATGCTTCCGATGAAACGCCACGGTGTGCGGAAATTAAAGTCGTTAACGCCGTCATATCCCTGGTTGGTCTCCGCGCCGTCTTCTTTTATCACCTGACCATTGCGGGAATACGTAAACCAGGTGTTGGCATAATATTTCTCTGTGAGTCCGTACCAAGTCGGAGTGTGGAAAGCAAATCCGAGGCGCAGTTCCTGAATGGGCTTGACGATGACGCCGAGCTTGTAGTTGAAGCCGGTGCCGTTGACGCGATAGTCGTTGTAGAGACTCCAGTCGGCATCGTAGCGGCGCATTCCGTCGCCAAGATTGACATTGGCGTTCGACAGGGATTCGCCCCAGACAGTCTGGCGCTTATAGGTCAGGCTCGTGATTCCGAAATCCATACCCCAGAACACGACGTCCTTGATGTTGCCGCCAAGAGCGATATTGTATTCGTCGATGCCGCCTTTCTCAATGACCGACATCACACCGCTGCCGGTCGTGTGGTTGTCAAACTGGCCTACCCACCGGGGATCTGATGGGTTGTCTGAAGTGGGCGAGATAAAGAAGCTGTCGTAGCCGAGTATCGAGATCCATGGAGCAGGATAATCGGTTGCATTATAGGGGTCGAAAGAATTGGTCGAAACAACATCCTCCTCAAGTACTCCGGAATTATTGGCCACACCGGCTATGTAGTTGGACAGAGAATTGGAAAGACTTGGCGCAACGCCCGAGAACTCACGGTGGAAGTTGGCTTTTCTGTTGTAGGTGATGCCCCAATTGAAATTGGGCATCGTAGTGCTGTTCAGGCGCATCGCGCCTATATAGCCGCCGTTGTTTATCAGATACTTGAATTTGTTTTGATCATTCTTGGTTCCGGGAAATTCAGTAGATGTGCTCTGAAAATCGAAATCCATGGTAAGTCCTATCTCCGAACGACGATAGATGCCGATACCTGCGGGGTTGTAGGACAATGTCGACATGTCACCGCCGATGGCACCGAAAGCGCCACCCATTGACATGAAACGCGCCGTACCCTTGATGTCGGACTGCAGCAATGCCGCACCATCAGTCGCACTTTGAGCAAGTGCGGCAAAGCCGACACACAGGAATGCCAAAGATGTAAAAGTTTTCTTCATAATATTTTGGGTTGCTAATTTACAAAACTTAAAGAGAAATCCGGATCGGAACTATGATGCTCCGACCCGGAATCAAAAAATTCATTTCTGTCGGCCGGGATCATCTGCGATGGCCACCACCTCCGCGGCTTCCGCCGCCGCCCATGCGTCCGGCTCCGCCGCCGAATCCGCCACGGCTACCTCCTGAACTCCGGAAAGAGCTTCCGGAACTGCGATGACTGTTGGTATTGGTATTGTTTCTCATCACAGAATTGTTGTTGTTGCGCGTGGAAGTGTTGTAATTGCGCGTATTGGTGGTGGTATTGTGATTGCGAGTTGTCGTAGTGGCATTGCGTGTTGTCGTCGTAGTGTTGCGCGGAGTTGTGGTGGTCACTCTCGGGCTGACTGTTTCGGTGTTGGTAACGCCGAAACGCGAGGGAGAGACACTCATCGATTCGCCATGTACCCGATTGTTGCGTGTTGCGGCGTTACCTCTCACAGTAGAGGATGTCGAGGGACGTACACTGTTGTCAATGCCGATATTTCCACGGTGCGAATTGCCATTATAAGTAGCTGTCCCGGGACGCGACGTAGCTACAGAAGACACAGGACGCGTATTGCCGTAACGAGTTCCGTTAAATCGGTTGCCGGTCGAGGGGCGTGTGCCCGAAGCTGTATAATGTGATCTGCCGGGATTACGGTAGTCTCTGCCGAGTCCGGTATTGTAGCGGTGGTGAGCCATCGGCCGGCCTGCTCCGGGATTGCGGTGATAATTGTTCCAGCGGTGGTAAGAAGGATAGCTCCATGCCCATCCATAGCCGGGACCATACCATGGCGAACCCCAGTAGTAAGGCGAATACCATGACCATGAGGGTCCCCAGTACCAGGGATCATAATATCCCCATGGACCCCAGGTGAAGTTAAACGCCCAGTAGGGGGAATAGCTGTAGGTGTACCAGGGATAATTGTAGACCCACGAAGTCATGTAGGGCACACCACCCTGATAGATGATGTTGACATTGCCGTAGCTGTTGGCAAGGACATCGGCAAGCACGGCCGAATTGTCCGTGACAATCGTAGGATTGTAGTATTTCTGAATCTGCTGTGTATAGACAAAATCCTCACTATTGGCCATGGCGGCGCCGATCGTGTCGACAGCAGTCTCATAGTAGCCGCCGAAGCCATTGTAAGCATCGATGTCTGAATCCGTCAGCTCAGCCGACTCTCCAAGGTTCGGATTATAGTTGCGTCCGTCCGCCACAATGGTTTTGGACGATGATTTCTTTGCAGCCTTGTCAGGGTTGTAATATATGTCATCATCGTATTGGGCCATGGCTGCGCCGGATCCCAATAATAATGATGCCAGTAAAAATATCGACTCCTTCATAGCGTAAAAATATATTTGTTTTCTAATTAAGACATCAAATTTACCGATTCGTTTAAAATCGGCAAAACATATAATGTTAAAAATTTAAAATTTGATATAATATCCCTTAGTCAGAGCTATATACTCCTCCGTATATGCTTCCGGTGCGGTCTGGATAGTAAGGGGTTCAATCCGGTTTTCACCTCCGGGACAACACTTACGGCTAAATTCGGCAAGGAATCTTTTCGGAGGAGCCGCAGGAGTTCCTTTCACTCTCAATCCCCGAAGAAGACACAATCCCGACGCATCAGCGAACTCACAAAGCCTCTCCTCCATATAGGCAGGCACAATCATGGCAACTCGGCCCTGAGGCGAGAGCAATTTTCCGGCGCCCCCAAGAATTGAGAACGGAGAAAGCTCGCCGACATGGCGCGCCCTCATGCGACTGTCTGAATGAGGATCCACCCCGCTGTCGAAAAATGGCGGATTGGAGATGACAAGATCGAATTGCTCCGAAGTGTCAGCAAGCAACGAGTCAAAAGAGACATTCTGAGCCTCAAGCCGCTGACTCCAGGGTGAATTTGCAAAATTTTCCGAAGCTTCCACGACAGAAGGAGTGTCGATGTCAATGGCCAGTATCCTCGCATCCGACGCACGCTGAGCCACGGCAAGAGCAATCACACCGCATCCTGTGCCGATGTCGAGCACCGACCTCACGTCTGCGACATCCGCCCACGCGCCAAGGAGCACTGCATCCACGCCGACCTTCATGGCACTAAGCTGATGCTTCACCGAAAATTGCTTGAATCTGAATAGACGCTCTTTCATCGGAGAATCGTTTTTTGTTTACGTCCGCAAAATTACATTTTTTCACACACATATATTTCGGTGTCTGAACCATTTTAACTAATTTTGTGTCGTTTTTTGCCAAAACTGCATTGAAAGAACCTTATGGCTTCAGATAAGAATTTAAGAGATAACGATATACACAATGGCCTGCGCGATCCGCACACCGCGAACCTCGACATGGTGCCGGTGATTCCCTTAAAAAACACAGTCCTTTTCCCCGGCCTCAATCTCCCTATCGGCATCACGGAGAAGGAGCTCGTGCCGGTTGTCATGGAGGCGGCACAGACCCACACTCTCCTGTCGTGTTTCACACTGAAAGATGACTCATGCACAGGTCAGTTCCGTAAGGATTACTTTGAATACGGCACCCTGATAGAAGCCACACAGTTTATCGAAGACGAGAAGGAAGGTCCCGGCATCATAGCCCATGTGCTCCACATCGTGAAAATCAAAAAGTCGAGATTCATCGACGGAGTGATGTATTTCACCGTCGAGATCATTGAGGAGGAGCTTCCGATAGAAACGAAGGTATTTGAATCCGTTTTCAAGGAACTCAAAGACACCTACATCAAGATGCTTTCGGTCATCGACGACAACACCGAGCCTGTGGTGAAGATGCTGGAGTCGATAAAGAATCCTCTTGTCGAACTGAGTTTCATGTGTCTCAATTCCCCTGTCGAAAATGCCGAAAAGGTGAAATTGCTCAGGGACACCGACATTATTGACAGAGCATTTACCCTCACTTCGCTGATAAACAAAAGCATGGATCTCTTTAAGGTGAAAAAGGAGATCCACGACAAGACCGCAGCCAACATCAGCGAGCAGCAGCGCCAGCAGTTCCTGCGCAGCCAGATTCAGACGATGCAGGAGGAACTTGGAGACACCGACGACGCCGAGCTTGACGAGCTTGCCATGAGAGCGGACACGAAGAACTGGGACAAGGAAGTCGACGAACATTTCGACAAGGAGTTTCACAAGCTCGAACGTTTCAATCCCTCGACTCCGGAATACGGCATCCTTTTCTCTTATCT
Source organism: uncultured Porphyromonadaceae bacterium (assembly GCA_902491625.1). GTDB lineage: Bacteria > Bacteroidota > Bacteroidia > Bacteroidales > Muribaculaceae > Lepagella. The sequence continues at coordinate 43,988 of CABUIO010000004.1, read as the reverse complement.
TGAAACGATGCTCGAACTCCCGTGGAACGACACGACGCCCGACAACTATTCCATCAACGACGTCGAGAAACAGCTCGATACAGACCATTTCGGTCTGAAAGACGTCAAGGAGAGAATCCTTGAACATATAGCGGTACAAAAACAGCGCAAGGACATGAAAGCGCCGATTCTCTGCCTCTACGGCCCTCCGGGAGTCGGCAAGACATCACTCGGCAAATCCATCGCAACAGCAATGGGGCGCGGCTATTCGCGTATCTCGCTTGGCGGAGTACACGACGAAGCCGAGATCAGGGGACACCGCAAGACATATATCGGAGCTATGCCCGGACGCATCATCGCGGCCATGAGGAAGATGAAAGGGAGCAATCCGCTTTTTATGCTTGACGAGATCGACAAGATCGAAAAAGACATTAAGGGGGATCCTTCCGCTGCATTGCTCGAACTGCTCGATCCCGAACAGAACAACAAGTTTCACGACAATTATCTCGACATCGAATACGACCTCTCGAAGGTCATGTTCATAGCGACAGCCAACGACATTTCCACAGTCTCCCGACCGCTGCTCGACAGAATGGAAATCATCCGCATCGACGGATATGCAGTCGAAGAGAAAATCGAGATCGCCCGCCGGCATCTCGTGCCGAAGGCTCTTGCAGACAACGGATTCAAGAAGGGAGAAATCAGCTTCACCGAAGACGCCATAAAGAAGATCATCGAGAACTATACACGCGAATCCGGAGTCCGTGGCCTCGAAAAACGTATTGCAAAGGTACTTCGCAAAATCGCTTTGCTGAAAGCCAGGAAAAAGGTTTATCCAAAGACAGTCAGCGAGTCGGATGTCCGCGAACTCCTCGGCATCGAGGATGTGGTTTCGGAAATCTACGAGGGCAATTCTCTCGCGGGTGTCGTCACAGGACTTGCCTGGACTTCTGTGGGCGGAGAGATCCTTTATGTGGAGACATCGCTCAGCCGCTCAAACACGCCTACTCTTACGCTGACAGGCAACCTTGGCAACGTGATGAAGGAATCGGCCACGCTGGCTCTGCAATACCTCAAGGCCAATCCGCAGCTGCTCGGACTTCCCGACGACATCTTCACGGCCTACAATGTACACATTCACGTACCCGAGGGCGCGATACCCAAGGACGGACCTTCCGCCGGAATCACGATAGCGACATCCATCGCCAGCGCGTTCACACGCCGCCGTGTACTATCAAAAGTCGCAATGACCGGCGAGATCACCCTTCGGGGAAAGGTGCTTCCGGTCGGAGGTATCAAGGAGAAGATTCTTGCTGCGAAACGAGCCGGAATCACCGACATCATCCTATCCGAACGCAACAGAAGGGATATTGCGGAGATCGAGCAAGATTACATCAAGGACATGCGGTTCCACTATGTGGACACAGTGTCCGACGTGCTTGCCAAGGCTCTGACAGACGAGATAGACACTACCCTTCCCGAGCGCACCGTTCCGGAAAAGACGAAAGAGAAAAATAACTGAAAAATCAGGAAAACAGATATTGAAGCTGTCGGGCGTCCGCGCCGGGCAGCTTTTCTTTCATATACAGTACCAACCGGCGGAACGACTCTCCGGGAGTGCATTCTTTCAAGCTGAAATCTCTCTCAAACCAGATCTCGGGAGTGGAATAGAGAGCGACGCCCCAGCCATAGCGTTTTCCCTGCGCCGTATATTTGTATTCAAAATCCGCGATCAGCATATGCCCACCCATCTGAAGGCGTTGCAAAGCGCCCTCAAGACTCGGGCGTTTCGATGTTTTCCGGTCGATCAGATCAATGAGATCGGCAGGTTTCCGGTTTCTGCGTGCGGATCCGAAAATCTCCTTTTTCAGATCCGTGGAGGTTATGCCCTCGCGCTCTGTCACTATCTTGAGAATACGCTCCTCCATGGACCCGGGAACTACCGGATAGCGGTCACGACGGTAATTCAGGAAATCAGGTAGAAGCTTACACGAGACGAATCCGGCTTTCCTATTGAAGAATTTGCCGTAGGCAGTTGTCTGCTGCTGAATCACGGGACCTTTCCATTCCCAGCATCCGTAATCATCGGATGATTCACCGAACAACATGCCCGGCGCTGCCATCTCCTCGACGGAGAAACCCTCGATTCTGTTTCTGAAAAATGGAAGGATGCCGAAATCAAGAGCGGCCCTTTCGAGAAGTTCCTTGCTTGAAATCGGAGTCATTACTGTCGGATCATTGACAAGACCTCCTGACGCAGGGAAGCGTCGTCAGCAAATCGTCCGCTGTATTCGATGGTGGAAGTGGAGGAATCCTGCTTCTTGACGCCACGCATCTTCATACAGAGATGTTGGGCACGGCAGATGACCATGACGCCGTCGTTGGGCATGACCTCGTCCAAAGCGGCGCAGACCTGAGCCGTAAGGCGCTCCTGTACCTGAAGCCGACGTGCATAGACATCGACGATACGCGCAAGCTTTGAAAGGCCGATCATCTTTCCCTTCGGGAGATAAGCCACCGAGACGGTGCCGAAGAACGGCAGGATGTGATGCTCGCAGAAACTATAGAACTCGATGTCCTTCACGATGATTACTTTTGAGCCGGCGTGATCGAAAACAGCTCTTCCGGCCACTTCGCGGACATCCTGAGCATAACCGCATGTACAGTCAATGAGAGCCTTGGCAGCTCTGACAGGAGTCTTGACAAGTCCCTCACGTTCGGGATCCTCGCCGATCAATTCAAGTATAGCCTTGTAATGGGCTGCAATCTGCTCAACTTTCTGCGGATCGTGATTCTCTTTTCTGCTCACTTGTGTATCGGTTTAAAGTTGATTTTTAAGCGACTGTCATTCCACAACGATAATATTGCTTTTCACCACACGCATCTCTCCGGCGAAGCCCGGGAAAGCTCTTCTGAGTTCAGACAGAGCGGCGGAAGCTTCCTGCTGGGTCTTGAAATTGCCGATACGTGTGTACCAGTTGGGTGCCTTCGAGAAGCTGTAGACCTGATTGCGGTATTTAGGGAAACGCGCGATAACTGAATTGGAACGCGCCCTTGCACGGGACTGCAGAGTGCGCTGGTTCCTGCCGTCGCTGAAAATCTGGATTCTATATCCGCTTGTCTGTCTCGGACCGGAGACAGCGGTACGCTGACGGTGGGACGACGCAGCGGGCTCATCTTTCACATCCTGCTTACGCACGGGATTGACAAGCTTCATCAGATCGGCAGGGATGTCGATAGTGATGTCACCTTCAGAATTCTGTTCGATTATCTCGACAATATTAGGTGTCGACGGAGTTTCCTCCGCGGCCGATTGAGCGGAGACTTCGACGGCAGAGAGTAAAAAAATTGCAAGTGTGGCAACCGCAAGGAGATGCTGCGAGATAATCCGGAATTTCATAATAGATTCGTGCTAAGACCCCATCCCACAAAAAATGTTAATGCAGGGGGCGCAGGCTTTAGATGATTTTTGCCATGCAGGTTCAGGAGCATAGCGGGCTATGTGACTGAACCAAAGGGTAAAAAGCATCAAAGGATGCGAGGCATTGCATACTGTTTGTGGATTCTTCAAGGTCGATTTTGCGAATTAGTTTAACAAGTTTTCTTATCTCTACCCCGTTCCGGTGTCTTTTCGGTAAATTTCGCCAAGTCTCATCGGTCGTGTAGCTCGCTACACTCCCTCTTCAACTTGCGGAATTTCCTCGAAAATCCACCACCCCTGCATTAACATTTTTTGTGGGGTGGGGTCTTAAAAAGAAGTAAAGGGAGAGGGTCGATGACCACCATTGCGGATACCGCCCTCTTCCCTGTTAAAGTGTTCCGAGACGAAATCAGAAAGCCTCGATGATGCCCATGAAGGAATCAGCCTTGAGAGCGGCGCCACCGATGAGGCCGCCGTCCACGTCGGGCTTTGCGAAAAGCTCCTTGGCATTTGAGGGCTTGCAGCTGCCGCCATAGAGGATGGAGGTATTGTCAGCGATCTCCTTGCCATATTTCTCAGCGATGACCTTGCGGATGTGCGCGTGCATCTCCTGAGCCTGCTCTGCGGTAGCTGTCTTACCTGTGCCGATAGCCCAAACAGGCTCGTAAGCGATGACAACCTTTGCGAAATCTTCTGCGGAAAGGTTGAAAAGAGCCTCAAGCTGAGAGCTAACAACATCGAAGTAAGAGCCGTCCTCGCGCTGTTCGAGAACCTCGCCTACACAGAAGATGGGGCGGAGATTGTTGTCGAGGGCAAGACGTGTCTTCTCGGCAAGCTCCTCGTTGTTCTCGCCGAAGTACTGGCGACGCTCGCTGTGGCCGAGAATCACATAGTTGGCACCTGTGGAGGCAACCATCTGGGCGCTCACCTCGCCGGTGTATGCGCCTTTATCGTGGCGGGCGCAGTTCTCAGCGCCGAGACCGAGCTTGTCTGTGTCGATCACCGCGTTGACGGATGTCAGATGAGTGAAAGGCACACAGATTACAACATCACATTTCGGGGTGGCCTCTTTCAAAAGGTTGTTGAGGTCGTTGGCAAGCGAAACACCTTCCTGAACGGTTGTGTTCATTTTCCAGTTGCCTGCTACAATATTCTTTCTCATTATAATTATAGGTTAAATAATAACTGTCTCTGTATCAAAAAAATAAGCGAGAGAGTCGCGGAATCCTCTTCCCCACACTCCGCCTACGCCGCAAAATTACAGAATTTTTTCCACATATCAAAACGTCCGCCAAACATCAGCTCTGCGGACCGAATCAGCTTACATCAGCTTCTATCTTCTCCAGAAAGGCGCGGTGGCAAGCACAAGAACTGTGTATAGTTCCAGACGGCCAATGAGCATCACAAGCGCGAGTATGTATTTGCCTATCGCCGGATATGAGCCGTAAGTGGCAGGTTCGCCTTCGAGTGTGACACCCAATCCTGCGTTGGTGATAGCCTCCAGAACACTGAAAAGGCTCTCTCCGAGCGGAAGGCCAAGACAGACGAGTGTCACTCCCGAAAGAGTTATCACCAGAAAATAGAGCAACATGAATGTCATGGCTTTCTGTACCATCCAGGCCGGCGTGCCTTTACCGTTGATATATACCGACAGAATGGCGTTGGGATGGACAATACGGAAAAACTCGTTCTTGATATTCTTGAAAACGACAATGAGACGGTCGACCTTCGCTCCACCGCTGGTGCTTCCCGCACATGCTCCTATGAAGATCAGGAACAGAAAAAGAAATGAGCAAAGCGCACCCCAGTGCTGAAATCCGGGCTGCACCAATCCCGTGGAGGAGGAAAGAGAAATAGTCTGGAAAAGAGGAAGAACCGTCACGTCCCAGACAGAATGGCAGTTGCCGGTAAGAGCTATACAGACGGCCATGATGACAGTGCAGACGACAATGATGCCGCAATACCAGCGCAGGGCATCGTTATGGTGCAGCAATTTGAAATTGCCGTGTGCGGCATTGAAGAGAAGTCCGAAATTGATGCCGCCAAGGAACATGAAAATGATGAATATCACCATGATATATATGGAATCCCATTGGCCTATACCGGCATCAGTCACGGCGAATCCGCCTGTGGACATCGTTGTCATTCCATAGCATACGGCCTCGAAAGGATCCATTTCCGACGGAAGCAGAAGGAGGATGCAGAGCAGCGTCAGGGAGATATAGACAAACCACATCCCTTTGGCCGTGGAGTTGACGCGCGGACGAAGCTTATAGTGCGCGATACCTGACACCTCGGCGTTGTAGAGCTGCAGTCCGCCGGAATAGTTCAGCATCGGGAGAACGGCAAGGGTGAAGAGTATGATTCCAAGTCCTCCGATCCATTGCATCACGGAGCGCCAGATAAGAATGCCGTGTGTCAGCGAGTCTAAACTGTCAAAAACCGAAAGTCCCGTAGTCGTGAAGCCGCTCATCGCCTCGAAAAATCCATCGCAGACCCTTGAGTGCGCTCCGCTGAAAAGGAAAGGCAACATGCCGAAAAGCGAAAAGACGATCCACACCATCGAAGTCAGCAGAATGGCGTCACGTTTACGCACTTCGTTAGTGCGCACCGGGAGCATTTTCATGCCGAATCCGAGTGTCACGGTGATTCCGATGCTCCATAGGAACGCCTTGTAATCCTCCTCGCCGTAGATAAGGGATGTGACAAGAGGTATGAGCATGAATGCCGCCTCTATGAACAGCAGCCAACCGAGCACACGCAGAATCATGCGTATGTTGATATACGGACGCTTTATCTTCAACGTTTGCATGGATAATGCTGAATATCAATTAAACCAACGCTCGATCTTGTGGATAGTGCCGGTCAGGCAGAAGACGACCACGATGTCGCCGGCGTAGATCCGCGTATTGCCTGAGACAAGCGACGCCTGACCGTTGTGGATGACGGCGGCAAGCGTCATGCCACGCGGCAGCCGAAGATCCTTCACCGGCTTGTGGGTGATTCTTGCGTCAGGACGGACTTTCAGCTCGGCAACCTCGGCATCGTTGAGGGCAAAACTCTTGGCATTCGTCTCATCGGCGTCAAGAAGCAGTTTGAAGATACGCGACGAAGCGATAATCTTCTTATTGATCAGGGTTCCGATGTTGAGGTTCTCGGCCTGAGAGATAAACTGCAGATTCTCGACCTCCCCGACAGTTTTCTTGATTCCGAACTCCTTGGCTGTCAGACACGCGAGAATATTGGACTCTGAACTCTCCGAAAGAGCCACGAAAGCGTCGTAGTCCTCGATATTGTTCTCTCTCAGCACATCGACGTCGCGGGCATCTCCAAGCTCGATCTCGCAGTCCGGGAGACGCTGGGCGAGATATTCCGCCCTGTCCTGATCCATCTCGATTATCTTGATCTGGAACTTTCCGGCACAATTCAGCGCGAGCCTGACGGCAATCTTGCTGCCGCCCATCACGAGCACACGGCGAATGTTATAGCTGTTCTTTCCGCAGAGATCCCTGAGGCGGTCGGCATTCTCCTCTGCGGTTATGAAATAGACGATGTCATTGTCGAGCACAGTGTCATTGCCGCCGGGAATGATCGTCTCGTGGTTTCGCCTGATGGCGGCAATATGGAAATAATGGTCGTCAAATGCTATGTCACGCAGTCTGATGCCTTCCAGTCGGCTGTTGCCATGGATCTTGACTCCGAGCAGCAAAAGATGTCCATAGTGAAGCTCCCCCCAGTGGCGGGCCCAGTTATGCTCCAGCGCAGTAGTGATCTCCTCGGCGGCGAGATATTCGGGATATATGAGCTTATCGACACCGAGATCCGAGATTAGCTTCCGGTTGTGCTCATCCATGAATTCGTAGTTGTCGATACGCGCTACGGTGCATTTGGCGCCAAGACGTTTCGCAATGCCGCAGAGGGTCAGATTACGTGTCTCATAAGGCGTGACGGCGATATAAAGATCCGTCTCGTCGATGCCGGCATCGCGCAAAGCCTGAATAGAAGATGTCGAGGCATTGAACGTCATCAGATTGTAGTTTCTGTCGATGACATCCAGTCTGTCCTGATCGCTGTCAATCAGTACGATATCCTGATCTTCGTTGGACAGCATTTTGGCAAGATATGTGCCGACCTCGCCGGCTCCGGCGATAATTATCTTCATCGTCTGGAAAGATTTTCAACGACTTCGGCAACCTTAGCAGTCATGCTTGGGGCGTCAATGCCACAGGCAGCATACTGCTCTTTCACCGTGGCATGGCTGATCCATTTCTCCATAGGGATGCCGAATCTGTGGACAGGAACCGACTTACCGTGGTCGGATAGCCATTCAAGAACCGCCGATCCGAGTCCTCCTTTTACAGAAGCGTCTTCAACAGTGAAAATTGCTGAAGCTTCAGCGGCAACATTTTCCATAATGTCAGTATCAATAGGCTTAAGCCAGATCATATCGTAGTGTCCGGCATCGATGCCTTTATCCCGAAGCATCCCGACAGCCTTTTTAACCTCATTGCCCAACGGGCCGATGCTCAGAAACACCGGATTTCCGGGCTTAGTTTCCGAGATACAACGGCCTTTGCCCAAAGGAAGAGGCTGAGGTGCGGCATCCGCCACTTTCTCTTCAATAGGCGCATTGCCTCTCGGATAGCGGATAGCCATAGGCGAATTAAGGTTGTAGGCGGTGAGCATCAGGGAATGGAGCGAAGGGATGTCCATCGGCGAAGCAATCTTAATTCCCGGAATCACACCAAGATAAGCGAGGTCGAAAAGGCCATGATGGGTGACGCCGTCCTCGCCGACAAGTCCGGCACGGTCGATAAGGAAAGTCACCGGCAGCGACGCGATAGCGACATCATGGATGATATTGTCGTAGGCTCTCTGGAGGAAAGAGCTGTAAATAGCCACGAAAGGATGCTTGCCATTGGCCGCAAGACCTCCGGCAAATGTCACGGCATGACCTTCGGAAATTCCGACGTCGAAACCTCTTGACGGATATTTCGCGATAAGCTTGCTCATTGAGGTTCCCGAAGGCATAGCGGCCGTAATGCCGACAATGTCCTCGTGCTCCTCTGCCATTTTGCACAGCATGTCCGCCATGGCGTCCTGCCATTTGATTGCGGGCTGCTTGCTTTTGTTGCGCGCGCCTGTTCCGGCATCGAACGCTCCGGGAGCATGCCACACGGTCGGATCCATCTCCGCCGGCTTGTAGCCTTTACCCTTGACAGTGGTAAGATGAAGTATGCGAGGCCCCTCGATGTTCTTTATCTCGTTGAAGACACGCACGAGATTGATGACGTCGTGTCCGTCGACAGGACCGAAATATCTCACGTTAAGGCCCTCGAAGATGTTCTGACGACGCGAGATGACAGATTTAAGCGAGTTGGTGAAACGCGTAAACATGCCGCGATTTCCCTCCTTCAGGATGCCGTGACGGCGAAGACTGTTGTATGCCTTGCGCCTCATGCTGTTGTAGCGTGTCGACGTGGTAAGCCTCGAAAGATAGCGGTGAAGAGCGCCGACATTCTTGTCAATCGACATATCGTTGTCGTTAAGGACAATGAGCAGATTGTTGTCGATGTTGGCGGCATTGTTCAGACCCTCGAAAGCGAGACCGCCGGAGATCGACGCGTCGCCGATGACGGCTACGGCATGGCGGAAGCTGCGCGAGGGAGTGAGATGGTCGGCCACTGACATACCGAGGGCTGCGGAAATACTGTTGGAAGCGTGTCCGGCTGTGAAAGTGTCGTATTCACTCTCGCCGGGACGCGGGAATCCGCTCAGGCCTTCGCGGGTGCGCAAAGTGTGGAATCTGTCGCGCCTTCCGGTAAGAATCTTGTGGGAATAAGCCTGATGCCCGACATCCCACACAATCTTGTCTTCCGGAGTCGAGAAGACATAGTGGAGCGCAACTGTAAGCTCCACCGCACCCATGCTCGAAGCGAAATGTCCCGGATTGACACTGCACGTGGCAATGATCATCTTGCGGAGTTCGTCGCACACCTGAGGCAACGACTCCAGAGGCAACGTCTTCAGATCGGCCGGGGAATCAATTCCGGAAAGCAGAGGATACTTTTCTCCGACAGAAGGGTTCGTAGATTTTGTGTTGTTATCGGGTATTAGTTTTTCGGATTCCATTTCTTCAATAAGGGAACAAATATGATGCCGCCGGCAAGCAAAGCCCAGATGATGTTGTAAAGAGTCACTCCCGCACGGCTCAGCATGACAACAGTCAGCGACAGCCACAGCAGGAAGAAAAACACCAACAAAGCCTTATGTTTCACAGTCATATCCGGCGCGTTTTAAGGAATGTCCTCTGTGAAAGCGGCAATCAGCCGTCAGCGGACGCTTCAATTTGCAAAGATAGCAAATTTTATCGAAGATGCACTGCAAAAGGTTGCTTAAAAAGCTATACGACCTCTTTTGGCGGCATCGACCATTCGCTTGCCGGGGATGAGGAAAATCTCAAGACGGCGATTGTCAGCACGTTTCTCGTATGTGTCGTTGGCCTTGAGGATGTCGGTGACCGTGCCGGAAAGGGAATTCGGCTCGGATGCGCCGCGTGCCCTCATGAAAAGATAGTCGGTGTCGCAACCATTCTCGTTAAACCAGTTGAAAACAGCTTCGGCACGGTCAAGCGAGAGCTTGTCGGTGTATGCCTCTGATCCGGTGTTGTCGGTGTGCATGACCATCAGGAGACGGTACATATCCTCGCTCTCAGCCTTCATGTAGCGTTTCAAAGGCGCAAGAAGCTGCTCGGCGCCGGCCTTAAGCTCCACATCGTTGGGGCCGAACAGTCTGTCGGTGGGAATTGTCACGATTATCACCTCCTTGTTGCGATATGTCTCTACGTTGGCTCCGGTAGTCTTCGGATTGTAGGGACCGTTGAAAAGTCGCGTCGCTTCCTTTGTCTGAAAGGCACGCACAAGATCGGACTGCTTGCCGACCTCAACCGACGTGATCAACTCCTTTTCGCTCATCGCATCAAGCTCGGGGATACGTCCCCTGCGTCGCGCGGCGTCGGCAGTTGAGAAAGTTGCAAAAAACAACAGACTAATTATCAGATATTTCAATGCTTTCTTCATAAGCAAGTTCTCCTTTTACAATATATTTGACATCCTCGGGATCCATCAGGATCTCGCCATCTTTAGCCAGCTCCTTGCGGACATAGGCCACAAGAGACATCAGATCGTCATTCTCGTTTTCTGACAATTCCGGATTGAGACGCACGAGTCCTTTCGACTCATAGTAATCCCAGATTGTGTCGACAACGAAGAGAATCTCGTCGTCGGAATACTGATCGCTCACTCCCTTGGGAATATATTTTCTGATAAAAGCTATTGCCTCGTCCTCGTCGTATCTTAGATTGTTGTTTTCGTCACTCATAGCATTTCTTCTTAAAGTCCTGCGTTAAGACCGAGAAGGCCTTCCGGCAGGGACATATTAATGGTTTTGTCTTCATCGTTCATATCCGTGATGAATTCCTCCGCTACGGGTATCATGATTCTGCTTCCGTCTGCCGCTGCCTCCACAATAAACAGAGGATTGGCAGTTTCTAAATTCAGATCCACAATAGTGCCGATCTTATCTCCGGAGGCGGAATCAATAACGCTCCAGCCGATAAGGTCGGAAGCATACTCCCCTTCGCTGTCGGGATTCTCGTCAAGATATTCGCGATATTGTTTCTTATCTATATAGATGCTTTTCCCGACAAAAAGTTTAGCCTCCTCCTCGGAATCGACATTTTCAGGTTTTATGAGCGATGCGGATCTGCCTTTCGGCCTGAAGGATTCGACAAAGAAAGGAGTAGGAATGCCCTCTTCCATGCAGATGAAGCAGTCGTGGCTCTCGAAATAATCGGGATCGATGTCGAGAAGAGCGTTCAGTTCGCCGCGGACACCGTGGGTCTTGGTGAATGTGCCGGCCTTTGTCAGATCAGATTCCTTAATCATCAGTGCGGAAGATTTTAGCTCCGAGGGCGTTGAGACGTCCTTCTATGTTTTCGTAGCCGCGATCAATCTGATCGATGTTCTGTATCCGGCTCGTGCCTTTTGCGCCCATGGCAGCAATCAGCATTGCGATACCGGCGCGGATGTCAGGAGAAACCATGTTGGTGGCATGAAGCGAGTTGAGTTTGCCGCTTCCGATAACCGCCGCACGGTGAGGGTCACAGAGAATGATTCGAGCGCCCATGTCGATAAGCTTGTCGACGAAGAATAGGCGGCTCTCAAACATTTTCTGATGGATCAGCACACTGCCTTTCGCCTGAGTGGCGACCACAAGGAATATGCTCAGTAAGTCAGGCGAAAGTCCCGGCCACGGAGCGTCGGCGAACGTCATGATCGAACCGTCGATGAATGTCTCTATCTCGTAGCCGTCGCGCTGAGGCACAATGATGTCTCTTCCATCGGATTGAAGATGGATGCCCATACGTGCGAAATTGTCGGGCATGATGCCGAGATCAAGCATATTGACATCCTTGATCGTCAGTCCGCTTCCGGTCATGGCGGCCATGCCGATGAAACTGCCGACCTCTATCATGTCGGGAAGAAGCGTATGGGTCGTGCCGTGCAGCGACTCCACTCCGGTGATGGTAAGGCGGTTGGAGGCAATGCCGTCAATCTTTGCTCCCATCCTCACAAGCATCTTGCAGAGCTGCTGTATGTAAGGCTCGCAAGCGGCGTTGTAGATTGTCGTGACACCCTCGGCAAGCACGGAAGCCATGATCAGATTGGCAGTTCCGGTCACGGATGCCTCGTCAAGAAGCATGTAAACACCTTTCAGCTTCTCTTTTGCCGTGATGTGGTAGATGCGTTTCTCGAAAACATATCTGAAATCCGCACCGAGTTTCTGGAGGCCGAGGAAATGAGTGTCAAGGCGACGGCGTCCGATCTTGTCGCCTCCGGGCTTCGGGAGCACGGCAGTGCCGAAACGCGCCACAAGCGGACCGATAATCATGACCGAGCCTCGGAGTGACTGAGCCTTCTCCGTAAACTGCGGCGTGAAGATGTAGTCGATATTGATGTCGTCAGCCTTAAAAGTGTATGTGTGTTTATCGACCTGAACGGTTTTCACACCGAGATCGACGAGGAGTCTGATGAGGTTGCGGACATCAAGTATATCGGGTATATTGGAAATGGTCACCTCACGATCGGTCAGCAACGAGGCACAGATGACCTGCAGGGCTTCGTTTTTGGCACCTTGCGGACAGATTGAACCGTTCAGTTGATTGCCACCTTCTACGATGAAAGTACTCATAGTGTTCTGGTCATTGAAAATGTATGGTCACGGGAGTAAACTGAAAAAGCCCTCTTTATTTCTTCTTTTTCTTCTTCTTTGAAGTCGCCGGAGCCGGTGCCTCACGGAACTCATGGAGCAGATAAGTCTCAGGGTCAAGATTTATCTTGCCTTCCGAGTATATGGCGAGATCGCGCAGAATCTTGGAATCGTCGACACCTTCCTTGTTATGGACGAGCTGAAGCTTCTTCATCTGGTGAGCGATCATTGATATGAGCTTTTCCTTGTCCTCACATTCCTCCATGTCGGCAACTTTCCTGATCATAAGCTCGATATTGCGGCCATAGTGGCGCCAGCGCATCCTGTTGTCGGAATAAGGCAACGGCTCGGGCTTCGGGTTGAGTTGCTCCCGATCGATGACCTCCACAGGAAAATCGACATCGAGATTGAATCCGGCCATGACGTTGAGATGATCCCAGAGTGTCTTCCGGTCAGTTATAGAGGGAAAAAGGTTCTGCATGAAGTGGACTATCGCGAAGGCGCATCGGGTGCGCTCCTCGCGGTCTTCGATGGTGAGGCAATAGTCCACCATGTTCTGTATATTGCGTCCGTATTCGGGCAAAATCAGCTGCGATTGGCGGGTGTTGTACTGATACATCCTAAACTTGCTCTTTAGTATTCGTTGCAAATGTAGCCAAAAATCGGCACATTTTATTACTCTGAATCCTTTTTAATCTGTTTTTCGGAGGAATTCTTTGCTCCGGCATTCTGCCCGGAGGCATCGGAGGGCTTACGACGCCTGCGACGACGATAGTCCCGGCGCCCTCCGGAACGGGATTTGCGCTTCTGAGTCTCCGCTCCTTCCTTATCCTTGTTTTCCGCAACGCGGTTCTCCCCTTCCGGAGCTTTCTTTTCGGATGGCTTTGAAACCTTCTTCCGGTTGTTTTCAGAAGGTTCGTTGCGTTTGATTTTATAGCCGAGAAATTTCTCGATTCTTGCAAAGCGAGGCTTGTCGCGATCGCTGACAAGCGTGACGGCCATGCCTTCGGCTCCGGCGCGAGCCGTGCGGCCGATTCTGTGGACATAGTCCTCACACTCGCGGGGCACGTCGTAGTTGACCACCATTGCGATGTCGTCGATGTCGATGCCACGCGCCAGAATATCGGTGGCGACGAGAATATGAATCTTTCCGGCACGGAAATCGTTGAGGACATCCTCGCGACGTTTCTGGTCGAGGTCGGAGTGCATTTCGGCTGCCTTCAGTCCGGCTCGGCGCAATTCGGAGGTAAGTGTGCGAACGTTCTGTTTTGAGGAAGCAAAAACGATCACCCTGCGACTGTGTGCTGACGAAAAAAGATGACGCAGCAGCGGTGTCTTCTGTGCCTCGTGGCAAATATAGCAGCTCTGATTGATCTTCTCAGTCGGACGTGACACGGCTATGTTGACCTGTACGGGATCATGGAGCATCCTTGAGGCAAGATTGCGTGTCTTGGGTGGCATCGTGGCGGAGAACATGAGCCTCTGGCAATCCTTGGGAAGGAGATTGACAATACGCATGATGTCGTCGAAAAATCCCATGTCAAGCATCCTGTCGGCTTCGTCAAGAACAAGGAACGATACGCGGGAAAGATCCACATAGCCCATCTTGATATGGTCGAGAAGTCTGCCCGGAGTGGCTATGACGACATCGGCGCCGGACTTCAGGGCGTGTTGCTGACGCGTGAATCCGGCTCCGTCGGTTCCTCCGTAGACCGGAACGGAACTGATCGGAAGGAAATAGGAGAATCCTTCCATCTGTCTGTCGATCTGTTGGGCGAGCTCTCGTGTGGGGGAGATGACAACGCAGTTGATGGCGTCGTCGGGATACTCTCCTGTGGAGAGGCGGCTGATAATGGGGAGAAGGAACGCCGCCGTCTTTCCGGTGCCGGTCTGGGCACAGGCTATGAGGTCACGTCCGTCAAGGACCACTGGAATAGTCTGTTCCTGAATAGGCGTACACTCGTCGAAGTTCATCGCGTCGAGCGCGTCAAGCACCTCATCCTCAAAATCGAATTCGTAAAATTTCATATATACATACTGATTACCAGATGACTACCCTTTCTTCAGGAGAAAGATACATTTTGTCGTCCTTACCGACGGAGAACGCCTCATAGAAAGGATCGATATTGCGCAAGGTCGCGTTAACGCGCCAGCGGCCAAGCGAATGGGGGTCGGTCTTGGTGCATGAGCGAATCTCCTCGTCACGGATATTTCCGGCCCAAACCTGAGCGTAGGCAAGATAGAATCGCTGCAACGGCGTGAAACCGTCGATGTCTGTTGCCTCCGCACCTTTCTTTTTCAGGGCGTTGCGGTAGGCGGTAAGCGCGACACGAAGGCCGCCCTGGTCGGCAATGTTCTCGCCAAGTGTGTAGCGCCCGTTGGCGTGCACGCCGGGGAGCACCTCGATCTTGTCGAACTGAGCGACGAGCTTGTCGGCAAGTGCTGTGAACCGCTCCGCATCCTCTTTGCCCCACCAGTCGGTGAGATTGCCGTTTTTGTCAAACTGACGCCCCTGATCGTCGAAACCATGGGTCATTTCATGTCCGATCACTACTCCGATAGCTCCATAGTTAAGGGAATCGTCGGCTGTAATGTCGAAATAAGGAGCCTGAAGGATTCCTGCCGGGAAACAGATCTCGTTGCTGACAGGACTGTAGTAGGCGTTGACTGTCTGCGGCGTCATGTGCCATTCGGACTTGTCGACAGGCTTTCCGAGCTTAGAATAATTGTCGGCCACATACCATCGTGAAGCCTCAAGGACGTTGTCGAGAAGCGACTTCTCCGGATCGACGACAATGCCGGAATAGTCCTTCCACTTGTCGGGATAGCCGATCTTGACCGTCATCTCGGCGAGTTTCTCGCGTGCCTTAGACTTTGTCTCCTCGCTCATCCAGACAAGATTGTCGATATGCTCTCCGAGAGCATCCCGGAGATTCTCGACGAGCCGGACCATGTATTCCTTGTTTTCCGATGGGAAATATTTCTCGACATAAAGCTGCCCTACGGCCTCTCCGAGCACGGATGCCGGAAGAGACATCGCCCTCTTCCATCGTGGCTGAGGTTCTTCCTTACCGCTCATCACATGTCCGAAAAGTTCGAAGCTCGCGTCGAAGAAATCGTCAGACAACAGGCCGGTGGCGTCATCAATGGCATTGAACACCATGAAATCCTTCTTTGCCTGAAGTGGAATTTCCGAAAGTTTACTATTGATAAACTCCAGGTAATGCAGCGAACTGACATTGGCTTTGTCAAGACTGTCGACACCTACACCGTGAAAATATCTCTCCCAGTCGATGGAGGGATAATCATGTTTCAGCTCGTCGAAGGTGCGCATATTGTAATGAAGCGCAGGATTGCGTCGCTCCTCGCGCGTCATCTTGTTGCGCGCCATCTCCGTCTCAATCTCCAGCACATTTTTCCAGACGCGATCGGCGGCTTCGGTGTCATAGCCGACAAGTTCCATCAGACGTTTGACATACTTCTCATAGGCGGCAAGAATTCTGTCATTGGTCTCGTTCTTTTCAAGATAATAGTCGCGGTCGCCGAGTGTGAGTCCGCCCTCGCCGATGTGCATTATGTTGACGTCGGAATCTTTCTGGTCCGGTCCCACGCCGGTGGAGAAAAATACCGAGGCGATGCCGCCGTGAAGCCACGAGACAACGTCGATGAAGTCCTCGTCGGTCATTCCGTTGATTCTGTCGATCTGACTTTTCAAAGGTGCCGCGCCAAGACTGTTGCGGAGTTCGGTGTCCATGGCCATCGCATAGAGGTCGCTCACTTTCTGCGCGTTAGAACCCGCGACATTACTTTCCGAAGATTCGGCGAGTCCGAGAATCAGCTCCTTAAGCTGCAGTCTGTTCTTCTCGCGCAGGGCGTCAAACATGCCGTAGCGGGCATATTCCGCCGTCAGAGGATTGTCCTTCATCCATCCGCCACACGCGTAATTATAGAAATCGTCGGCGGGACGCACTGTCTCGTCGAGATTGCTGCAGTTGACACCATGGTATATTGTTGGTTTGCTGTTCATCTGTTCTGTTTCTGTTTCATTGGTTAAGACGCTCTTTCAGCTCATCAAGCTCAATCTGCGCAAGTTCCCAGAGGCTCATGGCGTTTTCAAGCTCCTTGGATGCTTTTTCGTAGGCCTGAAGTGTCGCTTCGGAAGTGTCGCCTCCGGCAATGAGCTGCTCGACATTCTTCTGTTCCTCCTCAAGCTGTGCGATGCGTGCTTCGGCAGACTGAACTTCTTTCGTGGCCCTGCGGAGCATCTTGTCGCGCTCGCGCTGTTCCGCATACGACAGCTTCCTCGAGGGCTTGTCTGACGTCTTTTCGGCGGAAGTTTCAGGATTCGTTGTCTTTTTAGCCGCTGTCTTTGTGTCGGCCGACTGATTCTTCTGCGCCGACGGCTGGACGCCGGTGCGTTCAAGCTCGCCGAGAGACGCGATGCGCTTGCGCTGCAGGAAGTCGTAGATTCCGCCAAGATTTTCCACTACCCTGCCGCCTCCGAACTCATAGACCTTTTCCACAAGTCCGTCGAGGAATTCTCGGTCATGGCTCACGAGGATCACCGTACCGTCGAAATTGCGTATCGCTTCCTTGAGCACATCCTTGCTGCTCAGATCCAGATGGTTGGTCGGTTCGTCGAGAATCAGGAAATTGACCGGTTCAAGAAGAAGACGTATCATAGCCAGACGTGTCTTCTCGCCGCCGCTCAGCACACTGACCTTCTTGTCGGAAGCCTCGCCGCCGAACATGAAGGCGCCGAGTATGTCGCGGATGCGTGTGCGGATGTCGCCGACAGCAACGCGATCGATGGTGTCGAACACCGTGATGTCACCGTCGAGAAGCTGCGCCTGATTCTGAGCAAAATAGCCGATCTTGACATTGTGGCCGAGTTTAAGGACGCCGTCATGGTCAAGCTGCCCCATGATGCACTTCACGAGTGTGGATTTGCCCTCGCCGTTCTTGCCGACAAAAGCCACCTTCTCGCCCCTGCGCAGAGTGAATGTCGCGTCGGCAAATACCTTGTGGCTGCCGAAACTTTTTCCTACACCTTCGGCAATGAGCGGAAAATCGCCCGACCGCGGTGCCGGGGGAAATTTGAGACTGAGATGCGAGCGATCAACCTCATCGATCTCTATGGGAACGATTTTCTCCAGCTGCTTGATGCGGCTCTGCACCTGATTGGACTTTGTAGGCTTGTATCTGAAGCGCTCGATGAAGTCCTTGATGTCGGCAATCTCCTTTTGCTGGTTCTCGTAGGCGCGGCGCTGCTGCTCCATGCGTTCTTGCCGCAGCTCGACATAATGGGTGTAATTGGCCTTGTAATCGTAGATACGTCCACAGGAAATCTCAATGGTACGGTTTGTCACGTTGTCCATGAACGCCCGATCGTGGCTGACAAGGACGACAGCCTTGGCTCTCTGCCTGATAAACTCTTCAAGCCATTGGATCGACTCGATGTCAAGATGGTTGGTTGGCTCGTCAAGAAGTAGAAGATCAGGACGCTGGAGAAGGATCTTGGCAAGCTCGATTCTCATGCGCCATCCGCCGGAAAATTCCGACGTTGGCCTTGCAAGGTCGCTGCGTGAGAATCCGAGGCCGACGAGCGTGCGCTCGATCTCGGCATCAACATTGTCCGAACCTTCGATCGCAAGCCGGTCGATCAGATATGAGCTTCGCTCGATAAGGGCGGCATATTCCTCGCTCTCATAGTCTGTGCGCGAGGCAAGCTGATCGTTGATACGATCAAGCTCTGCCTGACGGCGTGCCGTCTTTCCGAAAACCTTCTTTACCTCCTCTTTCACAGTGGTGTCGTCGGCAACCTTCATCTGCTGGGGAAGATAGCCCACGACAACATCGCCCTGCAAGGCGATATTGCCGGAAGTCGGCTGCTGCAGACCGGCGATTATTTTTAGCAGTGTCGATTTTCCGGCTCCGTTCTTACCGGTCAGCGCGATTTTGTCAGAAGCATTGACAGTAAACGACACGCCGCTGAACAGAGGCTTTGCCGAAAACTCCACACTTAGATTCTGTACGAGCACCATTCTTTTACACAGTAGGGTTACGAAAGGCAAAATTAACAAAATTTTCAGACGTGGGAAAACACCGGGAGGCTTTATCGTTTTCAGAGATACCGAAAAGATATATGAACAGACCTGGAAAATGAGCGTTCTAACTAAAAAACGTCCCTGCCCATGTCGTCTCCGCAACAATATTACTGGAACATCGACCGCATAATGCGGCTGATACTCGGCGTAGTGATAGCCGCCGGAGTGTTGTGGCTGATCTATTATCTGCGAGACGCCCTGCTCCCTTTCTTCGCTGCTTGCGTGGTGGCATATCTTCTCCAGCCTCTCGTCACACTCAACCAACGATGGATGCGGACGAAGGGAAGAGTTCTGCCGTCCTTTATAACGGTCTTTGAGGTAACGGTCATCATCGCCGCTCTTCTTTGGCTCACGATACCCACAGTGTTAGACGAACTCAATGAGATGGGACGCATCCTTTCAGACATTTCGGCCGGACGGATCAAGCTTTCGGAAACGGAACATTCCATTGTGACGTTTTTCAACCGCTACGTTGATCCGAATTATCTGACATCCATGCTGTCGAATCTACGTGTCGAGGAACTTCTGAAAAGCGGATCATCTATCCTTGAAGAGTCCAAAGAAGTCATTCTCCGCACACTGTCATGGCTGCTGATGCTCATTTACGTGCTCTTTATCCTAATTGATTATCCTCAGATAGTCAGGGGATTCAAAATGATAGTGCCGGAAAAATACCGCAGTCAGGCCATGACAGTCGTCAACGACATCAAAGATGGCATGAACCATTACTTCCGTGGTCAGGGCAAAGTCGCCCTTTGCGCGATGGTGCTGTATTGCATCGGATTTCTCATCGTCGGGCTACCTCTGGCAATCCCGATGGGACTGCTCGTCGGCATTCTATATATGATTCCCTACTTCCAGTATATCACGGCTATTCCGGTTCTGGCCATCTGCATCGTGTATTCTCTCGGAGGCTCATTCGAATTCTGGCCGGAAGTGGGCAAATGTGCTCTCGTCTATCTGGTAAGTCAATGCATATGCGACTATGTCATCACGCCACATGTCATGGGCAAGGAATTAGGTCTCAACCCTGCTGTCATCCTTCTCTCGCTGTCAGTCTGGGGCTCGCTTTTAGGCATAATCGGCATGGTGATAGCGCTTCCCGCAACAGCCTTCATAATGCAGTATTACAAAACATACATCAGCAACCGGAAATGACAGACCATCAGCAATTCCGACGTGATTACGCAAACTTAAAGCAGTCTGATTTGTTATCCATAGGAAGAGTTTGGCACAATTTGTGTAATTAATCCTGCAGCGGCCATCGCCGCAATAGAAGACAGATTATAAAACATAACCTTAAAGAATAAATAGCAATGAATATCAAACCGTTAGCCGACAGAGTGCTCATTGAGCCTACGGCAGCCGAAGAAGTGACAATGGCAGGCATCATCATCCCCGATTCCGCCAAGGAGAAACCTCTCAAAGGTATTGTGAAGGCAGTTGGTACAGGCACAAAGGACGAAGAAATGACCCTCAAGGAGGGCGATACAGTGCTCTACGGCAAATACGCCGGCACAGAGATCGAATTCGAGGGTGAGAAATATCTTATCATGCGCCAGAGCGACGTGCTCGCCGTAATCGGATAAGATTGACAACAAACTGAATCATATACAACTAAGACAATGGCAAAAGATATAAAATTCAATATTCAGGCTCGTGAAGAGCTGAAAAAAGGTGTCGACGCTCTTGCCGACGCCGTTAAAGTGACTCTCGGTCCCAAAGGCCGCAACGTCATCATCGAAAAGAAATTCGGTGCTCCCCACATCACCAAGGACGGCGTCTCCGTCGCCCGCGAGGTAGAGCTTGAAGATCCGTTCCAGAATATGGGCGCACAGCTCGTGAAGGAGGTCGCCTCCAAGACCGGCGATCAGGCCGGCGACGGCACAACCACCGCAACCGTCCTCGCACAGAGCATCGTGAATGTCGGCCTGAAGAACGTTGCAGCCGGTGCTAATCCCATGGATCTTAAGCGCGGCATTGACAAAGCTGTCAGCAAAGTTGTCGAGGGAATCAAGGCTCAGAGTCAGGAAGTCGGCGACGACTTCGAGAAGATCGAGAACGTGGCCCGCATCTCCGCCAACAACGACGAGGTGATCGGCGCACTTATCGCCGACGCCATGAAGCGCGTCAACAAAGAGGGCGTCATCACGGTTGAGGAAGCCAAGGGCACCGAGACAAGCGTGGACGTTGTCGAAGGCATGCAGTTCGACCGCGGCTACATCTCCCCCTACTTCGTGACCAACACCGAGAAGATGGAATGCGAGATGGATAGCCCCTACATCCTTCTCTACGACAAGAAGATTTCCAACCTCAAGGACATCCTTCCAATCCTCGAAGCTACCGCACAGTCAGGCCGCGGTCTGCTCATCATCAGCGAGGATGTCGACAACGAGGCTCTCGCCACACTGGTTGTCAACCGTCTGCGCGGTTCCCTGAAGATCTGCGCCGTCAAGGCTCCCGGATTCGGCGACCGCCGCAAGGAAATGCTTGAGGACATCGCCATCCTCACCGGCGGCACAGTCATCAGCGAGGTCAAGGGCATGCGCCTGGATCAGGCCACTATCGCCGACCTCGGTACGGCTGAGAAGATCACTGTCAACAAAGACAACACCACCATCATCAACGGCGCAGGTGACAAGGATGCCATCAAGAGCCGCGTAAGCCAGATCAAGGCTCAGATCGAATCCACAACCTCCAACTACGATAAGGAAAAACTTCAGGAGCGTCTTGCCAAACTCGCCGGCGGCGTCGCCGTGCTCTATATCGGCGCACCTTCCGAGGTCGAGATGAAAGAGAAGAAAGACCGCGTGGACGACGCCCTGAGCGCCACACGTGCCGCAGTCGAGGAAGGCATCGTTCCCGGCGGTGGCGTGGCCTACATCCGTTGCCTCTCCGCACTTGACGACCTCAAGGGGGACAACGACGACGAGAACACCGGTATCCAGATCATCCGTCGCGCCATCGAGGAGCCTCTGCGTCAGATCGTAGAGAACGCCGGCGTTGAAGGCGCAGTGATCGTACAGAAAGTAAAGGACGGCACCGGCGACTTCGGCTACAACGCACGCACCGGCGTCTACGAGCAGTTCTTCGCAACCGGCGTGATCGATCCCGCCAAAGTTACCCGCGTAGCGCTTGAGAACGCCGCCAGCATCGCAGGCATGTTCCTCACCACAGAGTGCGTCATCGCCGACAAGAAAGAGGAGAATCCCGCACCCGCAATGCCCGCCGCAGGCATGGGCGGAATGGGCGGAATGATGTAATCCATCCCTCCGACCAAACGCTATATCAAGTCACCTCCGGCCTTCACTCCGGAGGTGACTTTTTCTTTGACAATTTCACGAATATAGTTATCTTTGCGACTGACTACCTCGTACTTTACGATGAAGTCGCAAGCCGCAATACCATAACAGTGAATTTCTGATGGCAAAGAAAACAAAAACATATTCTCAGGTTCAGGCTACCGACGCGCTGGAACAACTCGGACAACGTGGCACATCCGCTTCGGAGTTCATTTACGAACTCCTGCGTATTTTCGCCGGATATGGCGACGGACAGGTGCGTCGTAACAAAGAGGGACCCGGCAACCTTGCCAAAGATGGCGAGACAGTACTTATCAAGAATCTCGTCGCATACCGTCCGGTCACTTCCGAAAATACATCCGATGCAGATTGCCCGAAGCTATACGATGTCATTAATGCCATGCGTGAAGACCCTAAGATTGCCAAGCACTCGCCGCGTCTTTATATTGCAAGCGATGGTCTCTATGTCGTGGCATACGACCCGAAAGAGAATGACTGGTACGACAGGAACAGCATCAAATTGCTTTGGAAAGACTTTGAGTTTTTCACACCGCTTGCAGGTATCGAGAAGATTCAGTTCACCGCAGAAGCCGAGGCTGATGTGAAGTCCGCGGAGCTTATGGCGAAACTCTTTGACGACATCCGACGCCACAACGATATCCGCGATCCGCAGACTGTCCACGCGCTCAATGTCTTCATGTCGCGTCTGCTTTTCTGCTTCTTTGCCGAAGACACCGGACTTTTCCCGGAAGATAATCTTTTTACGCGCACACTTAAAAATCACACACTTGAGGATGGCTCCGACCTCCGCGAGTTTATCGACCGCGCTTTCCTTGCCATGTCAACCAAGGACGCCACCGTGCTCGACACGTTGCCGGACCTTTATAAAGTTTTCCCCTACGTCAACGGCGGACTTTTCCACGACCGTTATCCCATTCCGGTTCTTTCGCGCCGCGCCCGAACATTGATCATAAACTGCGGCGAATACAACTGGCGCGAAATCAACCCCGACATCTTCGGCTCTATGATTCAAGCAATTGTCACGCCGGAACAACGCGCAGGTCTCGGAATGCATTACACTTCGGTACCGAATATCGAGAAAGTAATCCGTCCCCTTTTCCTCGATGCGCTCGAAGAAGAGTTTGAGGCGGCTTGTGTCGAGGCGCGGGAAAAGATAGCCAAGAAGATAAACTATGACCGGGCATCGCAACGTCTGCGCGCACTTCTCGACCGGCTTTCAGCAATCAAATTATTTGATCCCGCCTGCGGAAGCGGCAACTTCCTTATCATCGCCTACAAGCGGTTGCGCGACCTTGAGATACGAGTATGGAAATCCTTGCGTGAAATTACTAACGTTGCCATCCTTCCCTTCCCCAACATCTCGCTGACGCAATTCTACGGCATCGAGATTGACGAATACGCTTGCGACACCGCAACACTTTCGCTATGGCTTGCCGAACAC
This sequence comes from uncultured Porphyromonadaceae bacterium, assembly GCA_902491625.1. Taxonomy (GTDB): domain Bacteria; phylum Bacteroidota; class Bacteroidia; order Bacteroidales; family Muribaculaceae; genus Lepagella. The sequence continues at coordinate 20,447 of CABUIO010000004.1, read as the reverse complement.
CAGATGAATGTCAAGTTTCGGGATGAACTTGGCGTACTCCCCGAGACCCTCCCGCTGAAACCCTCCGGCCACATCGTCTGCGGCAACGCCTGCCGCCTCGACTGGGACACCGTCTGCCCCCACACCCCCGACGACGAAGTCTACATCATGGGTAATCCTCCGTATCTGGGAGCGCGATTACAAGACGAGTCTCAAAAAGAGGACGGCAATATCGCATTAGCCGACATTCAAGGCCATAATGAGCTTGATTACATTGCCTGCTGGTTTTGGAAAGGATCAAAGTATATCGCCAATTCAAATGCTCGTTTAGCCTTTGTCTCCACTAATTCTATTTCGCAAGGCGAGCAAGTAAACATCTTGTGGAGGCCAATATTAGCCCAAGATATTCGGATCTTCTTTGCCTACAAATCTTTTAAGTGGACAAATAACGCTAAATATAATGCAGCTGTAATTTGCTCAATAATTGGACTTACAGCCAAATCAGACATAAAAAGGCTCTTCATTAAAGGTCAAAGCAAAGTCGTTGACAATATCAATCCATACCTCATTGCATCCGATAATACAATTATTACGTCCCTCCCTAACCCTATCTCCAAGGTTCCGGACATGAATTTTGGAAGTATGCCAAATGACGGAGGATTCCTTTTATTAGACAGTGTTGAAAAAGAAGAACTGATCAAATCCGACGAGCGATGTAGCCAATTTATTCATAGAATATTTGGATCACAGGAATTTATTCGGGATGAGGAACGTTATTGTATATGGATTGAAGAAAAAGACAAAAACAATCTTCCGGAACCTATATCAGAAAGAGTCAAAAAAGTAGAAGCGATACGTCTCAAAAGCAAAAGAGCTGCAACAAATAAACTTGCAGCTGTACCTTGGCGATTTGGTGAAGTTCGTTACAAAAATAGTGAAGCTATTATTGTACCAGCTGTATCTTCTGAGCGTAAAAATTATCTTCCTATTGGTTATGTCTCCAAAAGTACGGTTATCCTTAACTCGGCTTTTGCCATATACGATGCAGAGAAATGGCTGTTTGCCATACTTACTTCGCAAATGCATAATCTATGGCTTGTGACAGTTGGTGGCAGATTAAAAAGCGACCCAAGATATTCTGCAACCATTTGCTACAATACTTTCCCATTTCCGAAGTTGACGGCTGTGCAGAAAGAGGAACTTGAGCAGTTGGCACAGAACATTCTCGACATCCGCGAGGAGAACGCCGATTTGACGCTTGGCATGATGTATAATCCGGAAACCATGCCGGAGGAACTGCGCGAAGCACACCGGCAGCTCGACCTTGCGGTGGAACGCATCTACCGTCCCGAACCCTTCACCTCCGACGAAGAACGCCTCGAACACCTCTTCAAACTCTACGCCAAAATGACCAAGAAATGAACGGTTTCCTAAAAATATCCGGCGACTACACCCAATGGAGTGTATATCGCAAATCGGTGATTATCTGCGATGTGACGGAAATGTTTATCAATCGTGCCCTTCCGCGAGGCTCACGCACCATCGATCAGATGCGACAGGCGGCACGCTCCTGCAAGCAAAATATCGTGGAGGGAGTCAGCGACGGAACTGTGTCAGCGGAAATGTGCATCAAACTCATTGGAGTGGCGCGAGGATCTGTGATGGAGTTGCGCGAGGATTACGCCGATTTCCTGCGACAGAAAAAATACGAAATATGGCTCACAAAAGACCCGCGCACCGTGGCAACCCGAAATTATTGCAGAGGCCATTATGATCCACGCGACTTTGTGGAGAAGTGTGAAACGCGTTCTGACGAAACGGTAGCCAACATCATGCTGACTTTGATCCGCCAGATGGAAGCCATGCTCGCAAAAGTACTAAAATCCCTTGAAGAGCAGTTTATTGAGCAAGGAGGTCTGAAAGAGGCCATGAGTCGCGAGCGTCGCAGACATCGAGGATATTGAGGGATAATGTGGTTTATGTGAATCATGTATCTTATGTAAAAACACATAAACCACATACACTACATACACCACATAAACAACATAAACCATGACAAATCTAGTTGAAGTAAAATACGCCCAGACGGGCAAGTCGAGCAATACTAATGAACTCGGTATGCGCGAGATGCAGGCAATGGTATATGCTCAGCGCAACCGGCAGTATCTTCTTGTCAAGGCTCCTCCGGCATCGGGCAAGAGCCGCGCCATGATGTTTGTGGCTCTCGACAAACTCGCCAATCAAGGCGTGAAAAAGGTAATTGTGGCCGTGCCGCAGCAGAATATCGGCCGCAGTTTCAAAGACACTGCATTGAAGAAATATGGATTTTTTGAGGATTGGCGAGTCGCCCCATATTGGAACCTTTGCCTTGCAGCCGGTAGCGAGAACTCTAAAAAATCCATCGTCCGCGAATTTCTCGACCATCCTACGGCCACTAAACTCGTCTGCACACATGCCACGCTGCTCAACGCGCTCAACGGCATTGATGCCGCAAAACTCGACAATGTTTTCTTCGGCATCGACGAGTTTCACCACGGTTCGGCAGACGAGAACAACCGTCTCGGCACTTTTATTCGCAGACTTCTCAACGAGACCTCGGCTCATATCCTCGCCATGACCGGCTCATATTTCCGTGGCGATGCAATTCCGGTGATGCGTCCGGAGGATGAAGCAAAATTTCAGCCGACCATCAACTACAACTATTATCAGCAGCTCAACGGATACACGTGGCTGAAAAGCCTCGGCTTAGGCTATCATTTCTTTAATTCCCTTAAAGATAAAGGCAATTATCTGTCGGCCATCAGAGAGGTTCTCGACACCACGAAGAAAACACTCATACATATCCCGCGTCCCAACAGCAAGACGGGCGCGTTCATGAACAAGCACGACCAGGTGGCCGAGATTATTAAGTTCATCGGCGAGATCGAGACGCAGGATTATGATAATTTCATTTACAATGTCCGCACGCCCGACGGCAGACTACTGAAAGTAGGCAATCTGGTAGAAGACAATCCGGCTAAACGTGCCGTCTTGCAATCATATCTTCAGCGCATGAACAGCCGCGACTCGCTCGACCTCCTTATTGCGCTCGGCACTGCGATGGAAGGGTTCGACTGGGAGTGGTGCGAGCACTGCATAACTGTGGGCATCCGCTCCTCGCTTACGGAAGTAGTGCAGATCATAGGACGATGCACACGCGACTGCGAGGGCAAGACCCACGCGCAGTTCACCAATCTGATACCGTGTCCGGACGCGGCACAGGACGATGTGTCGATGGCCGTCAACGATTTCCTGAAGGCCATATCCATATCATTGCTCATGGAACAGGTGATGGCTCCGAAATGGAATTTCAAGACCAAGACCGACGACGACACCCAGAAAAAGCCCAAGGATACCGGCGAGGCAGACCACATACTGGAAATAAAGGGCTTGCTGCCGCTCAATGAGAAAACCAAGGCTATCGTGGAAAACGATCTCGATACGCTAACCGCCACCATGCTTTCCGACAGTAAAATCCGGGAGGCAATTATCGGCGAGAATGTAGCCGAGGTCATTACAGAAGTCTATACGCCTAAAATCATCCGCGAGTCATATCCTGACCTTAGCGAGGAGGAAGTCGAGGCCGTTAAGCAACGTGTAATCCTGACCATCGCCACACCTCATGAGGAAGAGATCGTAGTCGACGACTCCGGTAATAAATTAATTAAGATCGCCGACAAGATGGTAAACATCAATGACCTCGACATCAACCTTATCGCCGAAATCAATCCTTTCCAGCATGCATACGAAGTGATCAGCAAATCGCTCACGACTGAAACGCTACGCACCATTCAGTTTGCCATAGAGGACAAGCGCTCCGAGAAGCTGACCGTTGAAGAGGCCACACTCCTGATGTTCAAGTATCTTCCGAAATGGAGAGAGGAGAATCCCGGCAAGCTTGTGCCGGAAATAACCGACGGCGATCCTCACGCGCGTAGAATCGCATTGGCAGTCGAGAGGATGAAAGAGTATAAACGTAATTTATTGAAACAGGGAAATGTTTGATTTCAAGAATGCTCTTGAAGCAGTGCTCAACGATCCGGCTCTGGCCGACGTGAAACCTCCGAAAAAGCGTCAGACCTCGGCCGACCGTCTCATTGCGCTATTTAAGGAAGTGGAGGTTTTTTATAAAGCTTACGGACGACTCCCCGAAGAATGTCCGGAAGAAAACCGAATTTTTCACAGATGGATCGGCATAATTAAAAGCGAGAAGAAGATAGAGCATTGTCGGCCATATGACACATACGGCATCCTCCCTCAGCTCGCCAAGGCAGCCGAAGAATCTCATGCTGACGGCAAACGCGAACCGACAGAGGCAGAACAGCTTGAGGCTGTACTTAACGACCCTTTGCTCGCTGACATCGAGGATGGTTTCGACCTCGGACTTTTTGACGTGCCGGAATATATGCGCCAACGCCTCAAGGCACGAAAAGAAGCGGAGTATGTGGGCAAACGTCGTCCCTGCGAGGACTTCGACAAATATGCCGACGGCTTCAAGGAGATTCAGCAAGGATTGAAGTCAGGGAAATACCGACTTGTCAAATTCAGTGAGCCGAATCTCAAGGTCGGCACGTTTTTCGTTGAGGATGGCATTATCGGCTATCTCGCGGCATTTGAGAACGAAGGGAAAAATATCCATGGACGAGTTGACGGACGTACTCGCGTCATATACGAAAACGGATCCGAGGCTGACATCAAATTCCGTACCATCACTAAAAATCTGTCCGTTAATGGATACAGCATTCTGAATTGTTCAGAATTGTCCGACAAAGAATTAGAGCAATGCTTCAAGCTTACCGAAAAAGACGTTGAGAGCGGCACAATCTATGTGCTGCGATCAAAATCAATTCGTCCCGAAATTGCTGCAATCAAGGATCTGTATAAAATCGGCTTTACCGTTACCTCGGTCGAAAGCCGTATAGCCAACGCAAAGAACGAGCCGACATATCTCTGCGCAGATGTAGAAGTAGTTGCGACATGGAAAGTCTACAATGTTAAATCATCGACTCTTGAGGCTCTTATCCATAAACTTTTTGCATCAGTCCAATTACAGGTTACTGTGGACGGTCACCGGCCAAAGGAGTGGTTTATCGTTCCTTTAAGGGTGATAGAAGAAGCCATCGGAGCGATTATTTTGCACAAGAGAATCGAATACAATCCTATCTTTCAGCAAATTACATATCTTTAAAGAACTGATTCGGTAAATTTTGTGTCCGGGATTGAACATATCGGGGATTTTTGCTAACTTTGCAATTCAGGACAATGTCAACCCAATGTTTCATCCGCTGCCTCTCGCTATATAGCTGACAGAATGAACCGAAGCCATGACTGATACTCAAGATTTTTCCGATATATGCCCCTACGACAACGACATCTTCCACGATAAGGTGGTGGAACTTGTTGCCGAACCGGGATTTCTCCATGCCCTCAGCTATTGTATGCCGGCCGACGCTGTGCCGCATCTCATCGAGGACATGTTGCAGATTACAAACAAGCATGATTTCCAGACCATGGTGATGATGCCTTTCGTGGAGATGATAGCAAAGACCACCACTTCAGGAATCACCATGGGCGGCATAAAGAATTACAATGCTTCGCGCACATACACTTATCTCACCAACCATCGCGACATCGTGCTCGACGCCTCGTTCCTGAATCTTGCCTTCCTGCGCAACGGACTCCCGACCACGGAAGTGGCTATCGGCAACAATCTCCTGGCGATGGAATGGATCGAGACCCTTGTGCGTCTCAACAAGAGTTTCGTGGTGAAGCGCGACACAGGCGTGCGCGAGGCCCTTATGGCCGCAAAGCATCTTTCGGCCTACATCCGCTATGCCATGCTTGAGAAGCATGAGTCCATCTGGATCGCTCAGCGCGAGGGCCGCGCGAAGGACAGCAGCGACACGACACAGGACTCTCTGGTGAAGATGCTTGCGCTCGGAGGTCAGGGTACTTTCATGGAGCGTATCAAGGAGCTGAACATCATGCCGGTGTGCATCAGCTACGAGTATGATCCCAACGACTATCTCAAGGCCCGGGAGTTCCTGATGAAGCGCCGTGATCCTCACTTCAAGAAGTCGCAGCGCGACGACCTTTTCAGCATGGAGACAGGGCTGCTGCAATTCAAGGGGAAGGTTCATTTCCAGCTCACGCCACGCATCAACGCCCGAATCGACGAGATTGGCAATTTCCGCGACAACAATACTTCGGCACGCTATGTGAGCCGTATCATCGACAATGCCATTCACCGAAGCTACGAGACGTTCGCCATCAACTACGTGGCCTTTGACGAGCTTGAACACACAAAACGCTTCGAAAGCAAATACACCGAAGCGGAGCGCGTGCAGTTCATGGAATATATCGAGTCGCAGATCGAGCGTATGGAAGTGGACGACATGACGGACGAGGAACGCGAGTATGTGCGCACACTCATCCTTACAATGTATGCCAATCCCCTGAAGAACAAACTCAGAGCGCTTCTCGGAGGATCCGAGTAAAACCGAGGAATCACCGCCATGCGTCTGCCTGTCATCACACTCATCGTGGTCTACCTGATAGCATTGGCTATCGACTGGTATATACTCTGCGACCTCCGCTACAGAGGCAACGGCAAACCGCGCCGCAAGATGTTGCCCTTCAGGCTTCACTGGCATTCCGCTCCATGGATTCAGGTCTATTTCACAGTGTTCTGTCTGGCGTTCCTCACAGTGACGATATCGCTGCCGAGGCGTGACGGGAGCTCGTTGCATCCTGTGATGTGGATGCTGTATCTTTTCCTCACCGTATATGCCGGCAAACTCGGCTATGTCATCGGTAGCGCCATCGGCAGGATTCCATGTATCTGGCGATCGCGCAGACGCGACACACGTCGCTGGCTCGGCATCTCCCTTGCAGCTCTATGCGTCTTCACACTTGTCTGGGGTGCGCTCATCGGACGACGTCACATCGACGTCCGGGAAGTAGAGATAGAGTCGCCGGTACTCCCCTCCAACTTCGACGGATACAGAATCGTGCAGTTCAGCGACGCGCACGTCGACACGTGGGGCAACGACACGACCTTCGTGGCCGAACTTGTCGACGGCATCAATGCACTGCATCCCGACATGATTGTCTTCACAGGCGACATCGTGAGCCGACGCACTTCCGAGATCTACCCCTTTATCAAGGTGTTCTCACGCCTGAAAGCTCCCGACGGCGTCTACAGTATCCTCGGCAATCACGACTACGGTGACTATTTCAACTGGTCCTCCGAGGCCGAGCATCAAGCCAACACCGACGAACTGATCCGCATCGAAGAGTCTATGGGATGGAAAATGCTTAATAATACCTGCGACACCATTCGTCGTGGGGATCAGTACATCATCATGGCCGGCGTCGAGAACTGGGGAGAACCACCGTTCAAGCAGTATGGCGAGCTTGCCAAAGCCGTACCCGACGCGCCGTCAAACAGCAATACATTCATAGCGTTGCTATCTCACAATCCGGCACACTGGCATGAGATCGTGCGCTACAACCACGACATCGACCTTACACTAAGCGGCCATACACATGCCATGCAGTGTCAGTTCTCGCTCGGCGACCATCGCTGGTCACCCTCGCAATGGCGCTATCCGGAATGGAGCGGCCTCTATAGTTTCGGCAAACCATCCGAGCATCTTTCGCAGCTCTATGTCAACATCGGATGTGGGGAAGTGGCCATGCCTTCGCGCATCGGAACCGCATTCCCCGAAGTAACTATACTTACACTCCGACAGTCCGGTACACCTAAAGCAAACAGATAACAGAAATGAAGAAGCTTCTCATCATCATGGAGTCGATGCGCGGTGGCGGCGCCGAGAAGGTTCTCCTCGATCTGCTTGGCGAGATTGACCGTACGCGCTTTGACATCACGCTGCTGATTGTCTTCCGCATAGGCGCACATCTCGACAGACTTCCTAAAGATCTGAAAACGATATTCCTCTATCCCGGCAGACCTCACGGACTTCGCCGCCTTGTGGAGCATTTCGTTCCCGGAAGGGACTGGCTTTACCGCCGCGACGCGCGGAAAGCGACCGAGGGAATGTCGTGGGATGTCATTGTCAGCTTCATGGAAGGTCCCGCGCTGAAAATCCACAACTGCATCGCCGACAAGGCTCCGAGAAATGTGACTTGGGTACATATCAACCTTGCCGTCACACATTGGACGAAGTACCTTTACACAGACGACCGCGACGAGGCAAACGACTACCGGAAGATGGATCGTGTGGTGTTTGTCTCGCAGGGAGCTTTGGATGCCTTCTCCGGCAAATTCGGAGTGCCGGAAGATAAGCTGGAGGTGATCCACAATATTATCCCGACAGAGGAAATCCGGCGCCGCAGCAAGGAATTTTCCGTCGACAAACCCGGACGAAAAATGATTTGCACTGTGGGACGTATCGTAGAGCAGAAACGGCACGACAGACTTCTCGAAGCCATCAGGATTCTGAAAGAACGAGGTGCAGATGTCGAACTTCGCATCCTCGGCACAGGAGATCTTGAAGAAAAGATGAAAGGATACGCCAAGAAACTTGGCATTGACGATATGGTAAGTTTTCTCGGATTCCAGCCCAACCCCTACCCTTACATCGCGGCATCCGATATCTTCGTACTGTCCTCCGACACCGAAGGCTATCCTACGGTAGTCTGCGAGGCGATGGTTCTTGGCAAACCGATCGTATCGACCCACATCACAGGCTCCGGCGAACTTCTCAAAGATGGCGTGGGAGTTCTGACAGCGCTGACACCCGAAGCACTCGCCGACGGCATCGAGTCAGTGCTCAATTCACAGGAAATGGCTGAGGAACTTTCGCGCAAGGCCTTGGAGGCCTCGCAACAGTTCAGGACAGACAAAGTACTTGAAAAGGTCTACCGCGCCATCGAAGGCTAACGACGCGACGTAAGCAGACTGTGATAGACGGCAATGTAGTGGGCTGCGGTTCTGTCCCAGTCAAACCGTAGTACATTTTCTTTTCCCGATGCCTTCAGGCGGCTTCTAAACTCCGGATCTGCAAGTATCTTCACGGCCTCGCAAACCTTTTCCATGTCAAGACTGTCAAACAGGATGGCACCCTCGCCGGCAATCTCCGGAACAGCGGACCGACGCAATCCGATCACCGGACATCCCAAGGACTGCGCTTCCGCGATCGGAATACCGAAGCCTTCAAATTCCGACATGAAAACCAACGCCCTCGCACCGCGATAAAGGCGACACATTTCCACATTGTCCGGGAAAACATGAAGATTGACATCTGCGTCAAGAGCCGCAATCATCCGCCTTTCGGCTGACGTCAGCGGCGCTCCGGCCACTCGCAGTTTCATCGCGCATCGCGCCGCAAGTGCCACCGCGAATCTAAAGTTCTTATAGTCATCTCTCGCGCCTACGAATAGCAGATAGTCGCCAACCGGAATGTTTTCCATACCTTTATCTTCGTGATTGACAGGAGCATTATAGGCCACACTCATAGGTGTGTCGGCATACTTGGGAAAAGTAGCCTTCACATCTTCGAGAGTGCAATGACTGACACAGACAATGTGGCGGCTATTCCTGATGGCGTTCTCATGCTGTCGCCGCATCAAGGGACGCGTCAAAAAATTACCGTCGCCGCCATGCTCATGCGTGAGGTCATGGAATGTCACGACATTGAGGGCATTGCGGTGGGTGAAAGTGCGGTAATAGGACGAATGGAACAGGAAAGGACGTTTGAGAATGTCAGGAGGAAGCAGCGGTTCAAGAATTCTCTCGACTCCGAAAGGCAGATGACGTCCGCGAACTATTCTTTCGAGTGGGATCTCCAGCTCGCGCCTGAATATGTTGTCGGAAGCGCCGGGATATTCCACATAGCGGCAATCGAAAAGGCCCGAAACCTCTACCCTTTTCGTCAGATTGCTCCAGAAAGCGGAAATTCCTCCGGACTTCTGCAAAGAGTAGACGATATTGTCAAAAACTATGACCGGCTTCATCTTTTTCCGAAAGCAATTGAAATTCAGTCAAACCATTCGGATTCCTTGAGATCTTCAGGGATTGTGTAAAGCTCGCCGGAATGTTCGTTGTAGAACGCAGTAATTTCCCTTTCCTTGGAGAGTTTGTTGACGAGCCTGAATCCCGAAGCAATTAGTTTCGCCGGACATCCGCCGATGATGGAATATTGCGGGATTGATGAGAAATCCTTGTTGACAAGGCTGTTGCTGGACACAATCGTGTCAGAGGGAATCACAGCCCCTGCCGTGATGGCAGTCGTGTTGCAGATCCAGCAGTCATTGCCTATGACCACTGGGCGCGAGACCGGAGGAACGATTCCTTTGTTGAAATTTGCGACATAATGATAATTGGTGTCAAAAATCTGAGAGCGATGAGCCATTCTCGCGTAGTCTCCAATGCGGATTGACTTTGCACAGCCGATATTGATAAAATCGCCCATAATCAGGCCTTTCCCAAATTCAAGAACTGCACCACCGTCGACTACGATTCTACATCCGGTACGGATCCTCGCTTTGCCGTGGAAAATCAGGGTACCGGCGACATTAAGCTCCGACTGCGCGCCCATGTTGGAAGGAGAGCCTATAATAACGTGGTTGAACCATACAAGTCCGCTTTTCACTTCACCTTTTATCTCTATGCGGCCACAGAGATTCATCAGCCTGGGACGTCCGAACACCCACACCGGAAATCGCAGCGCATCTCCGAGTGGCAGACAACGTAGATTCAGATATAGTGTCGCAAACGGATTGAACCAGTTGAGCGAGAAAAACTTTTCGCACAACTCAAAGGCCCGGTTTATTTTCTTTCTTATGTTCATTGTCTGTGTGTAATCTTTTTTATCATAGAGAGCACCATAGCTCTCTCCGTCTCCGTGATTCCGAATCTATACACCACAAATGCTGTTATCGTGCCGGAGCCGACAGAGAATGCGATCAGTCCGGGGAAATTCACCGGAATGATCCAGTTGAGCAACACCGACAGGACAGCTGTCACGGCCGAAACTGTAAGTATCGGCGCGAAGACCTTGCGCAAATACATACGGATGGTCACATCAGAGTATGCGGAGAAATTGCTTATCGTATTGAAAAGGAATGCGAGCCGACCAAGACAGAGCAAAGGATAGACGCACCATGCCGGAGCATGGAGCCGGAGCGCCAGATAACTCAGCGGAAACGCAAGCAGAAACATATTGCTGCCGATGATAACGGAACGCCGCAGATTGCCGGTGGCGGACATGGCGGTCCATATAGGATTGTTGAGCGAGTTGACCATAGTGTAGATCAGTGTCCAGCAGACAAAAACCGAAGCGTAATCGGGCACATCGGCAAGCCACAGCCCGAGCACATAGCCGATCCTAAGCGACAACGGAAGGATGAAGATCCAGAAGAGATACCAGGACAGGCGTGTCGAACAGAAAATCAATGTCTGCAACGACTCTTTCTCCCCGGCGGCATAGCGCTTTATGATCTGCGGTCTTACTGCCATGAAGAAATTGTTGGCGAAATTGCTCACGGCATTGTTGACCTGCCATGCCACACCGCGTGCCGCATTGACGACAGGGCCGAAGAATAGATTCAGAATCACATTGATACCCTCCTCGTTTATCATCCAGATAGAAGAGCCGTAGATATACCATCCGCTGAAACCGAGAAACTCCTTGACAAGTTTCGGATCCCACACCCAATGATGGCGCACTTCCGGATACTTTCTCCTGCAATATACCGCCATGACAAGTTTCGGGAATATCTGAACAGCGGCAAGCAGCCATGCGTAGGTTTCAAGCCTATGAGGGACACGCGTGATGATGAATGCGACACCGAGTTTGGCAAGTCCGTCGACGATGCCGAGGTAGGCATAAAGCTTCATGTTCTCACGCGCTATCAGCACCGACTCGTAGACCGAAAAGACAAACGTGGCGGAAAGTGATATTGTAGTGGCGTAAAGCACCATCTCGGCCGCATCACGCTGTGACGCGGGAATGTTAAGCTTCTCAGCCACGAACCATCGGCCGAATGTGGCGCCGACAATCAGCACGACGATAGCTATGGCGCTGAAAAGCTGGAGGCTGATGTTGAACACCTTGCACGTCCGTTCCTCATTGTCGCGTCCAAGCTCCACGTTGAGGAAACGCTGCGTCGTGCCTGTAAGCGACGAGGAAAAAAAGACAAGAGCCGTAGAGAGACCGCCGACCACATTATAGATACCGAAGTCCACGACTCCGAGCGCCTCAAGGACAATACGCGAGACATAGAACGCCACGCACATCACAAACAACATGCGCAGATAGAGAAAAACCGAATTCTTCGCTATTCGTTTATTGTCAGAGTCAGCTCCCATCTTAAGACCCCATCCCGCAAAAAATGTCAATGCAGGGGTCGCAGGCTTTAGATGATTTTTGCCATGCAGGTTCAGGAGCATAGCGGGCTATGTGACTGAACCAAAGGGTAAAAAGCATCAAAGGATGCGATGCATTGCACACTGTTTGTGGATTCTTCAAGGTCGATTTGTGAATTTGTTTAACAAGTCTTCTTATCTCCACCCCGTTCCGGTGTCTTTTCGGCAAATTCCGTCAAGTCTCATCGGTCACGATGCCCGCATCGTTCCCTCTTCAACTTACGGAATTTCCTCGAAAATCCCCCGCCCCTGCGTTAACATTATTTGTGGGATGGGGTCTTAGAGACTGTAAAGTTAGCAAAAAAAAATGAGAGTTATCTTTCGCATACGCGCGAAGGATCTGATGCTGTCCGACGGCTCTTCTCTTACATCCTGATATTCAAGCGACTCAAAAATACAAGCGAAAAAACTACCGAAAAAATTTGGTCAGATTAAAAATTAGCCTTAACTTTGCACTGCAAAAGCGGAAAAGCAAAGGCTCACCGCCCCAAGCGACGCTTTAGAAAATATGGTCTCATGTCCGAGTGGTTAGGTACCGGTCTGCAAAACCGTTCACACCAGTTCGAATCTGGTTGAGACCTCCCCCAAGAAGATGTTCCCCAACGGAGCATCTTTTTTTTGTTGTCGCTGGAGGCTAATTGGTCTTATTGCGGCCCCTATTAGCCCAACCCCAAAAAAGAAAAAAAGCTGCGCCAGAATCAACTGACACAGCTTCTATCGTAGCGGGACCGAGAATTGAACTCGGGACCTCCGGGTTATGAATCCGACGCTCTAACCAGCTGAGCTATCCCGCCATCCTGCTCGGGGTGGACTTGCCTCCCTTTTGCGAGTGCAAAGGTAGTACCTTTTCCATTCAGATGCAAATATTTTGGTGAGTTTTTTTAACATTGATCCCCACCGCGCCTCCCTCCCCTAGACGCAAAACGCACAGAGACAGCCCGATATGTCACCATATTTTTCCGCAAAAAAATTTCGTCGGAAAGCTCTTTCCACGGCGGTTTCAAGCCGACTCAGCTATACTTCAGAGCCTTTTTCCAAGATATTGCGGGACAGAATTTGGCGTGTCTCTTTGTGGTTTTCAGAAATTTTACTAATTTTGCAGCCATAAAAGAGATAGAGCGACGATTCGGATCCGCGATCACCAGATCGGAACGGCCGACATATACGCAATAGCTAAATACCCTCTAAAGAGTTATGACTTATATGCCTCAACCTGCAATCCCTTCTGTTGAGCTTCTTTTCGAGACAAGCTGGGAGGTCTGCAACAAGATTGGAGGAATCTATACGGTACTTTCCACCAAAGCAAAGGCGCTACAGTCCTTATATAAGGATAAGGTAGTATTCATAGGTCCCGACGTCTGGTCGGAGGAAAATCCCTCGCCATATTTTAAGGAGTACAAGACTTTGCTTCGCGGAGCGTCGAAAGCCCTCGACGGCAATCTGCCCTACGGCATACGCATTCGCGTCGGACGCTGGGACGTGCCGGGATCGCCGATTGTGGTACTCGTAAAGTTCCATGGCGTCTACCCGAATCTCGACAATTACTACGGACGTGCATGGGAACGCTACAGCGTCGATTCCCTCCACGCCTATGGCGACTATCCGGAGGGGTGCGCGTTCTCTATCGCCGCCTCCATTGTCATTGCCGCCATCACCAGACATCTCAAGGTTGATCCCCGCAAGACCATAGCTCATTTCGACGAGTGGACGACAGCGATGGGGCTGCTTCACCTTGAGGACACTGTGCCCGACATCGCCACAGTCTTCACCACGCATGCCACGAGCATCGGACGAAGCATCTGCGGCAACGGAAAGCCTCTATATGACTATTTCACCGGCTACAACGGCGACCAGATGGCGCGTGAGCTCAACATGGAGTCAAAACACTCCCTTGAAAAAGCCGCAGCCCACAACGCCGACTGCTTCACGACAGTAAGTGAAGTCACGGCTGCAGAATGCACACAGCTTCTGGACAAGACTCCGGACGTCGTGACTCCCAACGGATTCGAGCCGGGATTCGTGCCCTCAAAGAGCAGATATGCCGCACAGCGTCAGGCGGCACGCAAAAGATTCATGGAGATCGCACATACACTGACCGGACGCGATTTCGCTGACGACGACACATTCATCGTGGCGACTTCCGGACGCAACGAATACCGCAACAAGGGCATCGACCTCTTCATCGATTCAATCCGCGCGATTTCCGGCAACCCGGATTATAAAGGTAAAAAGATTCTCGCTTACATTCTCGTCCCCGCCTGGGTCAACGAACCGCGTCAGGACCTGAAGGAGATTCTTTCCGGCCATGAGGATGCGAGACTTGCGGGCAATAATTTCCTGACCCACACACTCCACAACGAGGATTCCGACAGCATCACCTGCCGTCTCCGCGATCTGGACATAAACGGCTCGGACGACAACCGCGTGACCGTGGTCTTCCTTCCCTGCTATCTTGACGGACGCGACGGAGTGCTCGACATCGCCTACTACGACATGATGCCCGGACTTGACGCCACAGTGTTCCCCTCATACTATGAGCCGTGGGGCTACACTCCGCTGGAGAGCATCGCTTTCGGAGTGCCGACAGTCAGCTCCGACAAAGCCGGTTTCGGCCAGTGGATTCTCTCCAATTTCGACAACCGCTTCGAGGACTGCGGCTGCCACGTCGTGGCACGCACCGACTCCAACTACGACTCCGCTGCCGCTGCCATTGCAGCGTCCGTGAGCGAGCTTGCATCCGACGACGCAAAGACAACAGCTTCGATACGCAAAGCCGCGTCAGCGACATCGGAGAAAGCGGACTGGAGCCTCTTCATCAAGCATTATCTGAACGCTTTTGCCATAGCCTACGACCATCGCGACAAAAGATGGCCGTCATCCAAGGCATAGATGTGACATAACAATATTATAAACAGAAACTTAACTAATAAATTTTTATAATGAAACTTCAAGTCAGCAACACTAATCAGCCTGCCTGGCGCGACATCACCGTAAAGGCGGCTCTTCCCAACGAGCTCAAACCTCTGGAGGAGCTTTCCAAGAATCTCTGGTGGGTATGGAACAGTCAGGGCAAGTCGCTCTTCCGCGATCTTGACCACGACCTCTGGCGTGCCACCGGCGAGAACCCTGTGATGATGCTCCAGCGCATCTCTTCAGCGCGTTGCAAAGAGGTGATGGCCGACAAGGCAATGATGCAGCGCATCAAGGATGTCTATGCGGATTTCAAGGCCTACATGTCGGAGCCTATGCGCAAGGACATTCCCTCCGTGTCCTATTTCTCCATGGAATACGGACTCTGCAACTGCCTCAAGATCTACAGTGGCGGTCTCGGTGTGCTCGCCGGCGACTATATAAAGCAGGCCTCCGACTCTAAAGTCAACATGACGGCTGTCGGTTTCCTCTACCGCTACGGCTACTTCTCGCAGACCCTCTCCATCGACGGCCAGCAGATCGCCAACTATGAGGCTCAGAACTTCGACCAGCTCCCCATCGAGCAGGTGCTCGACAGCGACGGCCAGCCGATGATTCTCGAAGTGCCCTACCCCGGTCGCATCATCTACGCCCACGTATGGCGCGTGAACGTTGGCCGCATGAAGCTATATCTGCTTGACACGGACTTCGACATGAACTCCGAGTTCGACCGTCCCATCACCCACGCCCTCTACGGCGGCGACTGGGAGAACCGCATCAAGCAGGAGTATCTCCTCGGCATCGGCGGTGTGCTCATGCTCAACAAACTCGGCATCCACACCGACATCTACCACGCTAACGAAGGCCACGCCGCCCTGATGAACCTCCAGCGTCTCGTTGACTTCGTCCAGAAGGATCACCTTCCCTTCAACGTAGCCCTTGAGGTCGTGCGCGCTTCTTCTCTATACACAGTCCACACTCCGGTGCCCGCCGGACACGACTACTTCGAGGAGCCTCTCTTCGGCAAATATCTCGGTGAATACCCCGCTAAACTCGGCATCTCGTGGAATGACCTCATGAACATGGGACGCGAGAACCCCAACACCAACGAGCGCTTCTCCATGAGCGTGTTCTGCCTCAACACATGCCAGGAGGCCAACGGCGTAAGCTGGCTCCACGGCGAGGTTTCCAAGAAGATGTTCGCCGGTGTTTGGAAAGGCTACAGCCCCGAGGAAAGCCACGTGGGCTACGTCACCAACGGTGTCCACATGCCCACATGGGCAGCTTCCGAGTGGAAGGCATTCTACGCCGAAAAGCTTGGCGATCAGGTGTTTGAGCATCAGAGCGATCCCAAGGCATGGGAGGGCATCTTCAAGGTAAGCGACGAGCAGATCTGGAACATGCGCATGACGATGAAGAACAAGTTCATCAACTTCGTGAAGCGTGACTTCAAGGAGAAATGGCTTGCAAATCAAGGCGATCCCACACAGGTGATGAAGATTGTCGACAAGATCAATCCTAATGCCCTCATCATCGGTTTCGCACGCCGCTTCGCCACCTACAAGCGCGCACACCTCCTCTTCACCGACCTCGACCGTCTCGCCCGCATCGTCAACAACGAGCAGTTCCCCGTACAGTTCGTCTTCTCCGGCAAGGCTCACCCCGCCGACGGCGCAGGCCAGGGACTCATCAAGCGTATCGTCGAGATCAGCCGCATGCCCCAGTTCCTCGGCAAGATAATCTTCCTTGAGGACTACAACATGATCGTGGCCAAGCGTCTCGTCACCGGCGTAGATATCTGGCTCAACACCCCCACACGTCCTCTGGAGGCATCCGGAACATCAGGCGAAAAGGCCGAGATGAACGGCGTGCTCAACTTCTCCGTGCTCGACGGATGGTGGTATGAAGGCTATCGCTTCGACGAGAAGGCCGGATGGGCACTCACCGACAAGCGTACTTACACAGATCAGGCACAGCAGGACAAGCTTGACGCAGCCACAATCTACACAATGCTGGAGAACGAGATCGTGCCTCTCTACTTCGCAAAGAACTCCAAGGGCTACAGCCCCGAGTGGATCCAGTATATCAAGCGCAGCATCGGCCACATCGCACCCCACTTCACCATGAAGCGTCAGCTCGACGACTACATCAGCCGCTTCTACGAGCCCGAGGCAAAACGTGCTGCCAAGCTCGTAGCCAACGACTTCAAGGTTGCCCGCGAGATCGTCAACTGGAAAGAGGAAGTTGCCTCCAAGTGGGATCAGATCGAGGTGATCAGCGTCAATCTCGGCGGCGACCTCAACAGCAAGACTGCAGTGCGCACAGGCTCCAAGTTCGACTGCTCATGTGTGATCGACACCAAGGGCCTCGGCAAATCGATCGGCGTCGAGCTCGTAATCTACAAGGAACACGACGGCAAGGAGACATTCTCCGGCACACGTGACCTCAAGGTTGTCAAGGATGACCACGGTGTTCTCACCTACAACCTCGACACCACAATCGACGACGCCGGCGTATATCGCTATAGTCTGCGCATGTATCCCAAGAACAACCTTCTGCCCCACCGTCAGGACTTCGCCTACACACGTTGGTTCTGATCCTAAGGCAGACTGGAATCTTACAATATAACTTATCACCCGACCCTGATTCTTTTCAAGGTCGGGTGATTCACTTTTCCATATTTGCTATCGCATTGCAAACATTTCAGGATACTGATGTGTTAAAATTATTGAGAAACATAATCCGAAAGTTATGCTGCAATATATAGTAAAATCTTCCGAAACCAACGATATTCTGAATCAGACACGCACCGCGCTCGACGCAGGGTGCAAATGGATCGAAATCAAGGCTCCCGCAGAGATAAGCGATGAAATACTTGAAAGTGTGATCGAAAAGGTTAAACCTCTTGCCAAGGAGAAGGAGGCCACATTGACCATTGCATCCCGCGTCACACTTGCCAAGAAAACAGGAGTTGACGGAGTTCAGCTCTATGAGGGAGACATGCCGGCGTCGGCGGCTCGCATGGAGCTTGAGGCCGGACCGATCATCGGCATAAGTGTCCGCAATCAGGATGAAGTGGAGCGCAACATGCACTTCGATGTGGACTATTTCCGCATGGAGCCGCTTTTCGAGAAGGATGCGGAACATCTCGACGTATTGGCAGCCATCGCCGCGATCCTGCGCAACGCCCGAAGCGACAAACCTCTCGCCGCCGCCGGAGGCATCACAGCCGACAACGTGGAGGGTGTTCTGGCAGCAGGAGCTGAAGGTGTGGCTGCCGACAGCTCTGTCGCAGGAGAAGACGAGAGCGTGGCAGACGCTATCTCACGTCTTATCAACCGGATCAAAAACTGAAAAAACAATATTTAAACATACTCTATAACACTTAAACACACTCTTATATTTAAAGACTATGAAATTCGAACAGCCCAAATTACCTTATTCACCCGATGCTCTTGCTCCGGTCATCAGTCAGGAGACTATTGAATACCATTATGGCAAGCATGAGAAGACTTATATCGACAATCTCAACCGACTTATCGAAGGCACCTCATACGCCGACGAATCGCTGGAAGAGATTGTAAAGACCTCCGATGGCGCCTTGTTCAACAATGCCTCTCAGGCTCTGAACCATCTGCTGTATTTCTTCCAGTTCAACCCCGACGGCAAGAAGGAACCCGAAGGCGATCTGCGCAGAAAGATTGACGAGACCTACGGATCGTTTGACGAATTCAAGAAACAGTTCGAAGCAGCCGGTGCCGCAGTCTTCGGAAGCGGCTGGGTATGGCTCAGCGAAGACGAATCCGGACAGCTCTTCCTCACCGCGACAAGCAACGCCGGCAATCCGTTGACCGACGGACTCAAACCGCTGCTTGTGTTCGACGTTTGGGAACACGCCTACTATCTTGACTACCAGAATCTGCGTGCCACTTATCTCAACAAGCTCTGGGACATCGTCGACTGGAACGTAATCGAAACACGCTACTGATCGCTCGATAGAATGAAAAGATCCTGGGGGCGGACAATTTCATGACAGAATTTGTTCGTCCCCAATTTTTTGTAACTTTGCACACATGAAGAGGATAGGAATAATTAGCGATACACATTCATGCCGGGACGCTAAATTTGCGAAATATCTCGGAGACTGTGACGAAATCTGGCACGCCGGAGACATTGGAGACATAGGACTGCTCGAAGACCTCGAATCCCTCGGACCAAAGGTGCGGGCTGTCTTCGGCAACATCGACTCCGGTGAAGTGCGCCGCCGTTGTCGCGAAGTGGAAATCTTCACCGTCGAAGGCGTCAACGTGCTTCTCACCCACATCGGAGGCTATCCCGGGCGCTACGCGCCGGGAATCAAACAGATGCTCATCGACAACCGCATCGGCCTGATGGTATGCGGCCACAGCCATATTCTCAGAGTGATGCCCGACCCGAAACTCGACCTATTGCACGTAAATCCCGGCGCCGCCGGCAAACAGGGATGGCAGACCAAGCGAACCCTCATCCGCCTCACCCTCGACGCTCAGGCACCCAATTCCATCAGCCGACTCGAAGTCATCGAACTCGCCTAACCAACCGACTATTATAATGAAAGAAGAAAAAGACATATATACAAACAAGACTTGGATCAGGCTTGACAAGGAAGAGATCAAATTCGGATTCCTCTCCCAGTGTATCGAAGCATTGGCTGAAGAAGAAAATTTTGACTCTATAGAAATGTTTGCCCGCTTGGAAAATGCAGACATGACAGAAGGATATATCCTTTCTCACTATGAGGTACTTCACACAGAAAGTATGGAGAACATAGTCGAAGAATTGAAAGAAGTCCTTCATAAACGAGAATCAAATAACAAGCTCTGTTATGTATGATGTATTGACCGTTTATCATGGAGGAACCGACATTATACAACATCCCAAGGTAAATGTCGGCAGGCCGAATCTGGATTTTGGTCCCGGATTTTATGTGACCGATATTTTCTCTCAGGCAAAAGATTGGGCGAAGAAAATAGCAGACATTCGAGACCTTCCGCCGAGGCTGAATGTCTACCATCTTAAGCAAGCTGAAATAATTAGGAACATTCAGAAAATAGCTAACTGATTATTTGTCAGATTGGTAGATTTTTAT